>CAZFFM010000024.1:0-20800 GCA_964517425.1 uncultured Ardenticatenales bacterium | reverse complement strand
ATCCGCGAAGGCGGGCGCACGGTAGGGGCCGGCACCATTACCAAGATTATTGAGTAAGCAGTCCTGGTGGGCAGCAGCATTCAAACTGGCGTTAGGCACAAAAAGAGAATCACGATTGGGGTCAATCACAAACGCCCTGCACGTTTCATGGCTTAAACATCACGCAGCACATGGCGTGCTGCACACATCACGACGCGCCAGAGCGAGACTGCTGACGCAGCAAACTGCAAACTTGAGGGAGTGGTATGAGGAAACAAAAGATACGGATCCGACTTAAGGCATACGACCATCGTTTGTTGGACCAGTCAGCTCGGCAGATTGTAGAAACGGCTGAGCGGTCTGGTGCTCAAGTGGTGGGTCCGGTGCCGTTACCGACGCGGATTGAGAAATTTACGGTGATACGTTCAGCATTCATCGACAAAGACTCTCGGGAACAACTGGAGATTCGGACACACAAGCGAATCATTGACGTTGTTGAACCCGACTCAAAAACCATTGATAGTTTGATGAAGTTGAATCTCCCTGCCGGTGTCGACATAGAGATCAAATTATAGGACAATCTTCCAGGCACGGGCGATTGTTGCAGCCGGAAAGGCGGACAAACGGCGACCGAGTCACCCCGTATCTGGAAAGCAAATAGCCAGCCGGCAATTGGACGTCTGGAGGAACCATGAAAGGTATCCTGGGCAGAAAAGTAGGTATGACACAGATATTTGACGAGTCGGGGAAAGTAATTCCCGTGACCGTCCTTGAAGCAGGTCCCTGCTTCGTAACCCAGATCAGGACTCAAAGAAACGATGGGTATCAGGCAGTGCAGCTTGGTTTTGGGGAGATTTCCCCGAATCGTGTTACGCGGGCCGAGCGTGGTCACTTGGAAAAGGCCAAGGTGCCTACATTGCGCCACTTGCGGGAGTTGCGCGTGGATGATGTCTCGTCTTATCAAGAGGGGCAACGTCTTGATGTCAGCCAGTTCGAGGTTGGGGATCGCGTGGATGTCATGGGTATCTCCAAGGGGCGCGGGTTCGCGGGTGTTGTGAAACGCTACGGATTCCGTGGTGGTCCGAAAACACATGGCCAATCCGATCGTGTGCGGGCACCGGGCTCGATTGGTGCAGGCTCGACGCCGGGTCATGTCATCAAGGGCATGCGGATGCCCGGTCGGATGGGCAACCAACGGGTAACAGTACAAAACCTGAAGGTGGAACTGGTAGACCCCGACCGTAATTTGATTGCCGTGCGTGGGGCAGTGCCCGGTGTGCGTGGTGGCGACCTCATCATCTACGAAGCGATTAAGCGACGCAAGGGAGAGTAGGGCGCGGGGCAACGGCAAAACGATGAATCAATCAGGGAGTAGGGAGTAGGAAGTAGGGAGTAGGGAGCGTGGAGCGTAAAAACGTGAGACGCGAAGGGCGAAACTCGCAACCCGAAACTTGAAACCCGAAACACGTACATACGGCAGGAGCAGCAGAGTCATGAAAATACCTGTATATAACATGGCGGGCGAAGTTGTAGATGAGGTCGCATTGCCTGCCGACATCTTTGGGATAGAGCCCAATGTGCCGGTCATGCACCAGGCGCTCGTGCGGCAACAAGCGAATTCACGATTGGGCACGCACAAAGCGAAAACGCGTGGCGAAATTCGTGGAGGTGGTCGAAAGCCGTGGCGCCAAAAAGGTACGGGCCGGGCGCGGCAGGGCACGCGCAGCGCCCCCAATTTTCGGGGGGGAGGGGCCGTCTTTGGCCCCAAAGTTCGTAGCCATGCGAAGAAGATGCCGCGAAAAATGCGGCGGCTGGCTTTGTGTTCGGCCTTGTCCGCAAAAGTGGCAGAATCTCAATTGGCAGTCATTGACGAACTGATCTTTGACCAACCCAAGACCCGTGAAATGGTCGCCCTGCTGGACCGCTTGGAACTTCACGAAAGCGTTTTGATCGCTTTGCCGGATAGCGACTGGACTGTGGAGCGCTCGGCCAGCAATTTGCCCGATGTAAAAACGTTGCGGGCGCAGTACCTGAACGTGGAGGACTTGCTGGGCTATGACCGGTTGCTCCTGGTTCGACCTTCTCTGGACGTCATTCAGGAGACATGGGGAACTGCGGAAAAACGTACGGAAGAGGGATCGTAGGTAAGGTAGAGAACTCATAACTCTGGATCCCACATCTCTAAAATGGAACGGGGAGGGAGCGATGCACATCTACGAGGTGTTGCGACGCCCAATTGTGACCGAAAAAAGTATGCGGCAATCGGACCTGGTCAACCAATACACTTTCGAAGTTGACCGGCGGGCTACCAAACAACAGGTGAAAAAGGCCGTTGAGACTGCCTTTGACGTGCAAGTCGTTCGTGTGAACATCATGCGTTGCGCAGGAAAGAAACGTCGCTGGGGGCGTCACATAACCCAAACGCCGTGGTGGAAGAAAGCGGTGGTGATGTTGGCAGAGGGCGATAGCATACAGTTCTTTGAAGGCGTCTGATTTAAGAGCAGGGAGATCACACCATGGCCATTAAAGTATACAAACCTACGTCTCCGGGCCGCCGAGGGATGAGCGGCTTCACATTCGACGAAATTACGAAGAGCAAACCGGAGCGCGCACTGGTGAAAGGTGCCCGCCATCAGGCGGGGCGGAACGTGCGTGGAAAGATCACCGTGCGTCACCGGGGTGGCGGCTCCAAGCGCAAATATCGGCAGATCGACTACCGGCGCGACAAAGCAGGAATACCCGCGCGGGTGGCGGCCATCGAATACGATCCGAACCGGTCAGCGCGCATTGCCTTGCTTTTCTATGCAGATGGCGAGAAACGCTATATCATCGCCCCTTTGGGCGTGAAAGTAGACGACATGCTGATGTCTGGCCCCGGCTCCGACATTCGGCCTGGCAATTCTATGCCGATTGTCAATTTGCCTGCGGGTACGATGATCCATAACATTGAACTGTACCCTGGGCGCGGGGGGCAATTGGTGCGAGCGGCCGGTACGTCGGCCCAACTGCTGGCCAAGGAGGGCAAGTACGCACACATTCGCCTTCCCTCCGGCGAGGTTCGCCTGATCTCTGTGCAGTGCATGGCGACAATTGGACAAGTCGGAAACGTTGAACATGGCAACGTCACTTGGGGGAAGGCTGGCCGCAAGCGTTGGCTCGGTTGGCGGCCCACGGTACGTGGTTCGGCGATGAATCCGACGGATCATCCGCACGGTGGCGGAGAGGGCAAAGCGCCCATAGGCCGTGCCGGGCCCCTTTCGCCGTGGGGGCAACCGACGTTGGGCAAGCGCACGCGGCGTGTGAAGCGCACCAGCAAATACATTGTGCACCGGCGAGGGAAGAGACGTTAGCGGACGACCATGCTGGCATGGCGGTTCCCGCCTTGCATCTGCGTTTTCTTTGAATGCTGTATGCAGGGAAGAGAGACGCAAAACGAGGGACCTAAAACTCGTGATACAGGAGGACTTTGGTGGCTAGATCTCTGAAGAAGGGACCATTTGTAGAATCAAAATTGCTAAAGCGCATCCAGGCGATGAATACCAGTGGAGAGAAACGTGTTATCCGTACCTGGTCACGTGCCTCCACGATTTTTCCGGAAATGGTAGGGCATACCATTGCCGTACACGATGGGCGGCGTCATGTGCCGGTTTATATCACGGAAAACATGGTGGGGCACAAATTAGGAGAATTTGTTCCTACGCGCACTTTTCGTGGCCACATTCGAGAGAAAAAAATCAGAGCGTTCGGATGAAATAGGGAAACATGAGACAGGGGGAAGCAGCGCAGGAAGACCTACTTTCTTGCGCAACCCTGTGCCGCACGTGAACGAGAGAGTCATTTCATAGGACGGAACAACATGGCAACAGAGTATTTTTATGAAACAAGAGCGGTCGTCAAGCATGTGCACATGTCACCCCAGAAGGTGCGTTTGGTGGTGGATGCTGTGCGGGGCATGAGCGTGTCAGAATCACTGGCCCACCTGAAATTCATGCCGCAGGCTGCTGCCCTGCCGGTCTACAAACTGATCCGGTCAGCAGCAGCAAATGCAGAGGAGAACGATGGATGGGCCTCTGACGATCTGTTTGTGGCCGAGATATGGGCTGATGGCGGCCCAACCCAGAAGCGCTATCATTTTGCGGCTCGAGGACGTTTCAAGCCGATTCTAAAAAGATCCAGCCATATTACTGTCGTGTTACGTGATCGCACGGCAGAATTGGAGTGAAAGTAGACTGAGTACTCAGGGCTTGCGGGAGAGCAACGCATAGCTGACCGGCTTGGGTTGTGCCCAGTCTGCCGGCTGCGGGATTGCAGCAGAGGAGGGGACATTGGGACGAAAAGTTCATCCTTACGGTTTTCGGCTAGGGATAGTCAAGGATTGGAAAACGCGGTGGTTTGCGGAAGGTGCGCAATACACGGAGCAACTGCATGAGGATCTGATGATTCGGGACAAGGTCTTTCAGGAAATGTCCATGGCCGGTGTTGCGGATGTTGAATTGGAGCGCTTTCCCAATCAGGTATCCATCACTGTGCACAGCTCCAAACCGGGCATCATTATTGGTCGTAAAGGGGCGAACGTCAACAAATTGCGCGAAGGTCTGGAGAAACTGACCGGGAAAAAAGTGCGCATTGACGTTCGGGAAGTGAAATCCCCAGACACAAACGCCCGGCTGATTTCCGGTAACATTGCCAGCCAGTTGGAGCATCGCATCTCCTACCGGCGGGCCATGAAACAAGCGGCGATGAGAGCTATGCGCGGGGGTGCAAAAGGGATCAAGATTATGTGCAGCGGACGGTTGTCGGGCGCGGAAATGGCTCGCACCATGCAAGTCCGGGAAGGACGTGTTCCGTTACACACCTTGCGAGCGGACATAGATTATGCTCTGACCGAAGCGCACACGAGCTATGGAGCCATCGGCGTAAAAGTTTGGATTTACAATGGTGACATTCTGTCGGAGAACGAGGCATAGCGGCCTGACATCTGGTTGGGGCAGGAGAGAATATCATGTTAATGCCAAAACGTACAAAACACCGCAAAGTACATCGCGGACGGATGAAGGGCCGCGCCAGCCGGGGCAACCGTGTGCATTTCGGCGAGTTTGCTCTTCAGGCAAAGGAACCTGCCTGGATCACCGGTCGCCAGATAGAGGCAGCGCGACGGGCCATCGTTCGCTATGTCCGACGTGGTGGCAAACTGTGGATTCGTGTATTCCCTTATAAGTCGGTGACCAAAAGAGCGGCTGAAACACGGATGGGAAGTGGCAAAGGGGCGGTTGATCATTGGGTTGCCGTCGTCAAGCCCGGGCACATATTATTCGAGATCGGCGGCGTTCCGGAAGAAGCGGCTCGAGAAGCAATGCGCCTGGCAAGCCATAAGCTTCCCATTCATACACAGTTTGTGTCCCGACACGATCGCAGAGGATAGGAAGAGGTTTCACAATGAAAGCCGCAGAAATTCGTGGGAACATGAGTGCTGCCGAAATTCGCCAAGAGATTGACAATCACTATCAAGAATTGTTCAACTTGCGTTTTCAGATGGCCGCCAAACAACTGGTCAACACAAACCGTGTTCGTCAAGTGAATCGTGACATTGCGCGACTGAATACTATCCTGCGCGAATATGAACTGTTCGCCGAGGAGGTAGAGGAATGAGAGAGCAGCGGAAGGTCTTGACCGGACAAGTCGTCAGTGATAAAATGGAGAAGACGGTTGTCGTTCTCGTGAAGAGACAACATCGTCATCGTATCTATGGCAAAGTAATCACAACTTCCAAGAAATACAAGGCACATGACGAGGATAACGCCTCCCATGCTGGCGATATTGTCCAAATCCGAGAATGTCGGCCTATGAGCCGGGACAAACATTGGGTTGTGATGGACGTCGTCAATCGGGCCGAATAGAACAGCGACTACAAGAGGGAGGCGTATCGTGATACAACAGGAGAGCCGCCTGCGGGTGGCAGACAATACCGGGGCTCGCGAAATCCTTTGCATTAAAGTGTTGGGGGGATCACGTCGCCGTTACGGCCGGGTCGGAGATGTGATTGTTGCTGCTGTGAAGCAAGCTGTACCAGGCGGCTCTGTGCGGAAGGGAGATGTTGTCCGTGCCGTGATCGTGCGTACAGCGAAGGAATACGGCCGGACCGATGGCACACACATTCGCTTTGACGAGAATGCCGCCGTGATTCTGGATGATGCTCGGAATCCAAAAGGGACGCGTATTTTTGGCCCTGTCGGCCGCGAATTGCGCGAAAAGGGGTTCATGAAAATTGTGTCCCTATCCCCAGAGGTTTTGTAGGGAGGGAACGTAGATGAAAATCCGTGAAAAGGATACCATAGAAGTTGTGGCCGGCAACTCGAGCGGCGAACGTGGCGAGGTCCAACGTGTGATCCGTGGACGCAAAGGAAAAGGACGCTACGTTGGCCAATGGAACCCGAATGGCGACCGCGTGATTGTCAGTGGCGTCAACATGCGTACCAAGCACCAGCGGGCCACCGGGCAGGTGCAGACCCAGGCCGGTCGAATTCAATTGGAGGGGCCCATCCACGTCTCGAACGTGGCGCTGGTCTGCCCCCATTGTGATCAACTTACGCGCGTGGGCACCACCCTGACGGCAGACAACCGGCGGGCGCGCACTTGTCGAAAATGCGGCCAATACGTGGATAAGACCTGACTTGGCCTTGCCTGATGTTACCTGCGCTGCTACGCATCATGCGTGATCCATTCCGGATTGTGCAGTATGGACTTGGAGAGCTAGACTGTGGCTAGATTCAAAGAAATATACCAAGAACAAGTTGTTCCACAATTGATGGAGGCCTTTCAATATGGCAACGTAATGGAAGTGCCTCGAGTTACCAAGATCGTGGTGAATGTGGGGGTGGGAGAGGCGTTGCAGAATGCCAAAGCGCTGGATGCCACTACCCGCGACATTGAGATCATTGCCGGCCAACACCCTGTGATTACGCGCGCCCGACGTTCCATTGCCGTATACCGGCTGCGTGAGGGCAATCCGATTGGCATCAAGGTGACGTTGCGTGGAGAACGGATGTGGAATTTTCTTGACCGTCTGATCAGCGTGGCCTTGCCTCGACAAAGGGATTTCCGCGGCATTTCCCCGGATGCCTTTGACGGACGGGGCAACTATACTTTGGGCTTGCAAGAGCAATTGGTCTGGCCCGAAATAGAGTATGATTCGATTGACAAGGTGCGTGGCATGGAGATCAGTATCGTTACCACGGCCAAAAATGATGATGAGGGCCGGGAACTTTTGCGTGCATTCGGTATGCCCTTCAAGCGGATCTAGCGCGAGAATACGAAAGGAAAAGGTACACCATTGGCCAAGAAAAGCATGATTGCCAGAGAAAAACAGCGTAAGTATGAGTACCGGGTGCGTAACCGTTGCCGTTTGTGTGGACGGCCGCGAGGATATATGCGCCGCTTCGGTATGTGCCGTATCTGCTTCCGGAAACACGCGATGGAAGGCCTGATTCCTGGCGTTGTCAAGTCCAGTTGGTAACGGCCCGCAGCGTTAGCTTTGGCCTTTCGTTATATGAAACGTGGCGCAATTTGTGTACCTTGCCGTAAGAGACAAGGCAGTTTTGGGTTTACTAAGAAAGAGGAGAGAAGACTATGACCATGAGCGATCCGATAGCTGACATGCTGACTCGTATTCGGAATGCTCAGATGGCACAACATGCCTATGTGCTGGTTCCGTCATCAAAGATCAAGAAGGCGATAGCGAAGATTCTCGTGGACGAAGGGTATGTCAAACAAGTAGAAAACGTTGAAAGCAAGCCACAGTCAATGCTTCGCCTTTGGATCAAATATGACGCTGAAAAAAGGCCGGTGATCACCGGATTACGTCGCGTGAGCAAACCTGGGCGGCGTACCTACCAGGGAAAGGGGAATATCCCCTGGGTGCTCAGCGGAATGGGGATTGCTATCGTTTCTACATCGCGCGGCCTCTTGACCGACCGTCAAGCACGGCGCTTGGGCGTGGGTGGCGAAGTCATCTGTGAGGTCTGGTAATTATTTTTTGGAAGTTCAACTTCTCCGAGAGGTTGAACTTCTTGGGCAAACAACGTAGCGTTTGAGGAAAATTGGAGGTAAGCAAAATGTCTCGAGTGGGACGGTTGCCTATACCTATACCCAATGGGGTTCAAATAAATATTCGAGGAGTAAATGTGTCGGTAAAAGGCCCCAAAGGGGAATTGGAGCGAGAGTTCCATCCTGATATGACGATACGCCAGGAAGGGGCAGAGCTGTTGGTCTCTCGCCCTACAGACCAAAGGAACCATCGGGCTTTGCATGGGCTTACACGTGCTCTATTGGCGAACATGGTCACCGGTGTGTCCGAGGGATTCCAAAAACGAATGAGGCTGGAAGGAACTGGTTATCGCGCGGAAGCGCAAGGGGAAGACCTGGTGCTCAATGTTGGGCTTTCCCATCCGGTCCGTTTCATCCCCCCCGCTGGGATCGTCTTCGAGGTGGAAAAGGGGTATCGCACCTTCACCATTTCCGGTCCCGATAAACAAATGGTAGGAGAAATGGCTGCCCGCATCCGCCGCATGCGCCCGCCGGAGCCATACAAGGGCAAAGGCATCCTTTACGATGGTGAAATCATACGCCGCAAGGCAGGCAAGAGCGGCAAGATTGGGTAGCTTGTGATCGGTTGTCGGTGAGGAGCAAACCCAAGGAATCAGGAAGTACGTATCAGAAATAGGAACAGGAGAATCTCATGGGAAAGAAGCAAAGCCGCACAGCCCTTCGGCAACGCAGACATCGCCGTGTACGAAAGAGATTGTCGGGCCGGGCCGATAGTCCGCGACTGAACGTGTTTCGCAGCTTACATCACATCTATGCACAGGTGATTAATGACGAGGAGGGGCACACTCTGGCATCAGCCTCCACGTTAGATAAGGATGTGCGGCAGGAAATGGGGGAATTGTCGCCGACGGAACAAGCGAGAAAAGTGGGCTTGGAAGTGGCCCGGCGTGCCAAGGCGCAAGGAATTGAGACTGTAGTCTTTGATCGCGGGGGATACAAGTATCATGGTTGTGTCAAAGCCCTTGCCGAAGGTGCCCGTAAGGGCGGGCTGCAGTTCTAAAGAGGAGGACAAATGGCCAGACGTAATCAGCGTGAGCGGGAAGCCCCCGAATTCGAAGAACGTATCATCAGCATCACCCGCACGGCGAAAGTGGTCAAAGGTGGCCGCCGGTTTGGCTTTCGGGTCGTCGTTGTCGTGGGAGATCGCAAGGGGCGTGCGGGGCTTGGCATCGGCAAGGCACGTGAAGTAGCCGAGGCGATTCGCAAAGGCATAGAAAAAGCGAAGAGAGAAATGGTGCAGGTTTCACTGGTCGGAAGCACGATTCCGCATCCCTTGCTGGCCACGTTTGGCGCGGCGAAGGTGTTGATGAAGCCGGCCTCACCCGGTACGGGAGTCATTGCCGGCGGGGGTGTGCGAGCCGTCGTGGAAGCGGTCGGAATTCGGGACATCCTTACGAAATCTCTGGGAAGCAGCAATTCCCTGAACGTAGCTCAAGCCACTTTGCGCGGATTGAGCCAGTTGAAGAGTAGCGAAGAGGAAGCTGCCCGCCGGGGAAAACCGGTGCAAGATGTCTGCCCCATTTGGTGGAGGGATCAAGTTGGCTGAAAATAGACGCGTACGGGTACAGTACTCCAAGAGCGCAATCGGCTATTCTCAACGACAGAAGGCCACAGTGCGCGCTCTTGGTCTAAGGCGACTGGGTGACACGGCTGAACATACGCTGAATCCAGCGCTGGCGGGTATGATCCAGGCTGTTAACCACCTGGTGACCGTGGAATACCTGGGTGAGGGAGCGGAAGAAAATGAAACTACATGATTTGCGACCGGCTCCTGGGTCTGTCAAGTCACGCAAGCGCCGTGGCCGGGGAGACGCTTCTGGACATGGTACGTATGCGGGCCGCGGCCGCAAGGGACAGGGCTCGCGTAGCGGTGGCGGAAAGCCCCCCTACTTTGAGGGTGGCCAATTGCCGCTGGTGCGCCGTATGCCGGTGAAGCGGGGTTTCACCAATATCTTTCGGGTGGAATACCAGCCGGTGAACGTGGGGCGACTGGCCGCATTGTTTCAGGCGGATCAGGAAATCACTCTGGAAGCTCTACACGACCGTGGCGCCATTCGTAGCCTGCGCAAGCCTGTGAAGATATTGGGCAATGGAGATGTGGACATTCCGCTGCGGGTCTCGGCCCATGCTTTTTCTGCCTCGGCACGCGAGAAGATTGAAGCGGCCGGCGGAACTGTTGAAGTACTCCCTTCAGGAGTAGGAAATGATTGAAGCGCTGCGTAATGCTTGGCGATTGCCTGATCTTAGGCGAAAAATCCTATTTACACTGGGCATCTTAATCCTCTTCCGGCTGACCGCGCATGTGCCGGTGCCAGGAGTGGATCAAGCCGGGTTGAAGCAGGTCTTCGAGGCAAACCAATTGCTCGGTTTCCTGAACATGCTTTCCGGTGGCGCTATGCGCAACTTCTCTGTGGTGGCGATGGGTGTGTATCCCTATATTACAGCATCCATTATCATGCAATTGGTCACGCCCTTGATCCCCCAACTTGAAGAATTGGCCAAAGAGGGGGAGCAGGGACAGCAGAAGATGAACCTGTACACCTATTGGATGACCATCCCTTTGGCTGCTTTGCAAGGCTTTGCCCAGGCAACCTTGCTGGCGCATCCCTTGGGAGGGGGGCCGCCTCTGCTCAAGCACTTTGGCTTGTTCACCGACCCAATCCCGACATTGGCTGTGGTGACCAGTCTGACGGCCGGCTCGATGTTCGCTATGTGGCTGGGCGAGTTGATTACAGATGAAGGTGTGGGCAACGGGATTTCAATCATCATCTTCGGGGGCATCGTGGCCGGCATTCCACAGAACGTGGGGCAGCTGGTGGCGTCTGGTGGCATGGCTTTGATCTCGCTTACCATCATTACCATCGTCACAGTGGCCGCGATCATCTTCATTCAGGAGGGAGAGCGTCGCGTGCCGGTGCAATATGGCAAACGGGTGCGGGGCACGCGCGTGTACGGCGGGCAGAGCAGCCATATTCCGTTGCGTGTCAACTCGGCCGGCATGATCCCGCTGATCTTTGCCCAATCGATCTTGATTTTGCCGGGCATTATGGCGCAATTTTTCATGACTTCCAGCAATACTTTCGTAGCCAATATTGCGGCGGGGGTGAACTCCGCTTTTAATACCGGTGGGCTCCTCTATTGGGGACTCTATTTTCTGATGGTCGTCGCCTTTACCTATTTCTATACCGACGTGATTTTCCGCCAGCAGAACTTGCCGGAGAATTTACAACGGCAGGGTGGGTTTATCCCCGGAATACGTCCGGGGCGGCGCACCGAAGACTATCTCAACAGTGTGCTGCAGCGTGTGACCTTGGTGGGCGCGGTCTTTCTGGGGCTTGTGGCCATTTTGCCCTTCTTCGCGCGCCAAATTACCAACGTGCAGACGTTGTTGATTACCAGTGCGGGACTGCTCATTGTGGTTGGTGTCGTGGTTGATACGATGAAGCAGCTGGAAGCGCAGTTGCTCATGCGTCACTATGAGGGCTTTATTCGACAGTAGAAACTTGTCCTGGCAGTAGCTACTCATGAAAGGGGAAATCGAAGCGATGACACAGTCTGGTCAACCCACTTACTTGATTATGCTTGGTGCACCCGGCGCGGGCAAGGGTACACAAGCCCGGCTTATCGAAGAGAGCCTGGGAATCCCCCAGGTAGCCACAGGCGACCTTTTCCGCTACAATCTTTCGAAGGAAACGGAATTGGGTTTACTGGCCAAGTCTTATATGGAGAAAGGGGTCTTGGTACCGGACGACGTAACGGTTCGCATGGTAGAAGACCGGCTTTCCCGACCCGACTGCGCAGCCGGCGCGATCCTGGACGGGTTCCCACGAAACCTGGACCAGGCTGCTTCCTTGGGTGAACTGCTGGCCAAGTATGACCAGAAAGTGAGTCGCGCAATCTATATCCGTGTGGAGCGTGAAGACCTGATCGCTCGTTTGACCGGCCGGCGTGTCTGTAAGTCGTGTCAGGCCGCCTTTCATGTGATTTTCAATCCGCCGGCGATGGAAGATGTGTGTGACCAGTGTGGCGGCGAGCTGTACCAGCGGGCCGATGACAGCCGTGATACGGTGGAAAAGCGGCTGGAGGTTTATTTCGAGCAAACTGCTCCGCTGATTGAGTTCTATGGCGACAAGGGCGTCCTGGTGGAGATTGATGGTGGTCTGTCCATCGGCCAGGTTCAGAATGAAATCATCCAGGCGATCCGCGAGAACTGAGGTTAACCCAGCTTTGCCGGAACAGTTACATGAGAACCGGTTATTGGAAATGGTCTGCTTGTACCGATGATAATCATAAAATCGAAACGTGAAATCCGAAAAATGCGGGACGCCGGAAAACTTACGGCCGAAGCGTTGGCGATGTTGCGTACGCACATCAAGCCGGGCATCACGACAAAGGAGTTGGACGAGTTGGCTTTCCAATTCATCCGCAAGCACGGGGCGCGACCGTCTTTCAAGGGCTATCACGGGTTTCCCGCTTCGATCTGTGCGTCGGTCAATACCGAGATCGTGCATGGTATACCCGGCCCGCGTGTGCTGAATCCCGGGGATGTCATCAGTGTCGACCTGGGTGTGATTTACAAAGGGTTTCAAGGCGACTCGGCATTTACCATAGGCGTTGGTGAGGTTTCACCCGATATCCAATCCTTGATCGAGGCGACCGAGGCGGCGTTGTATGCCGGCATTGAAAAAGCCCGGCCGGGAAATCGCCTGGGCGACGTGTCTGCGGCCATCGAAGAAGTCGCCGCATCCAGGAACTATGCAGTGGTGCGAGAATATGTGGGCCACGGGATTGGCCGGCAAATGCACGAAGACCCGCCGATTCCGAATTTCGGTGAGCCGGGTCAAGGCCCGCTGCTTCGTACAGGCATGACCATGGCGTTGGAACCGATGGTTAATATGGGTGACTGGCAGACCAAAGTCATGGACGATCATTGGACAGTCGTGACGCAGGATGGCAGTATATCTGCGCACTTTGAACATACCATAGCGATAACGTCGAACGGGCCAGAAATCTTGACGCAAGTATGAAGTGGGGCACCTACCAGGGCATCCTAAGGAGTGAGACAAATGAAAGTACGAGCATCGGTTAAGAAAATGTGCGATTCGTGCAAGATCGTGCGACGACGTGGAATTGTTCGCGTGATCTGCAAAAACCCTAAACACAAGCAACGGCAAGGCTGAAAGCTAACGATAGCTGGGGAGGACGAGTATGGCACGTATAGCAGGGGTTGATTTGCCTCGTAACAAGCGGGTGGAAGTCGCTCTTACCTACATCTATGGCATCGGTCGCAGGACAAGCCGGGAAATGCTGGATAAGGCGCAAGTGAACCCAGACACGCGAGTGAAAGACCTTGCAGAAGCTGAAGTTGCCCGTTTGCGCACGATCATTGATCAGGATTACAAAGTCGAAGGTGATCTGCGACGCGAGGTGAGCATGAACATCAAGCGCTTGCAAGAGATCAATTGTTACCGTGGATTGCGACATCGCCGGAACTTACCTGTTCGTGGACAGCGTACACGTACAAATGCCAGACAAAAGCGAGGGACGCGACGGACAGTTGCCGGACGCCGTCAATCGCGCATTAAGAAATAAGCGAGGGAACTGTGGCACAAGATAAAGGACGATCGAGGAAGACCGGGGGGCGACGTGAGCGCAAGAATGTTCCGGTGGGACAGGCGCACATTCATTCCAATTTTAACAACACCATCATAACCATCACAGACCTGCAAGGGAACACTGTGGCTTGGGCCAGTGCCGGTGTGGCCGGATTCAAGGGGTCGCGCAAGAGTACGCCTTATGCTGCCCAAATGGCGGCAACGGAGGTTGCTCGCAAAAGCCAGGATCACGGCATGAGAGAAGTCGAGGTCTTTGTGAAAGGACCTGGGCCAGGGCGGGAAGCAGCCATCCGCTCTTTACAGGGCGCTGGCCTGAAGGTGCGCTCCATTACGGACGTGACGCCTATACCCCACAATGGATGTCGGCCTCGAAAAAAGCGCCGGGTGTAGTTCGTATCATCAGTTGCATTCCTCCGGTCATCGAAAACCGGTGGTTGCTACATCAAGCAAGTTGAGGGAGAGGTACTTATGGCCAGATATACAAAGGCAGTGTGCAAGCTATGTCGCCGAGAAGGCGTGAAGCTTTTTCTAAAAGGGGAGCGGTGTTCTAGTCCGAAATGTGCCCTGGAAAAACGGGCTTATGCCCCTGGAATGCACGGCAACAAACAAAGATTCAGGCGCAAGCAGTCGGACTACTCCTTGCAGCTTCGGGAAAAGCAAAAGGCACGGCGCATCTATGGCGTATTTGAGCGACAATTCAGACGGTACTATCGTCAGGCCTTGCGCCGCCCGGGACAGACGGGCCAGGTACTCCTGCAAATCCTGGAGCAGCGACTGGATAATGTCGTCTATCGCCTGGGATTTGCCGAATCACGAGCCCAGGCGCGACAACTGGTCTTGCACGGGCACTTCGATGTGAACGGTCGCAAGACAAATATCCCCTCGTTCCTGGTAAAATCGGGGGATCAAATCGCTGTACGTGAGAGAAGTCGCAAAATGGAATTCTTCCAGACGCAGAAAGAGCAAATGGCACAAAAGCGTTTGCCTGGTTGGTTGTCTACGGACTACGAAAACATGGCCGGGCAAGTACTCACCTTGCCTGAACGTAGCGACATTGACCTTTCGCTCAACGAACAGCTTATTGTGGAATATTACTCGCGATAAATATTGCAGGTTCCAGCGGTTGGTTGGCGCATGTTGTCAACTGACGCTCGACCTGGATACGTGTTTGACGTAGGAGGGGGCCTCTTGCTAGAAATCGTATATCCTAAAGTAAACCGGGACGTTATCACGCGGGACTATGGTCGTTTCGTAATTGGGCCGTTGGAGCCTGGGTACGGCGTCACCGTAGGGAATGCCCTCCGGAGAGTTTTGATTTCCTCATTACAGGGGGCTGCTATTACCTCGGTCCGCATCATGGGCATTCACCATGAATTCTCCCCGATTCCAGGGGTGAAGGAAGACACGATTCAACTCTTGTTGAATCTAAAACAAGTGCGTCTGCTCTTACACACGGAGGATGAGGTACGGGTACGGCTGGAAGCAAGCGGCGAAGGCGTGGTTACAGCGGCCGACATCATTTGTCCAAGCGAGGTTGAGATCATCAACCCCGAAATACCGTTGTTAACCCTGGACTCTTCCAACTCGGAAATCGAGCTGGAGATGACAGTGGATCACGGTCGGGGGTATTCTCCTGCTGATGAACGTGGTGCCCTGCCCATTGACGAGATTCCGGTAGATGCTATCTTTAGCCCTATACGGAAGGTCCGCCATTCTGTGGAACAGACTCGCGTAGAACAGATGACCGACTTCGATCGCCTGACCTTGGAAGTCTGGACCGATGGCACTGCCTCGCCGGACAAGGCTGTCAACCAGGCGGCAGATATCTTGGTCAAGCATTTCCAGATCGTCACATCTCTGGGTAAAGTGAAGGAGCCGTCAGAAACACAGGAGACTCTGGATCAAGGTTCCGAGCAGGCGATTGAGCCGGCCGTGTACAATATGCCAATAGAAGAATTGGGCTTGACTGTGCGCGCGTTCAATTGTCTCAAACGTGCCGGCATTACAGAAGTTGGTGAAATAATCGAGCGGCTGCGGAGAAGCCGGGATGAAATGTTAGCTATCCGAAACTTCGGCGAGAAATCCTTGGAAGAGCTGGTAGAAAAGCTGGAAGAAAAGGGGCTTTACTACCTGCTCGAACCGGTGGACGATGTTGTTGAAGACGAAGATGAGGGTGAGCTTTTGGAGGAGATTGAGGCTGTATGAGACATCGTGTAGCAGGCCGTAGGCTCAATCGCTCGATGGGAAATCGCAAAGCATTGTTCCGGAATCTCATCATCGCGCTGTTTGAGCACGAACGAATAGAGACCACGGAAGCGCGCGCGCGGGCAATTCGTGCTGATGTGGAAAAACTGATCACGTTGGCAAAACGTGCCCAGGATGATGAAAGCTATGCGGTGCATGCGCGCCGGCTGGCCTTCCGAAAGGTTCAAGACAAGCGTCTGGTTTCTAAGCTATTCGATGAGCTGGCCGGTGATTATGCTGATCGCCCAGGTGGATATACCCGCATGGTGAAAATCGGTCTCCGAAAAGGAGATGCCGCTCCCATGGTGATCCTGGAGTTGGTCAGCTAGACCTTGCGCAAATGATGGTTTGACCGTTGCATGCCAAAGTACAAAGCGATTGTAGAGTACGACGGCACCGAGTTCTGCGGGTTTCAAAGACAGGCGACCGACCGTACTGTCCAGGGAGAATTGGATGCCGCGCTTCATGATTTGGCCGGTATGCCCGTATCGCTGGTGGGGGCCGGTCGCACGGACAGCGGGGTTCATGCGGCGGGACAAGTAATCGCTTTTTCATTGTCGTGGTCCCATTCGCCAAACGATCTGTTGCAAGCGGTGAATGCGCGTTTGGCATGGGATGTCAGCCTGGTAAAGGTAGAACCCGTGCCGGCAGATTTCCATCCGCGCTACGATGCGGCTCGCCGTCACTATCAGTACCGCATATTGAATCGGGTAGTGCGCTCGCCGTTGCAGCGACGATTTGCCTTACATGTACGAGAATCGTTGGATGTGAACGCGATGGATCAAGCAGCGCAGGCCCTGCTTGGCGAGCATGATTTCATTGCGTTTGGCCGGCCGCCACAGGGCACAAACAGTGTGCGTTATATATTCCGCGC
Source organism: uncultured Ardenticatenales bacterium (assembly GCA_964517425.1). GTDB lineage: Bacteria > Chloroflexota > Anaerolineae > Ardenticatenales > JAADHH01 > JAADHH01. The sequence goes on along the minus strand of CAZFFM010000024.1, from coordinate 3,985 downwards.
CGCGTGCCGGCGGCAGGGCGAGATCGTGACCTTTGATGTGGAGGCGAAGGCCTTTCTTTATCGAATGGTGCGCAGAATGGTAGGGACGCTTTTGCAGGTTGGCCGGGGAGAGATTTCGGCACAACAGTTCGCGTCGCTACTGGCCGCGCCCCCGCGAGGAAGGTCGGGGCCAACAGTTTCTCCTTGCGGGTTATGCCTGACGGCTGTGTACTACGATTGATCGTTAATGGGAACTTAGGAGAGAATGCAGTGAAGACTTATACCGTAATATCTGCTGATGAGGCTAAAGAGCAACAGGAATGGTACGTGGTGGATGCCACCGGCAAGACTCTGGGACGACTGGCTTCACAGATTGCGCACGTGCTTCGTGGAAAGCACAAACCGGTCTTTACGCCGCATATAGATACCGGAGATTATGTTGTGGTGGTAAACGCAGAAAAGGTGCGCGTGACAGGACGCAAAATGGATCAGAAAAAATACTACCGTCACTCTGGCTACGTAGGAGGACTGCGTACCATTACGTTGCGCGATCAATTGGCAAAGCATCCTACACGCGTGATCGAGTTGGCAGTTCGTGGAATGTTACCGCACAACCGTTTGGGGCGGCAGGTGATGAAAAAGTTGAAGGTCTACGCTGGTCCAGACCATCCCCATAAAGCGCAAAACCCCCAACCGCTGGATCTATAGAGGAGGCAACCTTGGTTTCAGAACGTTATTTCTATGCCGTTGGACGTCGAAAGACTTCTTCTGCTCAGGTGCGTTTGTATTCTGAGGGGGAAGGGAGTATCATCATAAATGGTCGTCCCTCCGAAGAGTATTTCACCCGTGCGGCTGATCTGTTGCGTGTGCGGGAACCTCTTGAGGCGGCTCGTATGGAAGATTCCCTCAATATTACTGTGCTGGTTAAGGGGGGCGGCCCGACGGGTCAGTCTGGTGCCGTACGGCACGCTATCTCCCGGGCACTGCTCAAGCTGGATGAGACGTTGCGACCTGTCCTGCGCCGGGGGGGGTTTCTCACCCGTGACTCACGAATGAAGGAACGCAAGAAGCCCGGTTTGGTCAAGGCACGCCGCGCCAAACAATACACCAAACGGTAGCCTCTCCCTCGCTGTTGGGTAATCTACGGAATTACCTCAAAGCGAAGATTGCCAGAGTCATGGATGGAAAAGAGCAGCGGTAGAAAGTAAAAACCCGTGTTTGCTTCCATCCATGAACTGATGGACGGATAAGCCTGTTCACGGCTCAGCCGAACAACTTCCTTGCTCTACGCAGCCTTATTTACCCAATTCGGGCCTTATGCTAATTTCACCAAAGTGCCGGATTAAAATCGGCACTGGGTTGCCCTGCCAAGCCCCGCTAAAAGCGGCTGAGTTTCCACCGGGCAGTCGCTTCAGCGACTTTCTTGCACAGCCAGTGACGGCTTCAGCCCGTCACGGGAGGACATTTGAGCATTCGTGCCTAAACTAGCATAAGGCCCCAATTCAGAAAAGTAGGGGCGTACCTTGGCGGTCGCCCTGCGAGGGCTATTGCGGTATCCAGTAGAGGATTGCCACCGAGGCCATACCCCAAAGCACTACGGACATGGATAATGCCCGATCCTTGAGGAGAAGTTCATCCGGAGCCTTCACTTCTCCGCGCACGTGAATCAGGTACAGGTAGCGAAACAGGCCGTAGAGTACGAACGGAATTGTCAACATCATCGTGTGATTCCTCGGAAGGTTGGGGGCTGAGAAGGTGTAGAGAGAATAAGCCATCACGGTCGTGGAAGTGACGAGGGCAATCATTTCGTCGAGGAAGGGGATGCTATAATCTTGCAGCGCAACCCGATGATTGTTTGCATCTTGGTTTAACAGTACCAATTCCTGACGCCGCTTACTCAATCCCAGAAACAGAGCGAGCAAGGTCGTACAGACGTATAGCCAGGGCGAAAACCGTTCCACATGGAATATGACTGTGCCGGCGGCCACCCGCAGCACGAATCCGCCGGCAATGGTCAGCACATCAATGATGACAACGTTCTTTAGTACGAAGGAGTAGGCAATCATCAGACCGAGATAGCTGGTCGCAATAACCCCAAAAGCTGTCCCGAGGAGAAAGGAAACCGGCAGAAAAATCAGCGGTATGGCTATCGCTGCGCTCAGTGCCGTCCGTGAACGCAGTTGGCCGGACGGTATTGGCCGGTGACATTTCGAGGGGTGGGCGCGATCTTTTTCGATATCTACCAGATCATTTATCAGGTAGACCGTGCTGGAGATCAAGCAAAAAATTGCAAAAGCTGCTGTCGTTTTAGCCAGAAGAAGGGGGTGCAGCAATTTGCCATCAAACACCAGCGCGGCAAAAATGATGCCGTTCTTGGTCCATTGTTTGGGCCGCATGGTGATCAGCAGCCCTCGTAGTTCTTGGGATATCGTATGTTTTGACGGTGATTGACTAAGCATGGGCCAAAGTATACCACCGGCTTGCGCCCTTGTCAATCTGTCCTTTCAGGGGGTGTGCGTCATATTATTGCGCGGCAATTCTCTCAAATTGAACCACGAAGACACGAAGGCACAAAGAACAATTAGTGTAACCGTTCAGCCCCCCCTGTATCTGCCACGAATTGCACGAATTCACACGAAAAAAGCAAAAAAATTAGTGAAAATTCGTGTAATTCGTGGCAAAAAAGAGCTTGAAGCAGGCGCTTCCAGGGTAGTCCCTGGACGCTTACCTATCCGTGCTTAACTTGTTTTTGCCCGAGGCGGTCACTGATGACAAAAAAAAGCTCTCTGGATGCCTTGCTCGTGGAGCGCGGTTTGGCGAAGACGCCCGACCAGGCTCGCGCGCTGATCATGACCGGTGCGGTGCTCGTGAACGGTCAGGTGCGGACGAAGCCGGGGATGCCTTGCCCTATTGATGCAAGGATAGAAGTTCGGGAACCATCGCCCTTCGCCGGTCGCGGCGGACAGAAGCTGCTTGGTGCGTTAGAACGTCTGGAACTAGACGTCACGGGATTCGTATGTGCTGACGTTGGGGCATCAACGGGCGGTTTCACCGATTGTCTCCTGCAGCGGGGCGCTGCCCGCGTCTATGCCATAGACGTCGGGTATGGCCAGTTGGCGTGGAAACTTCGTCAAGACCCTCGCGTTGTCGTTATGGAACGCACGAATGTCCGCCATCTGGATTCGTTGCCGGAGGTGGTAGACCTGGTCACCGTAGATGTCTCTTTTATCTCGCTGACCCGCGTGTTGCCCGTGTTGCGCGGCTACCTCCGGCCAACTGGTGAAGTCATCGCCCTGGTGAAGCCACAGTTTGAGGCTGCACGGGCACAGGTCGAAAAAGGGGGCGTGGTACGCGACGCCAACGTTCATCGTGCCGTGTTACGGAATACCTGCCGGTGGGCCACGTCGCAGGGATGGGTTGTTGCCGGCCTGGTCTCTTCGCCATTGCGGGGGCCTGCCGGCAATATCGAGTTCTTCCTGCATCTTGTCGTACAGGGCCAATCTGTCGCCGATCTGGACCACCTGATTGAAACTTGTCTGGCATGGAAACAGTGATCAGGTGGGCATGCGCAACGAATAGAATAGGGTGAAGAGCAACCCCATTCCTTCGTGTCCCGCGCTTTGCATTCGCCGCGCACACTCCGTTTCGGATCGGCACTTGACAATTTTGCACTCTGGCGATATAATCAAAGCGGTATGGGCCGCTAGCTCAATTAGGCAGAGCAACTGACTCTTAATCAGTAGGTTACAGGTTCGATTCCTGTGCGGCTCACTCTATTGGCTGTATAACGTAATAAAGTGAGGTGCCCCCATGACACTCCAACTGCAAACATGTACCCCCCTCCCCCTGGCAGCAAAGAAGTACGGCGTCAGCACGGAGGCATTGACACGGCTCGCTAGAGATGGTATAATCAGGCTATCCCATACTCAGGAAGGAGATAGTGTGATTACTGGTAACCGTTCACTCCCCCCCCCATTGAGGACTCAGGAAACACTCATCCAACAGG
>CAZFFM010000023.1:0-21066 GCA_964517425.1 uncultured Ardenticatenales bacterium | reverse complement strand
GGTGGTAAGGGCAGGGCGTGAATGATTGCAGACGCAAAACTTTGACGGCCACCCTATTCCGGCGACCAGCTTGACGACTCGCCTGCGTTCGGATACAATATAGGTACAGGTGCATCCTTGGATGCGGTAGCATGAGAAGCCATGCTGGCAACAGGAGTGAGCCATGAACCCAGAGGCAATGGTAGCAGAAGATCAACGGCCGGGTCAGCCCCCATCATCGAGCTGGCTATCTCGTTTGAGCGGGCCGGTAAAGGTCGGATTGTTTTTCGCCCTGTTGGCGATCACGATGTCTGTGGTTGGCCTGGTGCGCGATCCCACTACACCGGTCACTGCGCGCTCCCTCCTGATCGCAACCCTCATCTCCGGGGGGACTTGGGGCGTCGTCAGTTGGGCCATCGCCACAGCCGTGGTTGACGTTGAGCAAGATGTGGCCGAACGAGAGGACGACCCTCTCGAAGATGATTAGCCGGCACCGGAAGCGCGCGGGCCACAGATGGCGAAGAAGACCTGTTTGCTCCTCGGTGCAACCGGCTTGCTAGCCGGCGGCGTTATCCTGTTCGTTGCTAACCTGCTGCATCGATACATCCCTGTGCTTGTCCCCCCTCTCCCATTTCTCTCAGGACTGTTTTTTCTTTTTTTCCTGGCTGTGGCCCTCCTGGAGATTCCGCTGATGCTGGTCGTGTTACGCCGTATGAAGCGTGCGTCGCTCCAGCATCCCTCCAAAGCTTATTGCGGCCTGTCCTTCTTCTTTGTCGCTTTCCCGGCCATCTATGCGAGTTTCTATCTGTTGCTGATCGGATGGTTGGTGGGCGCACTGGTGATTGCGGCTACCGGCCTCTTGCGTTTTGGGTTATTGCTTTTCGAGGGTAGGAGGGTGACTCTGTGAAATCGCAAAAGATTTCGGCCTGCGTGTTGGATATGGACGGTGTGTTATATCTGGATGACACGCCGAGACCGGGAGCCGTGGAGCTTCTGGCTTGCCTGCGCAAACGGCAAGTCCCCTATGTGTACCTGACGAATAACGCCAGCCGCTCAGCGGCGCAATATGTGGCGCGGTTGAATGCACTGGGCCTGGACCGCGAGGCATCAGAGGCGCAGATCATTACGTCGGCCCAGGTTGCTGTGGCCTGGCTTCACGAGAATCTCCCACGGGAGGTCCGCGTGCTTCTTGTAGGAGAGCCTTCATTCCGCAATCTGCTGTTAAGGGAAGGCTTCGCCCTGACCGAAGTGCCTGACGCCGACGTGGTCGTCGTCGGTTTTGACACAGCGCTGACCTATGATAAACTGGCCATGGCTGCACTGGCCATCCGGCGTGGTGCACGCTTCATCGGCACGAATCCGGATACCACCTACCCCACGCCGGAAGGGTTGTTGCCGGGCACAGGCAGCATTCTGGCCGCCATCGAAGCGGCCACCGGCGTGCAACCCACGGTGATGGGCAAACCGCACCGCCCCCCGTTCGAGGAGGCCTTGCGGCGGCTGGCACAACCGGCCGGGCAGACGATCATGATTGGTGACCGTCTGGAAACGGACATCGCCGGCGGGCAGGGCGCCGGCATGATCACCGGATTTGTTCTGGGCGGCGTCTCGTCGGAGGCCGACCTGGCGCAAAACCCAATCCAGCCCGATTACGTATTTAAGAATGTAGAGCACCTGGCAGAATGGTGCGAGGAGATTTTTTGATTTGCGTATGGAATGTAGTATAATTGTAAACGTTCAGGTATCCAGAAAATAGAACGCTGATTGCGCAGATTTACCGCTGATGAACGCAGTGAATATCAAAAAGTCAGCGAAAATCTGCGTCATCAGCGTCATCTGCGTTCTATTCCAGGGAGAGCTGAACGGATACGTATAATTTAAAGAGTAACGTGTTTTGTTTCGGGTTGGGAGGTGGATGGAAAATGTTTTTCTTTGACCCCATGTATTTTGTATTCGCTTTGCCGGCGCTATTGCTGGCCTTTTACGCGCAGATGAAGGTGAAGTCGTCTTATGCGAAGTATCTGAAGGTGCCCAACATGCGTGGCATCAACGGGGAGCAAGCTGCACGCAGCTTGCTGTCTGCAAATGGCCTGGACTACGTGAACGTCGAGGGCATTCCGGGGGAGTTGACCGACCACTATGACCCCCGTTCGAAGACGCTGCGCCTTTCGGCCGGCGTCGCACGCAGCAGTTCTGTCGCCGCCGTAGGCATCGTGGCTCACGAGGTGGGTCACGCGGTGCAGGACGCCAAGGCCTACACGCCGCTGCGTTTGCGTGCTGGACTTGTACCGGTCGTCAATCTCGGTTCCTGGCTGGGGCCGATCATCTTTCTGGCCGGCCTGTTTATGCAAAGCTCCGGCCTGGCCTGGATGGGCGTGATTCTCTTTGGCGGTACGGCGGTCTTTGCTCTGGTCACCTTGCCGGTGGAACTGGACGCCAGCCGCCGCGCCCTGAAAATGTTGGAGACCAACGGGCTCGTTGGCGTCCAAGATGCAAAGGGAGCCAAGTCCGTTCTGCAGGCCGCTGCACTGACCTATGTCGCGGCCCTGGCCCAGGCATTATCTACGCTCCTGTACTACGCACTGCTGGCCTCCGGTATGAATCGGGATAACTGAGAGCGTGGCCGAACCCGCTCGAAGCATCTATAACCTGACGTATGAGCAGCTTGCAAAACGGCTCGCCGATTGGGGCGAGCCGTCGTTTCGTGTGCAGCAGGTCTGGCAATGGCTCTACCAATCGCTGGTCACGGAGACGGCGGCGATGCGGAACATCCCCCTGGCCCTGCGCCGGCGGCTGGAAGAGGACTTGGGCATGGGCGAACTCAGGCCCGTGCGTATGATTGCATCGCAGGATCAGGCGACCAAAAAGTGGTTGTTCGAACTTGCCGACGGGGAGACCATCGAGACTGTGCTGATGCAATATCGCCGGCGCCGCACCGCCTGCATCTCCGCACAGGTGGGATGCGCATTCGCTTGCACTTTTTGCGCAACGGGGCAGATGGGCTTGCATCGTAACCTGACCGCCGGAGAGATCGTGCAGCAGGTCTTGGTTGTCGAGCGATTTTTGCGCGAAGAAAAGGGGGAGAAGCAGCGCCAACTCACGAACATCGTTTTCATGGGCATGGGGGAGCCGTTGGCCAATTACCGGGCGACCTTACAGGCCGTGCGCACCTTGCGCGATGCCCGTGGGCTGGCTTTTGCCGGCCGCCGCATCACGCTCTCCACGGTCGGGTTGGTGCCGGCGATGCGTAGACTGGCGAACGAAGGGATGGAGCTGGGTCTGGCCATCTCCCTGCACGCCCCTACGGATGAACTTCGTGACCAGCTCGTGCCCATCAACCGGCAGTTTCCGCTCGCCCAACTGATGGACGCTTGCCGGGATTACGCAAACAAGACAGGGCGGCGACTGACTTTTGAATACACGTTGATTCGGGATGTGAACGATGGCCACGAACAGGCCCGCCAACTTGTCCAGCGTTTACGGGGCTTGCTGTGCCATCTGAATATCATTCCCCTTAACCCTGTTTCAGACAGCGCTTTTCAGCCGCCGGCGCGAACGCAAGTTGACGCGTTTCGGCAGATTCTCGAGGAGAGGGGCATCTCCGTGACCGTCCGAATGCGGCGCGGAATTGATATCCAGGCCGGCTGCGGCCAGTTGCGGTCATCTCCTCCTACTAGACATCAGAGACAGAATGCGGTATAATGGGGATCAGCTACGGGCTGCTTTGTGCGCGGAACGTAAACAGCGGGTGCAAATTCGAACGCGCTGGGGTTGTCCTTGCAAATAGACCGTAGCCTTTTGAATATTAGGTTGCCAACGTCGTTTCGTGTGGTTCATTGCGTGGCTGACGTTGTTTCCAGTAAGCGGCCCCTTGCCGCAAATTTGACACTTTGCCATGTTTCGTGTTTCCTCCTGCGAACGTACGGGACATGCAAGCCCGATGTTTTCTCAACCGTGCATGGAAATGCACTAGCGAATGAACGCCCAAACAATTTGCTATCATAACATACTCGGTGGTTTTTCGCAAACGAAGAGGAATTGTTCACGTGCTTAAAGAAAAAACAGCTTTGGGGACAATTGCTATCACCCGTACGGCAGTGGCTTCCTTGTCTGCTCAGGCTGTTTTGGAATGTTACGGGGTGGTGGAGATGACCCAGTCCGGCCTTCGTGAGCGGGTGATGGAGCGCTTTCAGCGAGATACCACCCAAAAGGGCATCGTTGTTCGCCAATTGGACAGAGCGATCGCCCTGGACCTGTATGTGGTTCTGGCGCATGGCGTACGCATCTCCGAAGTCGCGCAAAATATCGTCGAGAAGGTAAAGTTTTCGGTAGAACGTGCTACAGGATTCGCCGTTTCAGAGGTGGAAGTTCACGTACAGGGATTGCAAGATAAACAACCAGGCAAGGACGACGTACGGCAAGGGGAGGCTGAATAATTGACATCCCAAAAGGAGAATGTCTTGCCCGCAACGACAGACGCGGTGACGAAGGTAAAAGCCCCTCTCAAGGATTGTGATGGCCAACTGCTAAAGCGGATGTTGGAAGCAAGCACGACCTGGCTGGATTACAACAGCCAGGCTATTAACGCCCTGAACGTATTCCCTGTGCCGGACGGCGATACGGGGACGAACATGCTGTTGACCATGCGCTCGGCGATCAAGGAGGTGGCCACTTCCCCGGAACATTCCGTTGCTCAGATCGCACACGCTGTGGCGCACGGAGCTTTGATGGGCGCGCGTGGGAACTCCGGAGTCATTCTTTCGCAGATTTTGCGTGGCTTTGCTCATGGACTCGATCAAACCGACAAGATGCATGCCGGTGATTTTGCCGAAGCACTGCGCCAGGCGGCCGACACAGCGTACCAGGCTGTGATCAAACCGGTGGAGGGTACGATCCTGACGGTGATCGAAGACATGGCCCAGGCTGCCCATCGCGTGGCTGGCGAGAACGACGACTTGTACAGCGTCTGGGAAGGGGCTGTGGAAGCCGCCCGGCACTCCGTAGCCCGCACTCCGCAACTCCTGCCCGTTTTGCGCGATGCCGGCGTGGTGGATGCCGGCGGACAGGGTCTCTTCGTTGTTTTCGACGGGGCCTTGCGATTCTTGCGTGGCGAATCCATAGACGCAGCCACCCAGGCCAGCGGGCCGGAGAGCGAAGCGCATTTCCTGGCCAGCGAGGGCTATGGATATGACATCCAGTTCCTCCTGCGGGGCAAAGACCTGAACGTGGACGTCGTCCGGGACAAGATCGACAGCATGGGAGAATCAACTCTGGTTGTCGGGGATAGCAGCCTGATCAAGGTACACGTTCACGCGCCAAACCCGGGACCTGTCATCCAATATGCAGCTGACCTGGGACCGCTCAGTAAAGTAATCATAGAAAATATGGATGAGCAATATCAAGACTTTATGCTCAGTACAGCAGCAACGCCCAGCCAGAGCGCTGCGCTGGAACTAACCGACATCGCGACGGTGGCGGTCGTTCCCGGCGAGGGGTTACGTCAGGTGTTCAAGAGTCTGGGCATAACGGCGGTCGTTCCTGGCGGCCAATCTATGAACCCCAGCACAGAAGAATTGCTGCGAGCCATTGACGAAGTCTCTTCTGACCAAGTCATTTTGCTCCCGAACAACCGGAATGTAATCCTGGCGGCCAACCAGGCACAATCTCTTTCCCAGAAAACAGTGGTCGTCGTCCCCACCCAAACCATTCCCCAAGGAATCTGTGCCCTGGTTTCATTCAAATATCAGGCTGACCTGAAGGCCAATGCGCAAGCCATGGAACGAGCGATGGGTGAGATTCAAACTGGGGAGATCACCAAAGCCGTACGGTCCACGCGTGTGGATGGCATGCAGGTGGAGAAGGGCGAATACATGGCCCTGCTCAACGGCACACTCGCTGCCGCCGGCGCCAGCATGGAGGGTGTCGTGAATGAAATGTTGCGGCAGTTGGGAGCAGAAGATTACGAACTCCTCACCCTTTACTATGGCGATGAGGTCACGGCCAGCGAGGCCAAAGATTTGGTCGGTGTGATCCAGTCGCAGTACCCGGACCAGGAAGTGGAACTGGTAGACGGGGGACAACCTTTGTACCCCTACATTATTTCGGTCGAGTGATTTTGCGCGCCGTCAATTAGAAGTTCAACTTCTCCAAGAAGTTGAACTTCTGAGGAACTTATTCTTAAACGCTTACTTGGGGATCAGATATCAGGAGCAAGCAGATGGCTCAACAACCTCTTATCGTAACAGATAGCGCAGCCGACCTGCCCCCTGAGGTGGTAGAAGCACTGGGGATTACGGTCATTCCCCTAAATCTACACCTCAACTCGCAAATCTATCGAGATGATATAGATATTTCTTGTGACGACTTGTTTTCTAAGGCGCGGAATGCACAAGCTATTCCCAGCTTGTCTGCGCCTGCTGTGAAAAAGTTTTATCAAACATACAGCAAACTGGGCCAGCAAGCCGAAGAGATCATCTCCATACACCATTCCTCCCGACTGAGTCTGACCGTGGAACGGGCCCAACAGGCGGCGATCTCCATGGTGGGCCAGTCGCGCGTGATGGTTGTCGACTCTTTGCTAACAACTGTGGGATTGGGTATGTTGGTCGTTGCCGCTGCAGAAGCAGCGCGTGCCGGCGAAAGTGCGGATAGCATCCTGCGCTTGTTGCGGGATATGATTTCTCACATTTATCTGGTACTCTTCGTCGAATCTCTGGGCTATCTGGAACGCGACGGTCGTATCCGCGAAGCGCAGTCCATTCTGGGCACGATGCTCAATATCAAGCCATTGCTCATCATGGAAGATGGCGAGATTGAACCCATGGAGAAGGTGCGGACGCGTTCTCGGGGCTTGGACAAACTGGCCGAGTTTGTTTCCGAGTTTACGCGCATAGAGCGTCTGGTTATCATCCACAAACAAGGTGCTCCCAAGGAGATCCAGGGCGTCATTGAACGGGTGGATGCCGTGAAACCTGGAATACCGATAGAAATCGCCAACTATGGTTCCGCACTGGCCACGCACGTGGGCATGGATGCGCTGGGCATCGTTATTTACGAAGGACAAACAGGGCCAGATCTCTGGTAGGAAGACATCATGTCAGGTTTTGTGCAGGTCATTGTAGATAGCTCGGCAGACATTCCCCAAGATCACATTGATGCATTGGGCATTCACGTGCTGCCTTTGGCGATTCACTTCGGTGAAGAGAGTTTCCTGGAACGAAAGAACATCACATCAGAGCAATTCTATCAACGGCTTGAGGCAGAGGCCCCACGCGTGCCCAAAACCTCTCACCCCTCGCAAGGCGAATTCGAAGTGCTCTATCGTGATGTCCTGGCGCGTGGAGACGAAATCGTTTCGATCCACCTCTCTGACAACTTCAGCGGCTGCTACCAGACGGCTCTGGCAGCAGCCAGGGCCATCGGTGATGATGCCCCTATCACGGTTGTTGACTCGCGCAACGTCTCCATGTGCGTCGGGTGGCTGGCCATTGCCGCAGCCCGAGCTGCCAAGCAAGGGGCTACACGCCCGGAGATTGAGACGCTGGTCACGGCGATGATTCCGCGGCTGCACCTGCCCGCGTTCCTGGGCACGCTCGATTACATCCGCTATAGCGGACGCATCGGAAAAGCCTCGGCCTATTTGGGCACGCTGTTGAACATCAAACCGATCGTGCACGTAGAAGGGGGCGAGTTGCTCCCGCTGGAAAAAGTCCGCACGCACAAACGAGTACTGAAAAGGCTTGTGACGTTGGTGGAACAACTGGCTCCCTTCGAGGAAGTTTGCATTGTCCATACCCATTGCCTCGATACCGCTCAAGAAGTCGTGGAGATGATAGCAGACCTGCACCCACGGGAGCGCATCCTGATCGCCGAGGCCGGCGTGGCCATGGGCTGCCACATTGGGCCGGGGGCCGTAGGGGTCGCCCTGTTGCGACAGAACCAAAAAGGCTAACCACAGATTGCACAGATTTCTCAGATTATTCTTGGTTTTTTGTTGCTACTCAGGCTGCCTTGCCGTGACGGGCTAAAGCCGTCACTGGCTGCGAGAGAAAGTCGCTGAAGCGACTGCCCGGTGGGAATTCAGCCGCTTTTAGCGGCTTGGCGGGGCAACCCAGTGCCGATTTTAATCCAGCACAGACCCTACCTGAGTAGTAACGATTTTTCAATCTGTGTCATCCGTGAAATCTGTGGTTCATCTTCTTGCTTCGTGTAAAGGAATTTAACTGCTTTGGGACTAACCACGAAGACGCCAAGACAGAAGTGGTTGATTTGGGCATAGCGGGGGACGGGTAACAAATATCGTGAATCAATACCAAGGAGGACACCATTGCAGCAGAAGAACATTGCTACAGCAGTGATCGCTGTTGGCGTATTGCTTGTCCTGATCGGCCTGGGGGTAGCATACCAGGACTGGCAGGCTACATCATCCGCAGCTTCGGGAGACCCTGTGGTGGTAGCCGTTACGGCTACCTACACATCCGTGCCCACGTTTACGCCGGAGGCCGTCAAAACATCCTCCCCAGAAGCGCCGAATCTATTGCCGGAATTCCCCGGCGCGGAATCCCCCGACAATCCCGCGACACCGGAGAAGCTGGCATCGGTATCTACGGAACCCCCGCTCGTTGCTCCTGCGGCGACACCTACCGTAGCGGTGATCCCGCCGGCAGCGAGTCCGCCGGACAAATTGGTTATCCCATCGATACAACTCGAGGCCACAGTCGTGCCGATGGGCTGGCGTGTGGTGAAGTCGGGTGGAAAAGAGGTCTCGGAGTGGGTCGTTCCCGAAAACGCAGCGGGGTGGCACAAGAACTCCGCCTTGCCAGGCCACGGGGAAAACACGGTTTTGTCTGGCCACCACAATATCAAAGGGGAAGTTTTCCGCCATTTGGTGGATGTTAAAGTTGGCGATAAGATTGACTTGTATGTTGGTTCCACACTGTATCCCTACGAAGTGGCCGAAACGTATGTTCTCAAGGAGAAGGGACAACCGCTTTCCGTGCGCCGGCAAAATGCCCGCTTCATTCAGCCGAGCGGGGATGAGCGCGTGACGCTGGTCAGTTGTTGGCCCTACACCAACAATACCCATCGTGTGATCGTTGTTGCCAAGCCACGAGATTGGACTGCTCGATCGGCGTTGCGGGGTACAGCCGAGTGAAACGCCCGAAAATAATTCATAATTTCTAGGAGGTTACTTTACACATGACAATCATAGAAGATATTATCGCCCGCGAAATCCTCGATTCGCGAGGCAACCCCACAGTGGAAGTGGATGTGATCCTTTCATCGGGGGCAATGGGTCGCGCTGCTGTTCCTTCCGGCGCGTCTACCGGCACACACGAGGCTCTGGAGTTGCGCGACCAGGACCCCAAACGCTTTGGCGGAAAGGGCGTGCTGAAGGCTGTCGAAAACGTCAACCAGAAAATTGCCCTTGAGTTGCTCGGCTTCGACGCCGTGGACCAGCGCAGAATTGACGAACTCCTGATCGCCCTGGATGGTACGCCAAACAAAGAAAACCTCGGAGCAAATGCCACGCTCGGTGTTTCGCTGGCCGTGGCCAAGGCCGCCGCCGATGCACTTGGGTTACCGCTCTACCGGTATCTGGGCGGCCCCGGCGTTCACCTGCTGCCGGTCCCCATGATGAATATTTTGAATGGCGGAAAGCACGCCGCCAACAGCACCGACCTGCAAGAGTTCATGATTATGCCCTTGGGGGCCAAGACTTTCGCAGAAGCCTTCCGCTGGGGATCGGAAACGTATCACGCCTTGAAGCGCGTGCTGAAGAAGAAGGGCTACAACACCAGCGTCGGCGACGAGGGGGGATTTGCTCCTGCGCTTGGCTCCAATGCGGAGGCGGTCGAATTGATCATCGAGGCCATTCAGACCGCCGGCTACGAACCGGGAAAAGACATTTCCATTGCCCTGGACCCCGCGGCCAGCGAAATCTATGAAGATGGGCAATACGTCCTGGCTCGCGAAGGTCGCCACCTGAGCAGCGCGGAGATGGTAGATTTCTACGCCGAGTGGGTAGAAAAATATCCCATCATCTCTATCGAAGATGGCCTTGCCGAAGACGACTGGGAAGGGTTCCGTTTGCTGACCGAGCGACTGGGAGATCGCTACCAAATCATGGGCGACGACATTTTTGTGACGAATGTCGAACACATTGGCAGAGGCATCCGCGAGGGAACGGCCAACTCCGTGCTCATCAAATTGAACCAGATCGGCACGCTGACCGAGACCATCGCCGCCGTCGAAATGGCCAAGCGGGCGGGCTGGACAGCCGTTGTCTCACACCGCAGCGGCGAGACAGAAGATACCATCATTGCCGACTTCGCTGTAGCTATGGGCACCGGACAACTCAAGACGGGCGCACCTTGCCGCATTGACCGCATCGCTAAATACAATCAATTATTGCGAATTGAAGAAGACTTGGGGGATACCGCACTGTACCCCGGAATGGATACCTTCTACAATTTGCGCTGACAGGTTTTCTGCTTTGAAAACCAGATGTCAGATGTCAGTCGTCAGTCGTCAGTAGCCAGTCGTCAGAACGTGATGCGTATTGCGTATTGCGTGTTGCGGAGGGCGACGGAACACGCAATACGCAACACGCAACACGCATCACGCAACACGTTTGGTGGCGCGCGTAACCGTTCACGTTGAATGATATGATACTGGAAAGGCGTTGTATTGAAACTGCGTTGGGTCATTCTACTTCTACTGTTAATCCCTGTAGTTGCTCACCTCGCTTACGCGACAACCCACTCGACGTTCACCGATTATTACAGCACTGTGGACGAATTGTTGGCGAAGGGGGGCACCGGCGATGGAGCAATTGTGCGGGTGGGCGGATCCGTCGTTCCGGGCACGATAAAATTCGACGGAAAATCGGCAACATTCCGGTTTCAGATGAAGGGTAACGGAGAAAGCGAAATCGCTGTGGTGTATCAGGGTCGTGTGCCCAATGTTTTCCGTGATAACGCCAGAGCTATCGTCGAAGGTACGTTGGACTCGGACGGCATATTCCGCGCGCACACCTTGATGGTACGCTGCCCGCACGAATATGCTGCCGCCGTGTAGCGATGGGCAGACCGGAAGAAAACGGCCTCGGAAAGAACACCGTGTCCATTTCCAAATCTAACGAGCGCCGCACTCAACAGGGCATGACGTGGCTTGGCATCCTGGTCAGCCTGCTCTTCCTTTACCTGGCTTTCCGTGGTGTGGACTGGCATACCATGTGGGCTGCGTTACTGGCTGCCGAATACTTCTGGATTCTCCCGGCCCAACTCTCTCTGCTGGCCGGCTTCCTCGCCATCACCTGGCGCTGGCAACGGCTGTTGCGACCTGCCGGCCGTGTGCCAACGCGACGCGCGTTTAACCTGGTGATGATCAGCTATCTGATCAACTATGTGCTCCCCGGCCGGCTCGGCGAACTGGGTCGCGCCTACCTGGTCGGGCAAGACGGCATCAGCCGCATGGCCGCTCTGGCGACCGTGGTTCTGGAGAAAGTGTTGGACGGCCTTGTGATCCTGCTGGCCCTGGGCTTCGCCACGTTGATTTTGCCTCTGCCCGCCTGGGGACACTGGATCGGCCTGGCCGGGTTGGCTTTGTTCGGCGGTGCTTTCCTCGTCACCATTTTGTGGCTGCGGATGGAAACGCAGGGCACAGCCTTGCTTGCCCGCCTCATCGCCCCTTTTTCCAAACGGCTGGCGAACGATGTGACCGGCATGGCCCAACGATTCACCCTCGGTCTGGCCACACTTCAACAGGGCCACGACCTGGCGGCTATCACCCTCTTCTCGCTGCTCCATTGGACGACCAATGCGCTGGTTATGGCCTTTACCCTGCGCGCTTTCCGCTTCGACGTGCCCTTCATTGGGGCTGTCCTGCTCATGGCCGTGCTGGGCCTGGGAACGACCGTGCCGTCTGCCCCCGGCGCTTTGGGAACCTACCAGTGGCTTGCTGTGCAGGTGCTCGGCCTCTTTGCGGTGGACTCAAGTAGCGCGCTCACGTTTGCCTTCGTGCTCCAATTCAGCCAGACGGTGACCATCGCCCTCTTCGGCGGTCTGGCTATGCTGTGGGAAGGGACGTCTGTCGGCCGCATCCAGCGCTTCGCGGAGCGGGGGGCAACACCAGAATGATGAACGGCGGGAGGTAGAGGGTGGAGATAGAGAGGGCCAGGAACGCAACACCCGAAATGCAAAACGCGCAACCTGAAACCCGAAACGCAAAACGCGAAACCATCTTCTCCGAACTGAAACGGCGTACGTCGGCGGATGTGCGCACCGACCGCGTGACCCGCCTGCTCTACAGCACGGACGCCAGCATCTACCAGATGGAGCCACTCGGCGTGGTCATTCCCCGCACGGCAGACGATGTGGTCGCCACAGTGGAGCTGGCGGCACAATACGGCGTGCCGGTACTTCCGCGCGGCGCCGGCAGCAGCCTGGCCGGGCAAGCCGTAGGTCACGCCCTCGTACTCGATATGACCCGCCACCTGGACGCCATCCTGGAAGTGGACGCCGCAGCACGCACCGTTCGCGTCCAGCCCGGCGTCGTACTCGACCGGCTGAATGCTGCGCTGCGCCCGCACGGCCTCATGGTCGGGCCGGACCCGGCCAGCGGCAACCGCGCCGTGCTGGGGGGCATCGTCGGCAACAATGCCACCGGCTCCCACTCCATTCTCTACGGCCATATCGCCGACCACATCGAGTCGCTGCGTGTTGTGCTGGCCGACGGTTCCACCGCCACGTTTCAGCCACGCGACGAGAAGTCCGTAAGCCACCTGTCGCAACACGACTCGCTGGAGGGTGCGATCTACCGCGCGGTGGGGCAGATTGTGAACGCAAACAGGGAAGAGATCGCGGCCCGCTTCCCCCGGCACTGGCGACGCGCCAGCGGCTACAACCTGGACCGGCTGATCGTGGAGGGCCCGCTCAACCTCTCCGCACTCATCGCCGGCTCCGAGGGAACGCTGGCCACGATCACCGAAATCGGCCTTCGCTTGGTGCCGCGACCGGCCATGACCGCCCTGGCCATCGTCCACTTCGACGACCTCATCGCTGCCATGGAAGCCACCCCGATCATCCTGGAATGCGAACCGTCGGCGGTAGAGCTGATGGACCGCATGTTGCTCGACTTGACCCGCATCGTTCCCGACTTTGCCCGCCGGCTGACATTCGTCCACGGCGAACCGCAAGCGCTCCTGGCCGTCGAGTTCTACGGCGAATCGGAGACGGAGCTGCGCGGCAAGCTGGACCGGCTGGCCGGCCACCTGCACCGGCATCGTCTGGGCCGCGATATGGTCCGCGCCCTCACGCCGCAGGCGCAGGCCGATTTCTGGGGGGTGCGCAAGGCCGGCTTGGGCCTGCTGATGAGCCGCAAGGGGGATTGGAAACCGATTCCCTTCATCGAGGATTGCTCCGTGCCGGTCGAGCACCTGGCCGCGTACGTGGCCGCTATCCGCGAAGCGATCACGGCGCAGGGCACGCAGGCCGCGTTCTATGCCCATGCCAGCGCCGGCTGCCTGCACGTCCGCCCGCTGATCAACCTGAAGCAGACGGACGATGTCGCGCGCATGGCCGCGATCAGCGAAGCGGCCAGCGACCTGGTGCTGCGCTTCCGTGGCGCGATGAGCGGCGAGCATGGCGACGGCCTGTCCCGCAGCCAATGGAATGAGAAGCTGTTCGGCCCGCAACTCTACAGTGCGTTCCGCCAGCTCAAAGCAGCGTTCGACCCGCAGGGGATCATGAACCCCGGCAAGATCGTGGACGCGTCGCCGATGACCGAAAACTTGCGCTACGGGCCGGAATATCGCACCCGCGCATGGCCCACCCGTCTCGATTTCTCAGCGGATGGCGGCTTTGCCGGCGCAGTCGAGCTGTGCAACGGCTGCGGCACTTGCCTGAAACTGGACAGCGGCACGATGTGTCCCTCGTTCATGGCCCTGCGCGAGGAAGAGCATAGCACACGCGGGCGAGCAAACCTGTTGCGGGCCGCGATTTCTGGCCGGCTCCCCCCTGAAATACTGGACGGACCAGAATTGGTAACCGTTCAGCACCCCTTGAATCTGCCACGAATTGCACAAATTTACACGAAAAAAGCAAAAAAAATCGTGAAAATTCGTGTAATTCGTGGCAAAAAAGAGATTGAAGCAGGTGTTTCCAGGGTAGTCCCTGAACGATTACCCGAATTGTACGGCGCGCTGGAACTATGTCTGGCCTGCAAGGGTTGTCGCGCGGAGTGCCCCTCACAGGTGGACATGGCCGCGTTGAAGTCGGAAGCTCTGGCCCGCTACCACGACAAACAGGGCCTGCCGCTGCGGTCACGGCTCACCGGCAACATCGCTCTGCTGAACCGGTGGGGCTGTGCAATGGCCCCGCTATCGAATTGGGTGGCAAACGTGGGCCTCTCCCGCCGCTTGTTGGAGCGCGTGGCCGGCTTCGACCGGCGGAGACCGTTGCCCCCCTTCGCGCGCCCCACCTTCACGCAATGGTTCCGGCAGCATCCGCCCCGGAAAGACGCGCCCCACGGCCCGGTCGTCCTCTTCCACGACACCTACATGACCTACAACTATCCCGCCGTCGGCATGGCCGCGAGCCGTTTGCTGGAAGCGGCCGGCTTCGAGGTGATCTTGCCGGAGAAGAAATGCTGTGGCCGCCCGATGATTTCGCAGGGCATGTTGGACGAGGCCCGGCGGCTGGCCGAATACAACATCGCCCGGCTGTCTCCCTACGTGGAGCAAGGGTTGGCGATTGTAGGCTGCGAGCCGAGCTGCGTGGCGGCGCTCAAGGAAGAATACCCCATGCTCGTGCCGGGCGAAGCGGCGCAAAAGCTGGCGGAGAACACCTACCTGCTCGAAGACTTCCTGCTGCACCACGAGGCGCAGACTGGCGAACGGTTGCACTTCCGTGCCCGGCCCGGGCCGGCGCTTTTCCACGGGCACTGTCACCAGAAAGCCCTCGCCGGCACGTTGGCCACGGAGGCGTTGCTGCGCCGGGTGCCGGAGCTGCGGGTAGATGTGCTCGACGCCGGCTGCTGTGGCATGGCCGGCGCGTTCGGTTACGAGCGGGAACACTACGACCTGTCCGTGCAGATTGGCGAGCTGCGTCTGCTGCCCGCTGTGCGCAACGCCCCGCCCGAAGCGGCCATCGTCGTTACCGGGGCCTCCTGCCGTCAGCAGATCGAGCAGGGCACCGGCCGTCGCGTCCTGCACGTGGCCGAGCTGCTCGCGGATGTGCTGATCGAAGCCACCGGCCCTGTGCTATAGACCTTAAGACCGCTCGACGAAACGACCAGAAACGTATTTATGAAGAATACTGGCGATTAAGGTTTGGTATGGCATACCCTCGGTATTTCTCGACTTCTGTCTCAAGCCCTTCTACCGACCTCCACTCTCCCTGTTCATACGAAGTCAGCAAGCGCTTCTCTTCTCTATCCAGTTTTTCCTGTTCCATTACCTATCACCTCGTTTTTTTCTTTTTCTTTTTTCGTGTTAATTCGTGCAATTCGTGGCGAAAATCCTTTTTGGTTCCGGCTTGTCCGGGTTAGGGGGCGGCGAGCGTACCTTCTCCGCGCGCATTGGGCGAGAATCTGCACTCGACCAACCGGTCAGTTTGTACGGCACCTCCGCCGGACAGGTGCGACTTGTGGCGCACAAGAGAGCGTGGTACAATAAGACATACGAGTGACATCAGAAGGAGGTTTTCGCATGACTACTACGGAACAACCACTTGCCCGCGATCCGGAAATCCCACGCCGGCCGTCATTGCTGGACCGCCTCTATCGCCTGTCCGTTGTGGTGCTGGCGGCATTTGTGGTGTTGGGCGTTGGATTGACATTGATGCGCAGCTCCCTATACAAGGTGCATGAATATGAACGTGGGTTGCACCTGCGCGGTGGCCGCTTCGTCAGCCTGGACGATCCCGGCTGGCACTGGCAGATTCCGCTGGTGGACACCGTCATCCTGGTCCGTGTCAACGAGCGGCTGGGCTACATCGAGCGCATTCCGGCCATGACCAAAGACGATGTGACTATGGATGTGTCGCTGGAGTACACCTTCCGTGTGATCGACCCGGCCAGATTCGCTTTGCAGGTGACCGACCCCGACCGAATTGTCTTCGAGTTTGTGCAGGGCAAACTGCGCGATGTGGTCAACACCAAATCGATGACCGAGGTGATGCACAGTCGCGCGGAGATGAACCAAGAAGTGATGATCGCCTTGCAGGAAAAGGAAGAACAATACGGGGTACAGTTCGTAACGGTGCAGATGCAAAGTGCCTCGCCGCCGGCGGAGGTCGTGCAGGCGATCAAGGACCGCATGGTGGCCGTGCAAAAGCAGGAACAGGCCAACGCCGAGGCAGAACAGATCAAGACCCTGGCCGATGCCAATTACTATAAAGCCCAAAAAGAAGCGGATGCCGCAGCCTACGACGTGGAGAAGCAGGCCGTTGCCGAAGCAGAACGTATCCGGCAAACGGCCGGCGCGCAGAAAGACTCCATCCGTCTGATCTTGGGTGAGCTGGAGGGCAAAGGCTCCCTGGCCGAAAAGTATCTGGACTTACTGATGACACAGTCACTGAAGGAGAACAGCAAGTGGATCCTCAGCGGCGACAGCACGCCTCTGGTAGATTTGCGGAAATAACATGGCTAATGGGAGGGGGTCTGTGCGCAGAACCCTTTTGAAAGGGCTATTGCCCTTGTTGGCGCTGGTCGGGCTGCTGTTCCTGACCTGCAGGAGCGGCACGTTGGCTCCCGTTCGCCAGTCCGACCTCGCGCAGACGCAAATCTATGCCTATCGTGATTGGCAGAGTACCGGTGTGCGCATAGACGCCGGCAGCCGGTTACACGTCCAGGCCGATGGGGCGTGGAGCTATACGCCGGGTGAGTTCAACGGACCGGAAGGGCACCCCCGCTATCGCTCCCCCGATTTCTATCCGCTGCGCGGGGTGCCGGGCGGCATCTTGATTGGCCGGATTGGGGACACCGGTCATCCTTTCGTCGTTGGCAAGCAAATCGTCCACGCCGGTGGCCGGGAACATGGGTTGCTTTTTTTGCGTATCAACGACGACATCCTCAGCGACAACGATGGGGCCGTCACCGTACACATTACGGTGGAGGCCGCGCCGGCGGAGTGAGGCCGGTGAGCGGCCGGCCTGGTGGAACCGGCTACGTGGCCTGCAAATGTTGTGCTGGCGATTCCGCTGGCACCCGCAGACGACGGCGGGCCTCTTCCGGCGTGACTGTGTTGATGAAGATGTTCGATTCCAGTTCAAAGCCGGCAATTACGGAAAGACGGGGGATGATCTCCATGTGCCAGTGGAAAAGAGGGTCTTGATCCTGTTTGCAAGGGGCTGATACCAGCGTGTAGTTGTAGGGAGGATCATCTAATTCTTCGGCCAAACGGGTCAAAAGCAGGTGCAGGATTTGGGCAAGAGCCAGGCGCTCGCCGGTGGTGATGTTGGCAAACGAAGCGGTGTGACGACGCGGGACAATCCACACTTCAAAAGGATAGTGTGCGGCAAATGGGGACAACCCCACGAAGTCATCGTTCTTGGCGATCACCCGCTCATTGAGCGATAACTCTGTATTGATGATCTCACAGTAGACGCAAGTGTCCCGATACTCGCGGTACTGCGTCTGGCCTTGTTTGTTGTTCCACACCAGTTGCGGAATGACGGGAGTGGCGACGATTTGCGAGTGCTCATGGCGGATTGTGGCACCCGCTGCCCATCCGTGGTTCTTGAAGATGGAAACATGTTCCACGCGGGAGTCTTTGCACAATTCTCGATAGCGGGCTTGGTATGCTTCCAACACGTGGGCTACCTGCTCCGGCTTTTCCGTTACCAGGTTGCGGTTGTGATGGGGCGTCTCGACGACAATCTCGTGGGCACCCACGCCGGCCATGCAGTCGTAGATATGGTAGTCGTGCCGGGCAGCATTTCCTATCGGCTCCAGGGCCGGGAATTTGTTGGGGATTACGCGAACCTGCCATTGCGGTGAATTGGCCGGACTGCCTGGTTGTCGCCATGCCCACAGTTCCGGCTCCATAGCCTCCCGGCCGGGACAGAATGGGCAGAGGGAGTCGTCCGACTCCGTTGGCTGTGCGGTAAAGTGCTGGCCCCGTTCGGCCCGCCCGGGGGCGATGATGACCCACTCGCGCGTGACAATGTCCTTACGCAATTCAGACATGGGTTGTGCCTCTGATCTATACCGCGCCTACTCCTGAGTTTGGGCGGGTGAAGTGGGCGGTGATGTAGTCAGGTGGCGCACCTTGTCGTCCGGAACATCCAGTCCCAATCCCCTGGCCCGTTTGGCGAGGAGATCAACCCAGTTTTCTGCTGATGTTTCCCCTGCCGGGGGATCTTGTGGTGGTTTACCGAAGTAGTTTGCTTGTGTTTGCTTCGGTTCATCCTTCGGTTCAGACGTTCCCCGCAGCAAAGATAGCACGTCATCCAGTTTGGTGGAAAGCTCTCGCACCTCATGACGCAAGGCTACGATTTCAGCATGCAGCTTTTCCGATACGTCGTTAGCAGGCATTTGCGTTCCTTCAGAGGAGACGTGTAGTGCTTTCGTTACAGGTCGCCGAATGGTTCGCCGGCGGTGTCACGCACGGATGTCTGGGCTTCGCGGAAGGCCACCTCCACAGCCGTTGGCATATTGTCCGGCTGTGCCTCGACCGTTGTGTTAGGTGGGCTCTCTTCACTTAGGTCCGAACCGTCGCTATCAATGTTTTTCATCGTGAGACCGATTCGGTGGCGCGGGATGTCCACGTTGAGGATGCGTACGCGCACACGTTCACCCCGAGAGACGATGTCGGCGGGGTGGTTCACGTGCATGGTCGAGAGTTCGGACACATGAACCAGGCCGTCGGTTTCGGCCCCGATATCTACGAAAGCGCCGAATTGTGTTATGCTGCAGACGCGCCCTTCCATGACCTCCCCTTCGGCCAATTCATCCAGCTTTTTTCTTGTAACCAGGGTTTGTCCGGGCATACGCGTGGTCAGCCGCACTCTCCCTCTGTCCTCATCTACATCGCGTACCCAAACTACGATGCTTTGACCGACCTGCAAGACATCCTCCAGCCGCTGGACAAAGCCCTCACCGACCTGCGAAATGTGGAGCAGCCCATCACGTTCTGCCCCGATATCCACAAATGCGCCATACGGCTGCAGGTTGCGGACAACTCCCTCGCACTGCATTCCTTCCCTGAGTTGTCCCAGGGGCAAACGGCCTTGTGCCGATTCTGCTGTGGCGGTATCCTGCTCGGTTTCCGGCGAGATTGGCGTGCTCTCCTTGACTTCTTGTGATGACATCTATCCCCCTCCTAAAGGCACTTTCTACGATTGGCCTTATTATACCAGACACTGGCAACTATGCCAAACCACGGCGAGGTGACCGTCACAAACCGGACTGTGTCAAGTCAAATGATAATGGTAACCGTTCACCCCCCCGCCCGCATAAGATGATTTGCTTGATAAGCAAAATGATTGTGCACTTCAAGCCCCCTCGTTCAACCAGGGAGTATGTAACGGCTTGTGCTGTAATGCTTCAGCGGCATGGCGCCGATACAGTTATAGCTACCCGAATTCACCGGATGTAAAAAACAGACAAGGAGAAACATCATGCTTAAACGAAGAATGTTAGCCATAATTCTGTTCTTCTTGTTGATCAGTGTGATGGCCCCAACCAACACTCCGGCAGGAGCAGGCCCTGTGAATGATACACCGGTGGGAACGGCAGGCAGCAACCAGCCGCAGTCAATCGTTTCCCACTGGGAAGGCACCCTTGCGCCTGATCCGCTCACGCTCAGACAGTCAGGCGAGATAGCGCCCAACGCGGCCAGCAATAACACCCTCAGCTTTGATCTCACTTACGACGGTGATGGGGTCCCCATTCAGCTTACTTACCGGATCACTGCGACCCACGCTACGATCGTGACAGACGGGGATGGGTACGATGAGCTCGTGTGTTATAGCGGCGGGGCGGCGAATCTTCAGAGCGCCGCCGACTACGTTTTGTCAATGTTTCCCGGGTTTTATGTTCAAGATTTCGATGAGGTGTCAAGCACGGCTTTCTTTGGCTCATGGAGCTTTATGGGCCAAAGCGGATACGGCGCATGGCTTCCCGGCGATATTGGGCTAGATAACGCGGAAGGCTTTCTCCTGCTCTATTACAATACTCCAGATGGCACTCAATCAGCGGGAGATTGTAACTGGTCCTGGCAGGCGACGTGTACCACCAATTGTGTCGCCGGACCCGCCAGGCTGGTTTTTAGTCAGGCGACGGTAAACGTGCGGGAAGACATCGGCGAAGCAACCATAGCCGTTACTCGCAAGGGGAATCGGGATGATGAAGTAACGGTGGCTTATGCCACCAGCAATGGCACTGCCACGGCCGGCGAAGACTATACCGCGCGATCGGGTACGCTGACTTTCCCCTCCGGGGTTTTCCAGAAAACGTTCACGGTCCCTATCCTCGAAAACGACCCTATTGAGGGACTGGAAGATGTCAACCTCACTTTGAGCAATCCGACCAACAGCGCCCAGTTGGGAACGCAAAGCACAGCCAAAATCGTCATTGACATCTGCGACAAAAGCCTGGATCTGAAGCGCGCGGAACTGGGCTTTAGCATTCACTCGACCATCGCCAGGGAGATGGGGCTGGTCGAACTCATTCCCGCGTTAGCCGCTGCTGAAGGCTGGCCAGTGGTTGGCGGAGCCATCGAGTGGATTAACGATACAGCTATGGTGGAAGGTTCGATGACTCCAGAGATTCAGATCCAAACAGAATTTAAAGAGATCAACAATGAACTCAAATTCGTCGCCGGGGAGGGAACCGGCAGTATTGCCACCAGTGCAGCGCTATCCGTCGAACCTATCGACGGTCTCAAGGCTCAAGTTTCGGGAGGCGGCACACCATACGTCACCGTCCAGGTACCGGCAAAACCCAGTTATCTCAAAGAAGTGGGGATAGACCTGTTCTTTGAAGCGCTTCTTCAGGCTTGGCAGTTCGAGGCCAGCTACCGGCGCGACGTCAACTGCAATTACCCCGGCGGTTGCAGTGCGACGGCGACAAGCAATCAAAGCC
>CAZFFM010000022.1:0-21386 GCA_964517425.1 uncultured Ardenticatenales bacterium | reverse complement strand
TTCATGCCATGCTGAACCATGCCTATACTTCGTGTCTTTGTGGTAAGGGCAGGGCATGATTGATTGCAGGCGCAAAACTTTGACGGCCACCCGTCAGCCCAGGCGGCGTGATTTCATCCGCCGCCGTTCGGTCAAAATGACACGTTTCTCTCCATGCGGTGCGCCAAGGCCAGCCCTGACCAACCCAAAATGCAAAAACATGACGGCTACCCGATGAATCGCATGTTTGACAAATTCAGCGGAATGTGGTATGATATATGAAGTGAAGTTGAGGTACTTTGTTGCAAAAGAAAGGTCGCTTTCTTGCGTATTCAAACATCGAGTACCGTTGTCGTTCTCTCTCTTATTGAGTTCCTTGTTATTGAGGAGCCGCTCGTGTTTGGGAGGGAATAGACAACAACGACACTGTTCACAACGCCTCCCATGGGGAGGCTTTTTTGTTAGATAGGGACTACAGTTCCCACGCGATTTAATAATCAGAAGGCACAGACGCCTCGGTAATTCCCAGAAAGAAATTACGGAGGCGTCTTGTTTTATATCCTGGGGGCAGGAGCAACCCGCCCTGGAATGGGGATTCCAGGGCTACGTGATCTGACGACTGACATCTGACGTCTGACAGCTGGCTGCTATTTTCAGAACAGGAGGGACATTCATGAAACTGACCGGCGCACAAATTGTTTGGGAGTGTCTGAGAAAAGAGGGGGTGGATACAATCTTCGGGTTTCCGGGTGGCGCAATTATGCCCACGCACGATGCCCTGCTCCAGTATCCAGAAATCCGGCATTACTTGGTTCGGCATGAGCAGAACGCAGCCCACGCTGCCGACGGCTACGCGCGTTCTACCGGCAAGGTGGGCGTGACGATCTCCACGTCCGGGCCTGGCGCGACCAACCTGGTCACCGGCCTGGCCACGGCGATGATGGACTCGTCCCCCATCGTATCCTTCACCGGCCAGGTGCCCACGAGCCTGCTGGGGAACGATGCCTTCCAGGAAACCGACGTAACCGGCGTCACTTTGCCGGTGACCAAGCACAACTACCTGGTCACCGACGTGAAGGACCTCGCGCAAACTATTGCCGAAGCGTTCTACATTGCCCGGTCTGGCCGGCCCGGCCCGGTATTGATAGACCTCTGCAAAGATGTCCAACTCTCCGAAACCACGTTTGAATATCCCGAAGATGTTCGCTTGCCCGGGCTTCATCTGCCTCCTGTTCCGGATTCTGATGCGCTGGCCGCAGCGGCAGAGTTGATCAACGGGGCGGAACGGCCCCTGATCTTGGCCGGTCACGGGGTTGTCCTGGGCAATGCCACGCAGGAATTGCTGGCCCTCATCGAGAAGGCCGAGATTCCGGTCGTCAATACGCTGCTCGGCTTGGGCGGCATCCCGCAGCAACACCCCCTGTGCCTCGGCATGGGCGGTATGCACGGCGAATACTGCACCAACCAAGCCGTACAAGACTGCGACGTACTCATCGGCATCGGCATGCGCTTTGACGATCGCGTCACCGGCCGGCTGGACGAATTCGCGCCGAATGCTCACGTGATCCACTTTGAACTGGATGTAGCGGAAATCGGCAAGAACGTACCGGCGGATGTACCGGTAGTTGGCGATTGCAAGGATACGCTGGCAGCGATCCTGCCGTACGTCGAGGAACAGCACCGTCCCCAATGGATGGACACAATCCGGGCGTGGCAAGCCGAGACGGCAAAGCGCGAAATCACCGAGCTGGAATTTGAGGAGCTCATTCCCCCCTATGTCATACAGCAGTTGTACGAAACGACAGGGGGGAACTGTTTCGTCGTTTCCGATGTCGGCCAGCACCAGATGTGGGAGGCGCAATACTTCCCGCACCAACGCCCACGCCAATTGATCACTTCGGGTGGGTTGGGGACAATGGGATTCGGTGTTCCCGCGGCCATCGGCGCTAAGGTGGGCAACCCCGATGCACTGGTCTGGGCCGTAGTCGGTGACGGCGGGTTCCAGATGACAATGGAGGAACTGGGCACGATCATGCAAGAGCGCGTGCCGGTCAAAATTGCCATCATCAACAACGGGTTTCTGGGCATGGTGCGCCAGTGGCAGCAACTCTTCTTCGAAAAGCGGTATGTCGGCACGCCGATCATGAGCCCGGACTACGTGAAGCTGGCCAGTGCCTATAACATTCCGGCAATTTCCGTAAGCGAGCGATCAGATGTCTCCGACGCCTTTGCCGAGGCGAATACTGCGGATGGCCCCTTCTTGATTGAATTCAAAGTGAAGGAAGAGGTGAACGTCTATCCGATGGTAGCCCCCGGTGCGGCGGTAGACCAAATGATTCGCCGCCCCGCCCCGCGCGTTGTTCAAGGTCGTCGCGGCACGCAGCCTAGCTGGTAGGCCAGACCACACAGAAAGGAGTGAACGAAAATGATGAAACACACGGTCGTTGCCTGGATGGAAGACAAACCCGGCGTACTCAACAGGGTTTCCAGCCTTTTCCGCCGGCGTAACTTCAACATCGAGAGTCTCACCGTTGGCCATAGCGAAACCCCCGGCATCAGCCGCATGACCTTTGTAGTAGATGGCGATGAACACATGGTGGATCAAGCGGTCAAGCAACTGGATAAGCTGGTCAACATCACGCACGTGGAGAACTTTACTGCGCGGCCGGCAGTGATCCGCGAATTGGCCCTCATCCGCGTATCCGCGGCCGGTTCCGAACGGTCGGAAGTTGTCCAACTGACCGACATTTACCGCGCCCGCATCGTGGACGTGGCTCTGGACAGCCTGGTCGTGGAGATCACCGGCCCCGAAAGCCGCATCAACTCGTTTGTCAACCTGATGTCCAACTTCGGCATCACGGAAATGGTGCGTACCGGACGAATCGCCATGACCCGTGGCGTGGGCAGCGTGACCCACACCGGCGAGGTCAGCCCCGGCTGGCGACCGGGCGCCAATCAGTGGACACTATCAAACGGGAAGTGAAACAGAGATAGAGAGGGGAGATAGAGAGGGGAGACAGAGAGGGGAGATAGAGAAAGGAGATAGAGAGGGGAGATAGAGAGGGGAGATAGAGAGGGGAGATAGAGAGCCGACCGGTGTACGAGCCTGCGTTGCTCTACAGTTCTTCTATTCTTCTACCTCTCTTCTCTACCTCTCCTCTATCTCTACCTCTACCTCTATCTCTATCTCTACCTCTATCTCTGTCTCTCTTCTCTACCTCTATCTCCCCTCTCTATCTGCTGGATGATCTCATTGTTTACAAAAACCTATATAACTTATAACGCTGAAGGAGGATACTCTCATGGCAAATGTATATTATGACAAAGACGCAGACCTTAGTTTATTGGAAGGGCAGAAGATCGCCGTCATCGGCTACGGCAGTCAGGGGCACGCACATGCGCTAAATTTGCAGGATAGCGGCTTCGATGTGCGTATCGGACTGTACGAGGGGAGCAAGTCGTGGCCCAAGGCGGAAGCGGCCGGCCTGACCGTCAAGTCGGTGGCCGAAGCGGCCGCCGAAGCGGACATCATCATGATCCTGACACCCGATCCCACGCAACCCCAAACCTACACCGAGTCTATCGAATCCGGCCTGGAAGCGGGCAACATGCTCATGTTCGCCCACGGCTTTAACATCCGCTACGACCAGATCGTGCCGCCCACAGATGTGGACGTGACCATGATTGCCCCAAAGTCCCCCGGCCACCGCGTGCGCGAACTGTTCGAGGATGGGCAGGGTACGCCGGCCCTCGTCGCCGTCGCCCAGGACGCGACCGGCAAGGCCAAAGCGCGCGCTCTGGCGTATGCCCGAGGGATGGGTTGCACCCGCGCCGGCGTCATCGAGACGACTTTCTCCGAGGAAACGGAAACCGATCTCTTTGGCGAACAGGCCGTCCTCTGCGGTGGCGTCAGCGCGCTGATGAAGACCGGCTTCCAGACGCTGGTGGACGCTGGCTACCAGCCGGAGATCGCCTATTTCGAGTGCGTCCACGAAATGAAGCTGATCGTAGACCTGATCTACGAAGGGGGCTTCAACTACATGCGCTACTCGATCAGCGACACAGCCGAGCACGGCGACTACACCGCCGGCCCCAAGATCGTCACCGAGCAGACCCGCGCCGCCATGCGCCAAATCTTGCAGGACATCCAGGACGGGACGTATGCCCGCGACTGGATTTTGGAGAACCAGGCCGGCCGACCCTATTTCAACAGCCGGCGTCGCGCCGAAGCCAATGACCTGGTCGAACAGGTCGGCAGCAAATTGCGTGCCATGATGCCGTGGTTGGGGAAGAAGTGAGACGTAAGACGTGGTGCGTGGTGCGTGGAGCGGAGAGCGGAGAGCGTAAAACGTGAAGACGTGCAAACGCAGCACGACAATCCAAAATCCAAAATCTAAAATCGCAACACGCGCCACGCAACACGACAATCCAAAATCTAAAATCCAAAATCGCAGCACGAGAAAGGAGGTGATCCAGCGTGTCGGACGATGGACTTAGCGACCTTACCGATCTTGTTGACCTTACAAACCTGTTGATTCGCGATGAAACCGTACACGAAAGGAGACACCTCTCATGGAATCTGACGTTCGTTCAACTAAAGATACCGTACTGATTTTCGACACGACCCTACGCGATGGGGAGCAATCTCCCGGCGCCACGCTGCACACGCAGGAGAAAATCGAGATCGCCCGCCAACTGGCCCGCCTGGGGGTGGACATCATCGAGGCCGGGTTCCCGGCCGCGTCCCCCGGCGACCTGGAGGCGGTGCAACGTGTGGCCAGCACCGTGGGCACGCCCGATGGCCCGGCCATCGCCGGCCTGGCCCGCACCATAACACGGGACATTGACAAGGCCTGGGAAGCTGTAAAGCCGGCCGCCAAACCACGCATTCACACGTTCCTGGCCACTTCCGACATCCATGTCCAGCACAAGCTGCGCATGACCCGCCGGGAAGTGGTGGAGCGTGTGGGCGAGATGGTCGCTCATGCCAAGCAATATTGTGATGACGTGGAGTTTTCACCCGAAGATGCCGGCCGTTCCGACCCCGAGTTTCTGTACGAGGTGCTGGGCGTGGCCATCCGTGCCGGCGCAACCACGTTGAACATCCCGGACACCGTCGGGTACACCATGCCGACGGAGTTCGGCCAGCTCATCCGCGACATCATCGCCAACACGATCGGCGGTCGCGACGTGGTCATCTCGGTACACACGCATAACGATTTGGGACTGGCCACCGCCAACGCCCTGGCCGGTGTACTGAACGGCGCGCGGCAGGTGGAGTGCACGATCAACGGCATTGGAGAGCGGGCCGGCAACTGCTCGCTGGAAGAAGTGGTCATGGCTCTCTACACGCGCCACCCCTTCTTCAACCTGCGCACGAACATCGTTCATCAAGAGATTCACCGCTCCAGCGATATGGTCTCCCGCTACACCGGCATGGTCATCCAGCCGAACAAGGCCATCGTAGGGGCCAACGCCTTTGCGCATGAGGCCGGCATTCACCAGGATGGCATGCTGAAGCACAAACGCACCTACGAAATCATGGATGCGCAGACCATCGGTCTGGCCCAAAGCAAGTTGGTGCTGGGCAAGCACTCCGGCCGCCACGCCTTCCGTATTCGGCTGGAAGAGATGGGCTATGAACTAGAGGGCGAAAAGCTCAACGAAGTCTTTGCACGCTTCAAACGGCTGGCCGACAAGAAGAAGAACGTGACCGATGCGGACATCGAGGCCATCGTCGCCGACGAAGTCTACCAGCCGCCGGAGACGTTCCGGCTTGATCACGTACAGGTTTCCTGCGGCGACCATAGCATTCCCACGGCCACCGTTCGCCTGATCAAGGACGACGACACCGTCATCACCGATGCCAGCCTGGGCACCGGCCCGGTAGATGCCATCTACCAGGCCATCAACCGGATCGTGCAGGTGCCGAACAATCTGACCGAATTCTCCGTGCAAGCCGTGACCGAGGGAATAGACGCCGTGGGCGACGTGACCGTGCGTATCGAATCGGAAGAACCGGTCGGCGCGGGAGTCTCGGCCACGGGCCGTAAGGGTCGCCGCATTTTCAGCGGTCGCGGGGCCGACACCGACATTGTCGTCGCCAGCGCCAAGGCCTACCTACAGGCGTTGAACAAGTTGCTGGCCGCGAATGGGGTTACATCGCAGTAGGTGTGTGGCAAAAGGTTGCCAACTTTCCAAAAGTTGGCAACCTTCACCGGGAAAATCTGTCAGGTCTGGTTGAGGAGAGAAAAAAATGAAGTTCCAAGTGGTGCTTGAACCGAGCGATGAAGGGGGATATACAATCTATGTGCCTGCACTTTCTGGCTGTATCAGCGAGGGGGAGTCAGTTGAAGACGCATTGGCTAACATTCAAGAAGCCATAGGCCTCTATTTGGAACCGGTGGAAGATGACTGGGTTGAAAAAGAGGAAGTGTTGGTACGGGAGCTTGTGTTGTGAGCAAGGTTCCCAGCTTGCCCTATACCAAGATTATCCATGCGTTACAGAGAGATGGTTGGATGGTGATACGGCAACGGGGCAGTCATATTCGATTGCAAAAGCGGATGCGGGATGAAGTATTGAAGATAACAGTTCCTGCTCACCGTCCGGTCAAGCGAACCACACTCTCGCATATCTTGAAGCAGGCTCGACTGGATGTCGAGGAATTTCTGGATTTGTTGTAAGTTGCGTAAGACCTGACAGGTTTTGAAAACCTGTCAGGTCTGGCTCGAGCCACAAGCTAAAGGAGAACGAACACCTATGCCACAAACAATGGCCCAAAAGATATTGGCTGCCCACACCGGCCGTGAGCGTGTCGAGCCGGATGAGCTGGTTGATGTGCCCGTAGACGTTGTGCTGGCGAATGACATCACCGCCCCCATCGCCATTGACGCCTTCAACCGGCTGGGGGTGGGCGAAGTGTTCAACACTGACCGGATCATGCTGGTCCCTGACCACTTCGCTCCGAACAAAGACATCAAGGCCGCCGAGCAAAATCGCACCTTGCGCCTATTCACCCGCGAGCAGGAGCTGACGAACAAATTCATCGAAGGACGCGCAGGCATCGAACATGTCATGTTGCCGGAGCGAGGGCTGGTACTCCCCGGCGACATCGTCATCGGCGGCGACAGCCACACCTGCACCTACGGCGCGCTCGGTGCGCTGGCCACCGGCATGGGGTCGACAGACATCGGCGTGGCTATGGCCACCGGTCGCACCTGGATGCGTGTGCCCGAAACGATGAGGTTCGTCTATCACGGCGAGCTGCCCGTATGGGTCACCGGCAAAGACCTGGTCTTACGCACGATCGGCGAGATCGGCAGCGACGGCGCGCTCTACCGGGCGATGGAGTTCAGCGGCGAAGCGATCGCGCAACTGAACATAGAGCAGCGTCTGACAATCACCAACATGGTCATCGAGGCGGGCGGCAAGTGCGGCTTCGTGGAAGCGGATGCCTTGACAAAAGCGTATGTCGAAGAACGGGCCACGCGCCCGTACAAGATTTACCATGCCGACGAGGGTGCCGCATACCACTCCGTCTATGAGTTCGACGTGAGCGACATGGAGCCGCAAATCGCCTGTCCCTATTCGCCGGCCAACGTCAAGCCGCTCAGCCAGGTGGAGCCGATCGCGGTGGACCAGGTGTTCATCGGTTCCTGCACGAATGGCCGCTTGAGCGACCTGGCCGTGGCCGCCGAACTGATCGAAGGCCGGCAGGTGGCCGACAATGTGCGTTGTATCGTCATCCCCGGTAGCCAGCGCGTCTTCCTGGATGCGCTGAAGCTGGGCTACTTGCAGACGTTCACCGAAGCCGGATGCGTGGTCAGCACGTCCACTTGTGGGCCTTGTTTGGGCGGCTACATGGGCGTGTTGGCGGCGGAGGAAGTTTGCGTCTCCACCAGCAACCGCAATTTCCGGGGACGCATGGGCCACCGCGATGCCCAGGTCTACCTGGCGAACCCGGCCGTCGCCGCGTCCAGCGCGGTTCTGGGCCACATTGGCGGTCCGGACGAGGTGGCGTAGAGCACCTCTGGAACGATGAATGCAGAATGATGAATGATGAACGGCGAGAGATAGAGGGTGGAGATAGAGATAGAGCACGAGCAAAGAATTTAGGAGGTTATGATGATCAAGTCCATCGCACCGCAGGCAACAGAACGCTTTGAGCCGGACTGCATGACTGACCGTGCCATGCAGGGGAACGGTACAGATGTTCCCTGGGAAGCACACTTCTTTGTGCAGGAAAACGGTGCTGCCGTGCCGCTGGATAGCCGGACAGTGGCTCCGACCACGGACGGGGAGACGGAAGCGGTAGTCTGGACGATGTCGCAGACAATGTCTGTCTATAACCGGTAGGGGGTTGCTACTCAGGTAGGGTCCGTGCCGGATTGGAAATCGGCACTGGGCTGTCCCGCCAAGCCGCTAAAAGCGGCTGAATTCCCGCCGGGCAGTCGCTTCAGCGACTTTCTCTCGCGGCCCGTGACGGCTTTAGCCCGTCACGGCAAGGTAGCCTGAGTGGTAACCCGTAGGGAAAGCAGGGCGCGGCAGGCAGCGGGGGAGCGACTCTAGAACGATGAATGCAGAATGATGAATGATGAACGACCTTACTCATTGCCAATCTATGAGAGGAAAACGATGAAACTGACCGGAACCGCCTGGAGATACGGCGACAATGTAGACACGGATGTGATCATTCCGGCCCGCTATTTGAACGTGTCGGACCCGCAGGAATTGGCCGAACATTGCATGGAAGACCTGGATGAGGCCTTTGCCGCAAGTGTACAGACGGGGGACCTGATCGTGGCCGGCACGAACTTCGGCAGCGGGTCGAGCCGCGAGCACGCGCCGATCGCCATCAAGGCCGCCGGCGTAAGCTGTGTCGTCGCCGAGGGGTTTGCCCGTATCTTCTATCGCAATGCGTTCAATATTGGACTGCCGATCCTAGAATGTCCGGAGGCTGTGGGGGGCACGAGCAGTGGCGACCGTCTGGAGGTGGAGCCGGAAAGCGGTGTGATACGCAACTTGACCACCGGCAAGACGTTTCGGGCGCAGCCGATTCCGGAATTCATGCTGGACATTATCCGCGCCGGGGGGCTGGTGCCCTACACACGCGAACGGCTTGTAGCTTAGCAGCCTGTCGGAGAGGGCTGTTTTTCTCTTGCCAGATAAACACAGATTGGCCGGCCAAATTATCGTAAAATCGTTAGGGGTGGGGGGGGCTGAGGGGCTACCGACCGCTGCTAAGGCTATTCTCGTTGCGTGCCCGGTCAGTGACGTAAAACCTGTGTTTATCCTGCAAAGCTGTGTGTCCAATTATTCTTTCTCCGACGAACTGCTAGACGCGGTTGCGCAATTTTGGCCCCACGCCACCGCCACCCACATAACGTCCATCACGTCTACGTCGCCATCGCTATCGAAGTCATACTGTGGCACGCCGGCCGGGTTGTTCCAATAGGCCACGACCTGCATGATGTCGGCTACATCCACCTGACCGTTGCCATCCACATCCTGCGGGATTGCGCAAACGGTGGGCGTGGGAACAACACAGCGATTGACAGTGACATCGTCCAGCGTCGTTCCCGTGCGCCCGATAGCGCGCAAACGCAGTTGGCAACCATCTACGTCCACACGGGCAAATTCGTATGCCGATTGCACAAAATCGGTCCACCAGCCGGCCAGCACCGGATAGAGAGAGGCCCCACCGCCGCCCGTGACCACATAGATCACGCCCCCCGCTTCCACGGACGAGACCTGGTCACCCAGAATTGGATAGGTGCGCTCATAGTCGTGGTCATGCCCGCTAAACGCCAGGCTCACACCGCCCTGTTCCAAGGCGGGCACAAGTTTTTGCAACACGGTGCTGTTTCCGCCGTGACCGCCGCTGCTGTAGGGGGGCTTGTGCAGGTAAGCGATCTTCCAAAAGCGATCGGTGGCAGCCAGGTCTGCGGCCAGCCAGTCGGCCATGTCATCGCTGGCGACGTCGCTGACCTGGCTGAGAGAGTCTTCTGTATCCAGGGCGACGAAGTGTACGTTGCCCCAATCGAAGCTGTAGTACCGTTCTTTGTCACCTGCGCGCCAGGCGTTTTCGGGCAACTCGAACAGGTCCAGGTACGGCGCGGCATGATTCGTACGATAGTCATGATTGCCTGGGGTAGGGAAAAAAGGCAGCCGGGCAAAGATGGCCTGGTAAATGCCGAAAACTGTGGTCTCGTATTGTGCGTAGGTGCCGGAGCTATAGGCGATGTCACCGGCATGGAGAATCAAATCGGCCGGCTGCTCGAGCATACGATCGCGGAGGTCTGTTTGGGCCGGGTCGCCGGTTCCGCTATCCCCCACCACCAGGAAGGTAAACGCCCTGCTTGCCGATGGATCCGGCGCAGTACGAAACGTGAGGTCTTCGGCCGGCAGCAAATTGGCTCCCCCGGTAAATATCTGGTAATGGTATGCAGTATCGGGCAGCAGGCCGGCGATGTGGGCGGAGTGAACCATGTAGGTATCGTACGGTGCCGGCGCACTCACGTTCGCCAGCCGGGAGGTGGCTGTCACCACAGCGGAATAACTGAGGTCAACGCTGTATCGCACCGTGCTGGTACCGGAAGCCGTGGTCGTCCACACGACGGTGACTTCCGTGGGGGTCGTTTTCTGCAGGTAGGGCCAGCGCAAGGGGTCGGAGGTTGGTGCAGCGGCTGTTTTTTGGCCGGCACAGGCGACCAGCGCCAACATGATGATGCCCAAAAGGGAAACTCGTTTCATAAACCGTTTCTCCGTCAATTTAAGAACTGCTGACCTTTTGGTTGGTGCAAGATCTGCGCCAGCCACCCAGAACCGGTTGCTCGCGGGTGTTCGCCGGCCCACGAAGCATCGTGTCTATCAATTATACATCGGACCTGCGCGGTTGGTCAAATTGAAACGCCGTCCGGGTGTGCGTCATATTTTTGCGCGGCAATTCTCTCAGATTAACCACGAAGGCACAAAGAACAACTAGCAGTTTGTCGGAGAAAGAATAAATAGGACACAGATTTGCAGGATAAACACAGATTTTCCGATGATTTGGCCTGAAAATCTGTGTCTCTCTGTGAAAATCTGTGTTCTAAAAAGAAAAAACTGTTCTCTCCGACAGCCTGCTAGGTTGAATGTTTCGACCTGGACACTGGCGTATTTTGTTTTTGCCACGGATGGTCACGGATTTTCACGGAAAAATCAGCAAGCGTATATGAAAATCTGTGGAAATCCGTGCAATCTGTGGCTGAAAATGCCGTATTATACGGGCAAAATGATTTTCGCCAGATTCCAGTTTCGACGTTGGGACATTGGATAGGCCTGACGAGTAGGCTTTCTCGCTTGCCCCACTTCGTGTCTTCGTGTCTTTGTGGTAAGGGCAGGGCGTAAATGATTGCCGACGCAAAACTTTGACGGCCACCCACGCCGCCCCGCCGCCACTCGAGGGAAGCAACTTGCTTATCTGTAGGATTTGTGTATAATTTGGTGTGGTTGCAAAAAACAGGACACCTGTGAAATGCCGGGACTGGCCGGGAATGCACGAAACCAGTAATATGCCAAACAACTGAGGAGGAACATCTTGGAAGTTACCACAGAGCGACTGGAAGATTGCGAGGTCGCTATCACAATTGCTTTTGATGCCAAAGAGATCAACAAGGCCATGCGTTCCAAAGCACGCGAGGTTTCTCGCCACCAGCAGATTCCCGGATTTCGTCCCGGACGAGCCCCGTATCCCGTTATCGAGCGCGTTATCGGTCGCAGCCTCTTGCTCAAAGAGGTTGTAGACGATCTAACACCCAAGGCCATCACGGATGCGCTGAAAGAGAATGATCTGGACATCTACGATGAAGATACCATCGAATCGGACCTCGTTGAAGAAGATCCGCCTATCATCCGTTTTACTTTCCAAACGCCGCCCCACGTCGAGTTGGGAGACTATCGTGGAATACGCGTCGACCAGGAAGAAGTAAGCGTCGAACAAGAACAGGTGGATACCGTGCTGCAAGGTATCCAGGAGCAAAGCGGCACCTGGGCACCATCGCCGGGGCCAGCAGAATTCGGCGATTTGACCACCATAGATATTCGCGGGGATCTTCTTGATGGGACCGTCCTCGTGGACAATCATGGCGTCGAAGGCGTGCTGATTGAGCCAGAAGAAGAGGACCCCATCAGAGCCGCTGAAGAATTGGTCGGCATGATGGTGAACCAGACGAAAGAATATACCACCACCTTCCCCGATGATTATGAACCAGAACATCTGGCCGGTCGAACGGCCCTTTACCATACTACCGTGCTCGACATTAAGAAACGCGAACTTCCTGAAATAACCGATGAATGGGCCAAAGAAGTGAGCCCCTACGAAAGCATTGCCAAATTACGGGAAGACGTGGAAGAAAAGCTTCTCGCCAGCGAAGAACACAATGCCCGCGAGAAGTTAGTTCACGACTACCTGGCGGCTGTAGAAGAGATGTCTACGATCCAATTGCCATCCAAAATGATAGATAAACACATTGATCAGGAGATCAGTGACATCTCTTTTGACGTCATACAGCAGGGCGGAACGCTGGAAAATTACTTGAAGGAAGAGGGGCTGGAGAATGAGGATGCCCTGCGTGCACAATTACGTCCCGAGGCAGAGAAATATCTCAGGGAAGATGCTGTCCTATTCGCCATTGCGCGAGAGGAAAACATTGAAGTGACTGCAGAAGAAGTCGGAGCAGAAATTGAATCATCTGTGCAGAAATTTGGCGATCGGGCGGACGAGGCGCGGAAGATTTTTGCCGCTAGAAAGGAAGAGATTTACGCCCGTTTGTTGACCGAGAAGACCAAGGAGCATGTGGTTTCACTGGCTCGCGGAGAAATACCTGAAAAGACACCAGAAGACGAACCTGCCACGAATGAGACCGAAGCCGCCCCTGTCGAAACAGAGGGCGAAGAAACTATTTCTCACGAAGAAGAAGAGGATCAATAGACATGAGCACTTCCCCTATAAACAGCCTCGTTCCTATGGTCATCGAAACCTCGGGACGAGGCGAACGCGCCTATGACATATTTTCCCTGCTGCTCAAAGAACGCATCATTTTCTTGGGCACCCCTATCAACGACCAAGTTGCTAATCTCATTGTTGCCCAAATGCTCTTTCTCGATCGCGAAAATCCCGAACGAGAAATCCAGATGTACGTCAACTCTCCGGGCGGGGTAATCTACAGCGGCATGGCCATCTACGACACGATGCAGCTTGTGCGAGCTCCCGTATCCACAATTGCGGTCGGCTCAACGGCCAGCATGGGCACAGTTCTCCTGACAGCGGGCGTCACCGGCCGGCGGTATGCGTTGCCGAATGCCACCATCCACTTGCACCAACCGCTCGGCGGCATGCAAGGCCAAGCTGTGGACATGGAGATCCAGGCCAAGGAAATCTTACGTCTGCGTGACAAACTGAACCAGGTTCTCGCCCACCATACCGGACAACCAATAGAGCGAATTCGACAAGACACAGACCGCGACTTCTTCTTAGATGCCGCAGGGGCCGTCGAATACGGGCTGATTGACGAGGTCCTTTCGATCCCGACGAGCCAAAAGGAAGAGACCAACGATGATTGAGGGCTAACTCTTGCGTCACAAGTCACAGGGGAAGTCCCCCAATCGAAGCGTAATGACACGCTGTCCGGTCAGCGAAAAACAGAAGTGATGTCATTCTGAACCGGGGAGTAGGGGCAGGGTTGAAACTTGCCCCTACTCCCCAGAATGACGGATTGTCGAAACAGGATTCACAAAACAGTAGGAGGAAGCATGGACAGACGGGGACGACGAACTACGCAACGTTGTTCGTTCTGCAGCCGCGAACAACGCGAAGTTAACCGGTTGATTGCAGGTCCCAATTCGGTCTACATTTGTGATGAATGCGTAGACCTGTGCAAAGAAATCTTGGAAGACGATGTTCACAATGCTGGTTCTTCTTCCTCCTCGGGTACAAAACACATCCCTCTACCAAAAGACATCTACCATCGGCTCAACCATTACGTTGTTGGTCAAGACCTGGCCAAGAAGGTACTGGCCGTTGCCGTTTACAACCATTACAAACGCATTAACGTTGGCGCACGCATTGATGACGTTGAACTGGGAAAGAGTAACATCCTCCTGATTGGCCCTACCGGATGCGGCAAAACTTTATTGGCTCAAACATTGGCCAAGATACTGGACGTTCCACTCACCATTGTTGATGCGACCAACCTTACGGAGGCTGGCTACGTGGGCGAGGATGTTGAGAATATCTTGCTGCACCTCCTGCAAGCTGCCGACTTTGACATCCCCAAAGCAGAGCTTGGCATCGTTTATATTGACGAAATAGACAAGACGGCCCGCAAGACAGGCGACAATCCGTCCATTACGCGCGATGTCTCCGGCGAAGGTGTGCAGCAAGCACTTCTGAAGATCATTGAAGGCACGACGGCAAGCGTTCCCCCCCAGGGTGGACGGAAACATCCCCAGCAAGAGTTCATCAACCTCAATACCAGCAACATCCTCTTCATTTGTGGCGGCTCCTTCGAAGGACTGGATGAAATCGTCAGCGAACGGACCGAAGCGAAATCGGAGATCGGGTTTGTTCGGAGGCGACTTTCCGTCGCTTCGCCTATCCCGCGCCCGAAACTGGCTCCTCCCATTCATGAAGAGACCGAGGACGAAGAATTGGACCGCATAGAACACGACATGAAGCGCAAAGCAGCCCTGCTCAGGCAGATCATTCCGGACGACTTGGTACACTACGGCCTGATTCCAGAGTTCATTGGCCGGATCCCGGTCGTGGTGAGTGTAGACCCGATAGACCGGCAGACAATGGTGCAAATCCTTACCGAACCGCGGAACGCTGTGGTCAAGCAGTATCAAAAACTCTTCGGCCTCGACCAGGTGGAACTTATTTTCACCCCCGAAGCGGTAAAAGCAGCAGCACATCAAGCGATGAAGTATCGCACAGGCGCACGTGGTTTGCGTACAGTGATTGAATCTGTCTTGCTCGATGTGATGTATGAAATTCCTTCCCGTATTGACGTAGGCCGTTGTGAGATCACGGCCGAAACCATCACAGAAAACGCCGGCCCCATCCTCTACGATCGTCAGGGGAACATGATTCCTGCCTGGCTCGACAAAGCCGCCTAGTGCCCGGAGCTATTCATGACCGTACAAGCCGTCACGCCCATTGCAAAATCACCCACGCCTGAATCGTCATTTGTGCCCATCGAGCCGAAGACGATTGAAGAAACAGGGCTCGGCCTTGGATTCCTGGCCGAATTGGCCCTCAAGATCATGTACTCCGTGGGATTCACGTCTGGTGCAGAAGTGGCGGACGCTTTGGGGCTCCCTTTTGTCAATGTCACCGCCCCCGTACTGGAATATCTGCGGCGCGAACATCTCTGTGAGGTTACCGGGACAAGCGGACTCGGAGAATCGAGCTACCGGTACATCCTGACCGATAAAGGCCGGCACCGTGGATTGGAAAGCATGGACCGCAACCAGTATGTCGGCCAGGCTCCCGTCCCACTTACCGCTTACGCACAGGCCATCCGGCAACAGTCCGTCCAGGGAAATATCATCAGTGACGGCACACTCCGAAAAGGTCTTGTCGACCTGGTACTCAACGAAGAAACACTCTCTCAGCTTGGGCCGGCTATAAACTCGGGCCGGTCCATGTTTTTGTTTGGCCCCCCTGGCAACGGAAAGACGGCTATAGGCGAAGCGATTGGACGCCTGCTCCCCGGCGATGTCTACATCCCCTATACGGTTCATGTGGAGGGCCACATTGTCAAAGTGTTCGACTTGCACAATCACCGCCCAGTAGACTCGGCTGATGCCAGCTCTCCCGCCGGCCCGCACAAAAGCGGAGTCACCCAGCGACAACGGGTGGACAAACGTTGGATCAAGATCCGACGTCCGGCCATCATTGTGGGCGGGGAGCTGAACATGGGAAACCTGGACCTGGTCTACGACGGAGTCTCCAAAACGCACGAAGCTCCTTTTCAGATGAAGGCCAACAATGGTATGCTTTTGATTGACGACTTTGGTCGCCAACAAGCGCGGCCCCGCGAACTCCTCAATCGTTGGATCATGCCCCTGGAACGTCGTGTTGACTATTTGACCCTGCAGACAGGCAAGAAAATCGAAGTGCCCTTTGACTTGCTCATCGTATTCTCGACCAACCTGGAACCGCGCGACCTGGTGGACGAAGCATTCCTGCGCCGCATTCGATACAAGATCCCCATTGTTGATCCCTCTTTTGAGGAATACAGAGAAGTTTTCCGGCGGGTATGTCAGGTGAAAGGGATCCCCTACGAAGATCGCGCGCTGGCTTATCTGCTTCAGGAACACTACATCAAACAGGAACGCAAGTTGCGGGCTGTACACCCGCGTGACATCTTGGAGGAATTGGTTGACATCGCCCGCTTTCGCCGGGAGCGTCCACGCTTGACCAAAGAGTTGCTGGACCAGGCATGTCGCGCCTATTTCGTGAAGCTCTAACGTGGCAGAGACACCTGGATCAAACATGAGTAATGCCGATAAGGAGATGCTGACATGGACATGAAGATCAAAGGAAAAGTGGCCCTGGTTGCCGCTTCCAGCAAAGGTTTGGGCAAGGCGGTCGCCATGGGATTGGCCAATGAGGGCGCCAACCTCGTGCTCTGTGCGCGGGACGAGGAGACGCTCCGCGACACGGCTGACGAAGTGCGAGACCAGACGGGCGCTCGTGTTCTCACCGTACCGACCGACCTGACGGACCCCGATTCTGTGGAGTACATGCTTCAGGCAGCCACCGACACCTACCGGGGCATAGACATCCTAGTCACGAATGCCGGTGGCCCACCGGCAGGACCTTCGCTTTCTTTCTCAGACGAAGACTGGCACAAAGCGTTCGAGTTGAACTTTCTCAGTGGCGTGCGTCTGATTCGCGCTTGCATTCCCTACATGTCATACCACAAATGGGGACGGATTATCAACATCACTTCCGTCACCGTCAAGGAGCCACTGACGGGCCTGATTCTCTCTAACGCCGTGCGCATGGCCGTGATAGGCTTTGCCAAAACACTAGCCGATGAGATTGCGCCGTACGGTATCACGATCAACAACGTATGCCCCGGCTGGACGCGCACCGGTCGCGTGGCCGAACTTTTCAAGCAGCGGGCCGAAGCGCAAAACATCACGGTGGAGCAAGCCGAGGCTGCTATCGTCGGGAACATACCGGTCGGGCGCATGGGCACGACAGAAGAATTCGCCAGCCTGGTCGTCTACCTGGCCTCGGCATACGCCGGCTACATCACCGGTGAAAGCATTCTCATTGACGGCGGCCAACATCGCAGCAGCCTGTAGCTCCCAGTGGTCATAGGTGTTTGCAATCTTCAGCTATACCTGCCTGCGGCCCACAGCCTGAAAGATAAGCGCAGAGTCATACGTTCGCTGACGGCACGTTTGCGCCAACACTTCAATGTCTCTGTGTCAGAGGTCGGAAATCAGGACCTCTGGCAATCGGCAGAATTGGCCGTCGTGTGCGTCAGCACTGACCTAAGTTACACGCATGGTTTGCTCACCAAAGCCATGAATTTCGTGGAGAGCAGCCGGCTGGATTTGCAAGTGGTGGACTACCAGTTCGAGTTTTATTAATGCGCGCCCCGCAAAGGCCGCACATTACTCCGTGTAATCTATGGTTCATTATGTGTAAGCGTTCAGGTACCCAGAAAATAGGACGCAGATGACGCAGATTACCCGCTGATAAACGCAGATAATATCAAGGAGTCAGCGAAAATCTGCGTCATCTGCGTCATCTGCGTCCTATTCCGGGGGGGGGGCTGAACGGTTACCATTATGTTACCCAACACCCAGGCGGGAGACTACCCGATACCAAAAGAGGCACAACTATGAAAAGTTATAGCGTCCAGGTGACGAAAGACTACCTCGTGTTTTGCGCGGCCCATTTCGTAACCTACGGCGAGGGGCAATGCGAACACTTGCACGGCCACAACTATCGGCTGGCCGTCACGCTCCACGGAAGCCTTGATGAGCACGCTATCGTCTATGACTTCGTAATTCTCAAAGAGCGTTTGCGCGATTTGGTGAATGAGTTGGATCATCGCACGTTGCTGCCTACACAGAACCCGCTGTTGGAGATCGCAGACAAAGGCAAAAACGTCGCTGTGCGCTACAAACTGCAGGAGTATTCCTTCCCTAAAGAGGACGTCGTCTTGCTGGAGATCCCCAACACCACGGCAGAAATGCTGGCAAAGTGGTTCGCCCAGGGCATACGCGAGTTTCTTGCGCGCGAACGAGCTACCCACATCACTGCTGTCGAAGTCAGCGTAGAGGAGTCTTTTGGCCAGCGCGCTATGCTGCGTGAAGAAATACCGTGGACGTAAGCGACCATTTGGTCTATCTGGCTTTGGGGTCCAACATCGGAAATCGCGAAGCCCATCTGCTGGCCGCGTTCTCCGCCCTCCCCCCGCGCGTGCAGCCGGTGGCGATATCATCCGCCTACGAGACGACGCCTGCGTACTACACAGACCAGCCGGCTTTCTTGAATGCGGTCTGCTGTGCTCGCACAGCTTTGTCTCCCCCACTGCTGCTGGCTTTCCTCAAGGAGCTGGAACGCGCGCTGGGCCGGCAAGCGAGCGATGTACGCTACGGCCCACGTACCGTAGATTTGGACATCCTCTTCTATGATGATCTCGAAATGCAGACGAAAAGCCTGACCATTCCCCATCCCCGCCTGGCCGAGCGAGGATTCGTGCTAGTCCCCCTGCATGAGATTGCCTCGACCCTGATCCATCCGCGAAGCGGCCTCTCAGTCGCCGAAATGCTGGAAGACTTGCCGGAGCCCAAAGGAATCCTAAACGCTCGACGTGATTTCATCGTGCAGGCATGGGACGCTATCGGCAGTCGAATGACAGAGCTTGCGCAATGAACGGCGACAGACCGGCGAGGAAGAAAATCGGGCTGGCGCTTGGCGGGGGTGGCGCTCGTGGCATCGCGCACATTGGTGCGCTGGATATTTTGACAAAGGCGGGCATTCGCGCAGACATGGTGGCCGGGGTTTCCGCCGGGGCGATTGTCGGGGCCGGTTACTGTGCCGGCCTTTCCAGCGACAGCATGGTGAATCTGGCCAGCCAAATGGGTTGGCACCGTTTGTTGCGTCCCACAATCCCGTTCCTTTCCCTGTTCGACACTACGCCTATGGAAGATTTGGTGACCAAAGAGACCGGCTGCCAAACTTTCGAGGACTTAAAAACCCCTTTGGCCGTCGTGACTTGCGACATCCTCACCGGCACGGAGATTGTAATTGCTGAGGGGCCGTTGGGGCCTGCTGTGCGGGCGAGCGCTGCCTTCCCCGGCCTGTTTGCCCCCTTTGAGCAGGACGACAAACTGCTAGTTGATGGTGGCGTCGTGAATAACCTTCCGGTATCTGTGTTGCTGGCTGCCGGGTGTGACTACGTGATCGCGATTGATCTGGTGCCACCCCCATCGGAGATGCCGCGCCCTGCCAACGTGATGGATCTATGGCAGATGGCCCTCTTCCTCA
The DNA here is from genome assembly GCA_964517425.1 of uncultured Ardenticatenales bacterium. Lineage (GTDB taxonomy): Bacteria > Chloroflexota > Anaerolineae > Ardenticatenales > JAADHH01 > JAADHH01. Next base: position 1,848 of record CAZFFM010000022.1, on the reverse strand, counting down.
TGGTACGTGGCACGCAACCCCCGCCAGAGGAAGTAGATTGCCTCATCGCCCCGGCCGTAGGCAGTTTCACCTTTGCCGACTTCAGTCGTCGCCAGGAGCTATTGAACCTGGGTCGCGAAGGGGCTCAAGCTGTGCTGCCTAAACTTAGAGACGAGCTTGGATTATCGTTGTGAGGGTCGCCATCATGCGGGAGGTTTGACCTACCGTACCGGAAGAAGACGTAGTATGCTTAACAGTGAAATTCTTGTACACGAAGCAAGAAGATGAGCCACAGATTTCACGGATTACACAGATTGAAAAACCAAGAATAATCTGAGAAATCTGTGCAATCTGTGGTTAGCCTTTTTGGTTCTGGCTCAGCCAGGTTAGGGAGATAGGTTTGAAACCGGTCCCCCACATCGTTATGGTTACACCTGAAACTATCGAAAGGAGAAGAACTGTGAGCAAAGATGGAAAGACGAGCACCGGCTATGCCTTTGATCCACGCTTCTACACGATGGGGAACATAGAACCTAAGGAGATTATGGACAACGTCCATATCCGCATCTTCAGCGGTAATGCCGCAACCTTGAGCTATGTAACCATTGGTCCGGGGGCTCTGGTTCCCGAGCATAGTCACCTTCACGAACAACTCGGCCTCGTTCTCGAAGGGGACGCGGAGTTTTGGGTAGGGGACGACCGTCGCCGGCTGCAACCCGGCGACGCATACCGCATTCCCCCCCATGCGCCCCATGGAGCTCGTGGAGGAAAAGACGGCTGCGTGGTGCTGGACGTTTTTTCGCCGGTGCGCGAAGATTACGAAGCCCTGTTCACTTAGAAGTTGAACTTCTTGGACGAGAACTTCTTAGACGAAAGGAGATTGTCATGCCGCAGTGTTCGAATTGTGGAGCGACCGTAGAAGCAGGTGCCCAGATTTGCTCATCTTGCAATGCCCCGCTTGGTGGGACCGAAACAGCTCCTCTCCGCCCCGCCGGGAACCTTGCCTACCGGATAGACGGTACGATTATGCCCGTGGTCACCATTGACCTGCAGCCCGGGCAAACCGTCTACTCCGAATCGGGGGGTATGTCCTGGATGACCGGCAATATCGAGATGGAGACGAGTAGCGGCGGGGGGCTGGGGAAAATGTTCAAGCGCGCTATCTCCGGCGAATCGCTCTTCATCGTCAATTTTACGAGCCAGGGGGGTGCAGGCAGCGTGGCCTTTGCCTCAGAATTCCCAGGGAAGATTATTCCCTTCCAGCTCGGTGCCGGGGAAAGTCTTGTGGTCCAAAAAGATGCCTTCATGTGCGCGGAGAAAGGCGTGGACCTGGACATTCACTTCCGCAAGCGTCTGGGAGCCGGCCTCTTCGGGGGAGAGGGCTTCATTATGCAGCGCATAACCGGCCCAGGGCTGGCTTTCGTGGAGATGGATGGCGAAGTCGTCGAATATACGTTGGGCCCCGGGGAACTGCTGCGTGTGGATACCGGCCATGTCGGAATATTGGAACCTTCGGTCAGTTTCGATGTCGAAATCGTAAAGGGGTTCAAGAACATCCTCCTGGGTGGAGAGGGCCTCTTCCTGGCCACGCTTCGTGGCCCTGGCCGGGTCTGGCTTCAGACCATGCCAATGATGAACCTGGCGAAAAAGATAGGTGAGTACATGCCACAAACAGGTGGCAAAGGGCCCGGCGGCCTCACCAACATCAATCTGGGCAGCTTGCTCGGCGATTAGGCGCTTAACAGTTAAATTCTTGTACACGAAGCAAGAAAATGAACCACAGATTTCACGGATGGCACAAAACCAAGGATAATCTGGAGTCTGGCGAAAATCATTTTGACCGTATAACACGGCATTTTCAGCCACAGA
>CAZFFM010000021.1:0-21867 GCA_964517425.1 uncultured Ardenticatenales bacterium | reverse complement strand
GGCCAAAACGGTACGCCAATTGGAGGCACACTTCGGCCGGCCACAAGACGTGGAGTGGGGATACGTGGACGACACGCTTTACCTTTTTCAATCCCGCCCCATCACGGTGCAGGAAGAATCGTTCTTCAACCAGAGTTTTCCAGACGAGAACCGCCTGTGGGCCGCCGGATTCCTGAACGAGCGCTTTCCGCAACCGGTCACGCCCCTCGGCTGGTCGTTGATCCGTTCCCTGCTGGAGCCGCTGGCCTTCCGGGACCCTCTGCACTACCTGGGCGTGCACGACTTGGACGATCAGCCGCTCACGCGACTCTATCGTGGGCACCCCTACACCGATGCCGGCGTCTTTTGGCGTATCTACAAACTCTTTCCCGATGCACTGCTGCCCGAAGATGCCGTCCGCTACTTCCCCGGCAACGATGTCTATCTGCGCCGGAGCATGACCACGCCACGCTGGGGGCCGCACCTGCTGTGGAACGTGCTGCGCGCAGCGCTGGCCGATTGGCGGAACTGGTCGCCCCTGCACAACTGGCAAACTTGGCAGCGCTTTGTCCCCCAACACCGCACGGCATTGCAAGCCCTGGATGCCCAGACCGATCGGGCGATGGCGGCGCTGGCACAATCGCCGGCGGAGGCCGAGAATCAGCAAGAGGTGTGGAAGCTGGTGATGCGGGCGCAAGACCTCAGTACACGTCTGCTGGCCATACACCGCTGGAGCCTGGCACACGCGGACCTGACGTACACCCTGCTGCGGCGTCTCTGTTTACGCTTGCTTGGCCCGGAAAAGGGGACAGAGGTGGCGGCAGCACAGGTCACGCAACCACCCACGCGCTCCTTTCGCCTGGATGAAGCCCTGCAAAATTTGGCGGGGCAGGCTCGCACATATCCATCCCTTGGCCATGCTGTGCGGACGGCTTCGTGGCCCGAGTTGCTCGCCCAACTCCCTTCAATTCCCCAGGGACCAGCCTTTCGAGCAGGCTTGGAGCAGTTTCTCGTGACATACGGCCATCGCGCTTATTCGCTGGACATCTACCAACCAACTTTTCGCGATGATCCGGAACAGGTGCTAACTCTGATTCGAGAATTGGCCCAGAATGAAGGCCGGCCTAGGTCACAACAGGCCCAGGTCAAACCAGAAAACGGACAGCCCTGGCAGATGGCCCCCCTGCGGCCCCTGACCGCACTGGCGCAACGCTATGTTTTGCTCCGTGAAGAGCAAAGATTCTTTTGGCAACAAATCCTGGCCCGGCAACGGCGGCTGGTCGTCGCTTTGGGTAGGGCTTGGGCCAGCGCCAACCTTCTGGATCGGGCAGACGACATCTTCTTCATGACACTCGATGAGATCGACCAGGCGCTGACGGCGGATCGCGGCGATTGGTCTTGGTCTGACGTTGCCGGCCGGCGCAGAATCGCGCACGAAAAACTGTGCCGGGACGAGGCCCTGCTCCCCGACCGGAGCTATCCGGATTACCTGCGCGGCGATACGCCCGTCGAGCTTGCGGCGCCGGCCGGGAATGGGACGCTGCGGGGCCAGCCGGTCAGTCCTGGTGTGGCCCGTGGCCCGGCGCGGATTATCCGCACGCCCGGCGATTTCGATAAACTCCATCCCGGCGACATCTTGGTGACCACCAGTCCAGACCCCGGGTGGACGCCGGTATTCGGCATCCTGGCCGGCCTGATCATGGAACGCGGAGGACAACTTTCGCACGGCGCGGTTGTGGCCCGTGAATATGGCTTGCCGGCCATAACCAGCCTCCCCGGCGTGACCGGCAAACTTCGCGACAACGAGTGGATTCTGGTGGATGGACGCACGGGAATTGTGCAACGAGTAGACAATCTGTAACATACCATGAAACAGTAGCATAAGCATAAGGAGAAACTACGTGACAGCAAGAGTGGAAGGTGGCGACCTGATTCAGATCTATAGTGTGGCCGGCATCTTAACGGCTGAGGTATTGAAGGGAAAGCTAGAATCGGTAGGAATTCCCGTTTTGTTGAGCTATGAGAGCCTGGGGCCGGTGATGGGACTCACCGTGAACGGTTTGGGTGAAGTCCGCATCCTGGTTCCCGCAGATTTTGTAGAAGACGCGCGTCAGGTAATCTTTGAACTGGAAGAGAACTACGCGCCAGATGAGGAATGGAGCTAGCGAATTTGCGAGTAGGCGAAGGCGCAAACGAACCAACGATGGAAGGCGATACGTGCCCGCAAGCGATTTGCCTGGGATTATGAAATCGCACGTGCAAAAGCTGGATAATCAAATCGTGGAGGGGACCGGTCTCGGCGACCTCGATTCGTCCCTGCTGGACGACTATCGCCAGCGATTGGCCGAACGCCGGCCCGGCAGCGGCCTGGAGACTTTGCCGCTGGAGACACTCCTTCTTCGGATAGGTGCCGCAAACCGTCAAGGGAAGCGCATTCGTCCAACGGTAGCCGGCATCCTTTTCTTTGCCGCTGATCCGCAACAGTTCTTCCCCTCCTTGACGACCACGTTCCTCCATTTCCCCGGCACCACAATTTCCCGGCAGGATGACGAAGCCCCGCTTTACCTGGATAACCGTGAATTGACCGGCCCTGTGCCGGCGATGATCGAGGACGCGCGCTCAGCGATCTACCAGGCCACGCGCAAAGAAGCTGTGGTCGAGGGTTTCGTGCGGCGCGACGTGACCGAATACCCGGGATTCGCCGTACGCGAAGCCGTGGTGAACGCCGTAGCCCACCGCGATTACCGGCGCACCGGCAGCTTCATCCAGATTCGCCTCTTCTCCGACCGTCTGGAGGTGCAAAACCCCGGCGGCCTGGCCGGCGGCGTGACCGTAGACAACATCGTCTATGAGCAGTTCACCCGCAACCCGCATATCGTACGCCTTCTGGAAGATTACGGCTACGTGGAACGGCGCGGCCTGGGCATTGACGAGATGATCGCTTCCATGGAACGGGCCAGCCTGGCTCCACCGCGCTTTGACGATCGCAAGACCTCCTTCTGGGTTACGCTGTACAACCGCACGACCAGCTTTGATCCTGCATCCCTGGGCCTGAACGAACGGCAACTCCGCGCTTTGGACTACCTCCGCAAGCAGGGCCGCATCAGCAATCGCGAATATCAGGCCCTCAACGAAGTTGCCGAGCGCACAGCCCTCTACGACTTGCAGGAGCTGGTGAAGAAGGACCTCCTGCTGCCCATGAGCAGTGGACGCGGGCGCTATTACATTCTGAAATCCGCGAACCGGCGGCGGACGAATGAGGAACGCCAGCGTTAGAAGGTTAGAAGTTCAACTTCTCGGAGAAGTTGAACTTCTTGGAGACTTCTTGAGCACAAGATGCCATGAGAAACCATGATCGACAAGAGTTGCAGGTAATCGGTGGCGGGCTGGCCGGCTGTGAAGCGGCTTGGCAGGCCGCGGAACAGGGCGTACACGTGACGCTCTACGAGATGCGCCCCCACAAATCCACGCCCGCCCACACCACCGGCCAACTCGCCGAACTCGTTTGCAGCAACTCTCTGGGCTCCGTGCTGGTGGATCGCGCCCCCGGCCTGCTGAAGGAGGAGTTGCGGCGACTCGGCTCGTTGATTCTATCATGCGCGGAGGAAGCGGCTGTGCCGGCCGGCGGTGCACTGGCCGTAGATCGGGACCGCTTCGCTCAAACGATTACCACGCGGATCGCTGCACACCCCCGAATCACGCTCATTCGCCGCGAGGTAACCGCCGTGCCAGACGGCCCCACGATCGTGGCCACCGGCCCGCTCACGTCCGAGGCGCTGTCGGCAAGCATCGCCCGCCTGACCGGCGAAGAGTCTCTCTATTTTTATGACGCAATGGCCCCCATCGTGGCCGTGGAGACGATTGACCGCGCCATTGCCTTCCGCGCCTCGCGCTACGGACGGGGCGCAGACGAAAGTGGAGACTACTTGAACTGTCCCATGAGCGGTGCGGAGTATGAGCGATTCGTGGATGCCCTCCTCACGGCCGAGACCATTCCCCTGCGCGACTTCGAGTGCGAGGATTCGCACTTCTTCGAAGGGTGCCTCCCGGTTGAGGTGCTGGCCGCGCGCGGGCGCGATGCGCTGGCCTACGGCCCGCTGCGCCCGGTGGGCCTGATCGATCCGCGCACAGGCCGGCGTCCGCACGCCGTCGTGCAACTGCGCCAGGACAACCTGGCGGCCACGCTCTTTAACCTGGTCGGCTTTCAAACTAACTTGCGCTGGAGCGAACAGGATCGCGTGTGTCGCCTGATCCCCGGCCTGCAGCAAGCTGAGTTCGTGCGCTACGGCCAGATGCACCGCAACACGTTCATTAACAGCCCTCGCCTGCTGGACGAAACGATGCAATTCCGCAATCGCCCCGGCCTCTTTTTCGCCGGGCAAATCGTCGGTGCGGAAGGGTACATCGGCAACGCCGGCACCGGCTGGCTGGCCGGCGCGAATGCCGCGCGTTGGGTGCAGGGGCGCGAGCTGCTCGCCCTTCCCCGCGAAACGATGCTCGGCGCGCTCTGTCATTACGTTTCCCATGCCACATCGACCGAATTCCAGCCGATGAAGGCGAACTTCGGGTTGTTGCCTCCGCTGGAAAAGCCTGTGCGAAAGAAGCGGGACCGCTACCGTGCCTACGCGGACCGGGCGTTGGCGGCACTGGAGGGTGTGGTGTGAGGGATGTACCGGAATGGGGATTCCGCCGCGCCCCGCCATTTTCATCCTTGGTGGCGAGCGCAGCGGCGCTCATGGGGACTGCTTTGAAAATAGACGACAGATCGTGGACGATGGACGACGGGCGGCCCCGCATCGTCTATCGTCTGTCGGCCGTCGTCTGCCTGGCCATTTTCATCCTTGCGTCTCAGCGCCTTTGCGCCTTTGCGTTAAAACGATTCTCACCCCCAGAATTGAAATGCACCCATTCCAGGGCCGGAATTGCGCCAACGGAGGTCTTGTGGTACAATCGGGTTCTAAGTTCTGAGTTTGGGGTTCGAGTTTCAGGATGATGCCATTACATTTCACGCCTTATGTAACAGACAGGGGCCGGTTTGCCACGCGTTCCAGACTTCACGCTTCGCGTCTCTCACTTCTTTTCTTGGCCGCACTTCTCCTGCTTCTTGCCGGGTGTACGTCGCCGACAAAAGAGCCGCCGGCCCGGTTCGACGGGCAGCGTGCCATGAAAGACGCCCAGACGCAATGCGATCTTGGCCCGCGCACGCTGGGCAGCGAGGCGCACGCCAAGACCCGCGCCTACATCCGCGATACGTTGCAGCAGGCCGGCTGGCAGGTGGAGGTGCAGGAATTCAGCTACCGGGGCGAAACGATTCGCAACATCATCGGCAAGCGGGGCGATGAGGCGCAGGGGTCTGTGATCATCGGCGCGCATTACGACACCCGGCCCGTATCCGACCGCGACCCGCAGGTGCGCAACGAGCCGATCATCGGCGGCAACGACGGTGCCAGCGGCGTGGCCGTGCTGCTCGAACTGGCGCGGGTGCTGCCGCCGGACCTGGCCACGCCGGTCCAGTTGGCTTTCTTTGACGCGGAAGACCTGGGCGATCTGGCAGGCTGGCCCTTCTCCGTTGGCGCCACCCACCTGGCCCAGTCGTTGACGGTGACTCCCACCGCCGTCATCATTCTGGATATGGTCGGCGACGCCGATTTGCAAATCTATCACGAAGGGAACTCCGACCCGCAGCTTACCCAGCAAATCTGGGATGTGGCGGCCAGATTGGGCTATAGCGACGCCTTCATCCCCCGCCGCAAGTGGACGATGATTGACGACCACATCCCCTTCCGGCAACGAGGCTTCGCCGCCCTCGATTTGATCGACTTCGATTACCCGTACTGGCATACCCGCCAGGACACTTGCGACAAGATCAGCGCGAACAGCATGGAGAAGGTGGGGCGGGTGATTCAGGAATGGCTGGTCAATGGTCAATGATCAATTGGCAATGGTCAATTGTCAAGTGATGAATGGCGTGAGATAGAGATGAGGAATGTAGGGGCGTGGTCTTGCGCCCGCCCCCGGAACGATGAATGCAGAATGATGAATGATGAATTTGGGGAGTAGGAAGTCGGGAATAGGAAGTAGGAGCGGGGAGCGCGACCGATTCGCTGATTCGCTGACTCGCTTATTTTCAAAACATTCTATTTTTTTCTACAGGAGGTTAAATCATGATTCGCATTGCCAAACGGATGGATAACATCCCCCCTTACATTTTTGCTGCTGTATCCAAGAAGATCGCGGCCAAGCGCGCCGAAGGCATGGACGTAATCAACCTGGGCATTGGCAGCCCCGACCTTACGCCCCTGCAATTCATTGTGGATGCGCTGAAGGGCGCTGCAGACGAGGCCATCAGCCACCGTTACCCTAGCTACTTTGGTCTGCCGGAATTGCGCCAGGCCGTGGCCGATTGGTACACCGGCCGCTTCGACGTGACGCTCGATCCGGGCTGCGAGGTCTTGCCACTCATCGGCTCCAAGGAAGGCATTGCCCACATGGCCCAGGTACTCATTGACCCCGGCGACGTGGCCCTGGTCCCTGATCCCGGCTATCCCGCCTACAGCAAAGGAACCCTCCTGGCCAATGGCGAAGTCTATTACATGCCACTGCAAAAAGAGAACGGCTTCATGCCTGACCTCGACGCCATCCCCCAGGACGTGCGCCGGCGTGTACGCTGCATTTGGGTGAACTATCCCAACAACCCGACCGGAGCGATTGCCCCCCTCTCCTTCTTCGAGAAGCTGATTACCTTTGCCCAGGAGAACGATATCGCCGTGATGGCCGACAACCCCTATTCCGACGTGACCTATGATGGCTACGTCGCCCCCAGTTTCTTGCAAGTGGAAGGGGCGCGGGAAGTGGGTGTCGAGTTTCATTCGCTCTCCAAAACCTACAACATGGCCGGCTGGCGTGTAGGCATGGTCGTCGGCAACGAGACGATCATCGAAGCCCTTACGCGCGTCAAGAGCAACGTGGATACCGGCATTTTCCGGCCCGTGCAGATCGGGGCGATTGCGGCGCTGACGGGGGATCAATCCTGGCTGGTCGAACGAAACGCAACGTACCAGGAACGCCGGGATGTGGTGATGGCCGGCCTGGAGGCTGCCGGTATCGCAGCGATCCCGCCGAAGGCAGCGTTGTACGTCTGGCCGGAGACGCCGGCGGGCTACACCTCCGAGGAGTTTTCCATGAAAGTGCTCAACGAGGCCGGCGTGTGGATCACCCCGGGCAACGCCTTCGGCCCCTCCGGTGAAGGGTTCCTGCGCATTTCACTCTGCACCACGGCCGACCGGCTGCGCGAAGCGATGGAACGGATCAACAACCTGGACTTATGACCACTTCAACAGCCCAACCTGCGGAACGCGCGCTCCTGATGGGCGTGGAACTCAGAGACAGTCCCGACCGTTGGTCGGTGGAAACCTCTCTGGCCGAGCTGGCCCAACTGGCCGCCACTGCCGGCCTGGAGGTGGTCGGCCAGTCGATGCAACGGCTCGACCACCCTCGCGCGGCAACGTTCGTTGGCAAGGGCAAGGTGCAGGAACTCCGCGAAGACGTCGCCGAGTTCGGCGCCAACACGCTCCTCTTCGACGACGAGCTCTCGCCGCGCCAACAACGTGAATTGGAGCGCGCCATGGGCGAGAAGGTCAAGGTGTTGGACCGCACGGCTCTCATCCTCGACATCTTTGCCCAGCACGCCCACACCCGCGAGGGCCAATTGCAAGTGGAGCTGGCCCAGTACCAATATCGCCTGCCCCGCCTGACCCGTATGTGGACTCATCTGGCGCGCCAGGCAGGCGGAGCCGGCGCGCGCGGCGGCATTGGCGGCGTCGGGCTGCGTGGCCCCGGTGAAACGCAAATCGAAGTGGACCGCCGCGAGATCAACCGCCGCATCGCCCAACTGAAGCGCGAGCTGGAAAAGGTGCGCGCGCACCGCCGCCGCCACCGCGCGCGCCGGCACAGAGCTGGCCTGCCCGTCGTGGCCCTCGTCGGCTACACCAACGCCGGCAAGTCCACTCTGCTCAACGCGCTGGCCCATGCGGACGTGCTCGTGGAAAACAAGCTGTTCGCCACCCTCGACCCCACGACCCGCCAGGTACACCTACCAAACGGCCTGGAAGTCCTCTTTACCGATACGGTGGGCTTCATCCAAAAACTACCCACAGACCTGGTGGCGGCTTTCCGGGCTACGCTCGAAGAGGTCGCGGAGGCAGATTTGTTGTTGCACGTCGTGGATGTTACCCATCCGCAAGCCACCAAGCAAATGGCCGTCGTCCAGGAGACGTTGGATCAGATCGGCGCAGGCGACAAACCCATCCTGGTGGCCTGGAACAAGATTGATAGCGCGGGGGACATTGAAACCTGGCAAGAACAGGCCGCGCGTGACCCGCACAGCATGGCAATTTCGGCCCGCGACGGTATCGGTTTGGACATGCTCCTGGCCCGTGTGGAGCACAAGTTGAGCGAAAACCTCGTAGCAGTCGAAGCGCTCATCCCCTACGCCGCCGGTGACCTGTTGGCCGCCGTCCACCGGCACGGAACCATCGAACGGGAGGAGCACACGGCCGAGGGGACGCTCATTCACGCGCGGGTGCCGGCCTGGCTGGCTGCGGCCTTACCCTAGCCCCTCTTCGGTCTCCACAAGCAGCCGGTCTACGACAGCCCGCAACGCTTCTTGCTCGGTCGTGCCCTGGGCGAGGGCTTGCCGGTAGGTGCGTAACTGGCGGTCCGCACTGGTGCCCTCGCGCATGATCGTTTCTACGTAGGCAACTTCCTCGCGGCTGCCCAACTCGTCCACCACGTCATCCACCAGTTCGACAAGCTCCCGCGCCAGGAAGGTCATGGGCACTTCTTCTTCCATGCCGAAATCGATCAGTTTCCCGTCGATTCCGTACCGCATGGCCCGCCACTTGTTTTCGACAATGTGGTAGCGGCGGTAGCGTCGCCAACTGCGATTCTGCCGGCGCAGCTTGATCAGCTTGGCGATAATTGCCTGGATCAGTGCAGCCACACAAATCACCTCATCCACCCGCGTACACATATCGGAAATGCGGATCTCCAGCGTGCCGAACTTGGGGTGGGGGCGCACATCCCACCAGATTTTCGTGGCGTCTGCCTGACCCGTTTCGTCGTCGCGTATGGACCGCGCTTTGCCCAGCAACGTCACCAGCGACTGGTATTCGGAGTAGGAAGAAAAGGACTGCGGTATGCCGGTGCGGGGCAACATCTCGAAGATCACGCTGCGGTAGGACTTCAACCCGGTGTCACGTCCCTGCCAAAAGGGGGAACTGGTCGTGAGGGCCAGAATGTGGGGCAGGAAGTAGCGGAGTTGGTTCATGATCTCGATCATCAGGTCCTGGCTGCCCGGCCCGTCACCGAAGCCGACGTGTACGTGCATGCCGAAGATCAGGAGCTGTGCGGCCACGCCTTGCAGCCGGTCGAGCAGCTTGCGGTAACGCTCGCCGGCCATGACTTCCTGATCGCTCCAGGAAGCAAAGGGATGGGTGCTGGCCGCTGCAATGCGTAAGCCGTTCTCCTCGGCCAGGCGGCAGACGGCGCGGCGCAGACGGACAATCTCGTGGCGCGCCTCTTTGATATTGCGGCAGACGTAGCTGCCAACCTCCACCTGGCTTTGCATGAATTCCGGCTTCAGTTGCCCGTCGGGGAAGACCTGTTGGCCCTGGTCCAAAAACTGTTGGATGTAAGAGTGCAGGTCGCGCGTTTCCGGATGGATGATCTGGTATTCTTCTTCGATCCCAATCGTGAGCGGAACAGTGTACACGTCGTCACCTCCTTGCTAACGATGGCGTTTTTTGTTTTTGCCACGGATTATCACAGATTTCACGGAAAAAGCGTATCTTCTCAATAACCTGGGGAACGCCCCCCGGCCCCCAATTCTGGGGGAACACATTCCCCCCAAAGTTGGGGGGTTAGGGGGGCACGACATTCTGGTCACCCCGAATTATTGAGAAGATACGAAAAAGCCAAGAAATCCGTGCAATCCGTGCAATCTGTGGCCGAAAATGCCACTGTTATACGGTCAAATGATTTTCGCAAGAGTCCAGGACCGTTGAAATCGCGGTATCATCCTTGTAGACTTCGGAAGTCTGTTCCCCCGAAATATTGAGAAGGTGCACGTGTTTCTTTTCATCCGCGAGCCAATCACTGCGTGGCCGATAGGCTATCGTGCAACGATTGGGCGCAGATTACAGGAAATAGCCGAGGTTGAGCGATTCCCCCGTCGCCGCTTGTAACCTTCCCTGCCAGTCCTGGCTGTCGCCCGGAGCAAACACCGCGTCAATCAGCCAGTGGCCTGCCTCCACGCTGCTGACCAGTCCGCCAAAGTGCGTGCGGATGTAGTGGTCGAATTGCGAGGCGATCAGATCGCCCAACTGGTAATTCTGGTAGTAGACCGGGTAGAGGGCCAGGTGAATCTTGGCGGCCCAGGTGGGGGCGTCGCTGTCGTCCGGACGGGTCAGATGTTGGTATTTCTCCACCAGGTCCCACCACAACGTATTGAGGTCTTGTTCTGGATCGCGGTACATGGCCCGTTCAAAATGGGTGATGACCAGCACCCAGCGCAGGAAAACGGTCAGGTAGCGCTGTTGCTGGTTCTGCAAGGCGTTGCCCAGCCGGTCGGCCTCGGCAGCGGGCAGACCGGCGACATCGGCGAGCCAGCGCGGCTGCAGGGTTAGCCGGCCCATGAGCAAGGCGATGGCCTCGGTCATCATGATGTGGGCGTGGGTGCGCAGCAGGAACGGCAAATCGGACGAGATGTAGCGGTCGTAGACGCCATGGCCCAGTTCGTGCAACAGTGTCTCGTTCCAGCGTAGTGTCGGCTCCATGTTACACAGAATGCGGATGTCTCCCCTGCGATCCAGGTCCAGGCAGAAGGCGTGCTGGTTCTTGCCGGCCCGGGCGTAGAGATCGCTGCGATCCAGGATCGGACGTACGTCCATGCCGAGGCCGTTGTAGGTGCGCACGGCGAGATCGAGCGGGTCCAGGTTCGCGAAGAACGGGTCCAGGTTCACGTCATCGAGCCGGGGCGGGCGCTGGAAAAAGGGATCGCCGTAGTGCCAGGGCCGCAACGCGGAAGCCGGAATCTGGAAGCGCGCGGAAAGTTGCTCGTCCATTTCGGCTTTCAGTTCGCGAAAGCGGTCTTCGCTGCATACGGCCAGCTCATCGAGCAGCTCGAACAGCCAGGTTCCGTCAATTTCAGACGTGGTCAGGGAGAGTTCGTAGTGATTGGCGAAGCCGAGGCGTTGGGCGGCCTCATTGCGCATCCGGACTACATCCCGCACCTGGCCGGCCACTTCGGTGCCGATCTGTTTGCCCGCTGCCCAGGCTTCGCGCACGGCGCGGTCGTCCGTGCTATCGCGCAGCACCTTTTCCAGTTCGTTGTCACTCAGCTTGCGGCCATCCACTTCCGCACGAAAGTTGATGAACTTCTGGGAGATCTCTTTCTCTGCCTGCGTCAGGGTCTCAATCGTAGCCGGGTCTTTCTGTCCGGCCAGGTGGGAGAGGTAGAGCAACTCAAGCTGGCGGCGAATCAGCGGGTCGGCCGGCGGTGGCCCCTCGCGCCAGGCCGAAAGCTGCGCGAAGGCCTGGGTGTTGGCAAACAGCGTGCGCACCTCTTTCGTCAAGCGGGCCTTCTCCGCGAAAGCTTCCTCCTCTCCGGTGGTGTTCGCGCACCACGTAGCTGCTGCGCTGGCACGATAGAGGGGGACATATTGGACGGCAAACTGCTCAATGAAATCAGCGATCTCATGGCTCATGATGTTGCTCCTTCCGTTTGCTTTTTCAGGTCATACAAAAGGTTTATTGCTTCCAGGGGGGTCAAGCTGTCCACGTCGAGGTTGGCCAGTTGCTCGACAACGGGATGCGGTCCGGTCGGGAAGAGGGCCAGTTGCACTGCCTGCCGCAGAGCGTCGGGACGCTGCTTGTGCAGTGATTGGGCCGGCGTGCGGGAATCTTGCTCCAGCGTGGAGAGAATCTCTTGCGCCCGTTGGGTGACCGTGCGCGGCACGCCGGCCAGCCGGGCTACGTGGATACCATAGCTGCGGTCAGCCCCGCCCTGGGCGATGCGGTGCAGAAAGACCACGCCGTCCCCCTCTTCGGCCACGGCCACGTTGTAGTTGCGCACGTGTGGGAGGATTTTCTCCAGCTCGGTCAACTCGTGGTAATGGGTGGCGAAGAGAGTCCTGGCTCGCCGGTCGGGGTGGTTGTGGATGTATTCGACCACGGCCCAGGCGATGGACATGCCGTCGTAGGTGCTGGTGCCGCGCCCGATCTCGTCCAGGATGATCAGCGAGCGGGGCGTGGCGTGGTGCAGGATGTTGGCCGTTTCCACCATCTCGACCATGAACGTAGACTGGCCCGCCGAGATTTCGTCATGCGCGCCAACGCGGGAGAAGATGCGGTCCACCAGCCCGATTTCCGCCTCTTCCGCCGGCACGAACGAGCCGATCTGGGCCATCAGGGTGATGATCGCCACCTGGCGCAGGAAGGTGCTCTTGCCGCTCATGTTTGGGCCAGTGATGATGTGGATCGCTTCGTCGGCGGAAAGGAACACGTCGTTGGGGACGAACGGATCGTCCTGCAGTGTCGTCTCCACGACCGGATGGCGGCCTCCTTTGATGACGAGCCGGTCGCCCTCGGTGATCGCCGGCCGCGCGTACCGGTTGCGCAGGGCGACCTCGGCCAACGCGCTCTGCACGTCCAATTCGGCCAAGACGCGGGCTGTGGCCAGCAGGCGCGGCACGGCTACTGCCACCTGCTCGCAAATCTGGCCGAAGATGCTGCGCTCCAATTCCTGCTGGCGCGATTCTGCGTTCAGGATGAGCGATTCGTATTCCTTCAATTCCGGTGTGATGTAACGCTCGGCGTTGACCAACGTTTGTTTGCGGATGTACTCTTCCGGCACGAGGTCTGTGTTGGTGCGAGACACTTCCAGGTAGTAGCCAAAGACTTGGTTGTAGCCCACTTTCAGCTTCTTGATGCCGGTGCGTTCCCGTTCCGTTGTCTCCAGGTTGGCGACCCACGCTTTGGCCTCGCGCGCGGCGGCCATGATGCCATCCAGCTCGGCGGAGAACCCGCTTTGGATGATGCCGGTGGAATTGAGCGTAGCCGGCGGGTCCTCGGTGATGGCCTGGGCGATCAGGTTGCGGGTGTCGGCGCAGGGGTCGAGTGCCGGCGGGGTCATTTCGTCGGGCAAGGTCTGCGCGAGCGACTGGGTGGTTTCCAGCGCGTGGCGGATGCCGACCAGGTCGCGTGGGCGGGCAACGCCGGTGACGACGCGATTGGCCAGCCGCTCCAGGTCGGGCAGGCCTTTGAGCAGGGTACGCACTTCCGCACGCAGGGCCGTATCGTCGTAGAATGCCTGCACGCCGTCGAGCCGCTCCTCAAGCGCGGCACGGTCGAGCAGTGGCTGGGCGATGCGGCGGCGGAGCAGTCTCGCGCCCATAGCGGTGCGGGTCAGGTCGAGTACGCCGAGCAGCGATCCATCACTGGTGCCGCTGCGGATGCCCTCGGTCAGCTCCAGGCTGCGACGGGTGGCCGCGTCAAGCAGCATGAATTGCGCGGTCGTGTAGGTGGAAAGCTCGTGCAGTTGGGGCACGGCACCCCTTTGCGTCTGCTGCAAGTATTGGATCAACGCACCGGCGGCACGTATAGCCAGCGGCTTGCCGCGCAGGCCGAAGCCGTCGAGGGAAGCGACGCCGAGGTGCTCTTGCAAGGCACGGCGGGCCGTCTCTGCTTCGAACTGCCAGTCGTCCAGCGTGACCGGCGAGGGTGTGTTCCCGTTCCGTGGTAGGGGGGCATTGCTATCCGCCGGCACCAGAATTTCCGCCGGCTGGAGCCGCTGAAGCTCTTGGGCCAACTCGGAGCCGGACAATTCGGTGGCGGCGAACTCTCCGGTAGTGATGTCGGCGAAGGCCAGGCCGGCCCGTTCCCCTTCGTGAAGGATGGCGGCCAGGTAATTATTGCGCCGGTCGTCCAGCAGAGCCGGCTCCAGCACCGTGCCGGGGGTGATCACGCGCACGACTTCACGGGGCATGAGGCCCTTCACGGTCTCATTGCCGATCTGTTCGCAAATGGCGACCTTGTAGCCCTTGCCAATCAGGCGGGCGACATAGCCCTCCACGGCGTGGTAGGGGATACCGGCCAGGGGCACGCGCTGACCCTTGCCCACAGGCCGCGAGGTCAGCACCAGATCGAGCTCGCGAGCGGTGACTTTCGCGTCCTCGTCAAACGTTTCATAGAAATCGCCCAGGCGGAAGAAGAGGATGGCATCGGGGTGAGCCTGTTTGATTTGCAGGTATTGGCGACGTACGGGCGTCACCGGTGATGATTTCTTTCTCATAAGAATGAATTATAACCCGAAAGCAGGGGATGGGCAAGAAACAGCCGGTCGCCAGGTGCCAGATGTCAGTCGTCAGATGTCAGTCGTCAGTCACCATGAGCGGCTGCACACCACCAAGGATGAAAATGGCAGGACGTGAAACGTATTGCGTATTGCGTCTTACGCATCACGTTTTACGTTTTACCTGACACCTGACACGTTATTTTCAAAGCAGCAATCACCCGGCCATCGAAGCGAGGCGCTGGCGAATGGCTAGAAAGGCTGCCGTGAAGTTTCTTACGGCAATCAGGGGGAAAGCAATCTCGACGGGCTTGTCGTCCGGCACGTCAATGCGCATCCAACTGCCCATCACGGAGAAGCAGAGCGAAGCAGATGTCGCGTCTGCCAGGGAACAGCGAACAATCTCCACCTCTTTTTGTTTGCCCTCGCCGCCCCGGATGATCACGACCTCATCGTCCATCACGGCAAGCATGGCTGCTCTTCCTTTTTCTTCTGCCCAGGCGGGAACCAGCGAGCGGGCCAGAACTGGGCGGCTATCCAGGATTTCAGCACCGACTTCTTCCAGACGGGCAACGAGGCGGCGGGTCTTGTCGTCATGTTCTTCGATGAGTTCGGCGAATGTCGTTTCGTCTTCTTCCGGTTCGAACAGCCGGAGCAAGTGCTGTTCCTCATCCTCTCCCGGCACGAAACTGCGCAAGAAGGCCTCCACCAGGCGCAGCGAGGGACGGGCATCCTCTGCAAACTCGATCTGCACCCGTTCTTCGCCCTGTCTGGCCGGGCGCATGACCAGTTCTAGCTGGGATCCGCCGGCGCTCTCCAAAACTTCCACGCCCAGAAGCCGGTTGTGCGGGCACGACTTGGCGACGTAGCCATATCCCACAATTGTCGGTGTGGGGGGGAGGACATCCCACAACCACAGTGTTTGCTGATCGGTGACAATCAACATCCCTTCGGGATGCATGCGCCGTCGCCGCCACGCCCAACGGGACCCGCTCATCGGGCGGCGGTGGATGAAATGCAAGATTCGTTCATCAGAAAGCAAGCAACGGGCCACGTACTCCTGGAAGCGGTACGGCAGTTGGGGCACCAGGATTTCGGCCAGGGTGTGGCCGCCGCCGGCTTCGCGTAACTCGTCCCCCTCGCGCGCGCCGCGCATGGTTTGCCAGGCGGGGCGTTCGGCCTGGCCGCTGTGTTGCCCCACGCGGCTCCAGCGGGAAGCGCGCTGGCCGGCTTCGATGAGTGAGGCTGCTTCGGAGGGGTCGCCCCAGCGCACGTGGGATCCCGGGCCGGCCAACCTGGCCGCGTATTCTCGCAAAGCCTGCCTGCGGTGTGGAGGCAAATCTTCGTGGCTCTGCAGGTAGCGCCAGGCCGGGTCGGCATCGGGCACCCCCACGATCAACAACTCTTCCTGCTTTCCCTCACCGATTTGTAGCAAGCCAATCGCACGTGTGGCAACGACGGCCATCGGAGAGAAGGATTGGTGGGTGAGAATCCACGCACGCAGGGGATGTCCACCGACGCCTAATGCATCAATGAGTACACCTTCGTCCACGTCTGCGGGCTGGTCAACGACCTGGCGTCCAGCATATCGAATGGCCTGCAGATTGCTGTCCCATTGATAGCGATTGTGGTCTTTGCCGGGGCGTTCGATGCGAATATCTACGGTTATCATTCCTTATCTTCCTCCTGCAAGACTGAGTGCATGGTGGCTCGATCACGCTCCACAATCTAGGCCGGATAGTGTTGCTTCTTCCGTGGCAACGCGGCCAGCAGGAGTGCGGCCAGACAGGCGGTGGCCATGCCATAGAAAAAGAGTGCCGGAGGACCGAATTTGAACCATAGGAACCCCCCGATCAGACTGGCCGGAAAAAGGGCCAGACCGGTTACCGCATGGTACACCCCGTAGGCTGTGCCACGAGCAGGCGCTGCGACCAGGTCAGCCACGAATGCGCGTCCCACCCCATCGGTAAGCCCGTGATAGAGTCCGTAACCGGCAAACAGAGTCCAGACTTGCCAGTTCTGCGTGGCAAAGGCAAAGCCGGCGTAAATCAGGGCAAAGAAAAGGAAGCCAGCGACCATCAACCCTCGTTTGCCCAGGCGGTCGGCGGCGGTGCCGGCCGGTGTGGCTACCAGGGCATAGACGATGTTCATACTCATCCAGGCCAGGGGAACCTGTACGGCAGGCAGGCCGATAGATTGCGAGCGAAGGATGAGGAAGGCATCGCTGGAGTTGCCCAGTGTGAATAAACCCATCACCGCAATAAAGGCGATAAACCTTCTATCCAGTAGCGGCGAGATTTCCCGAGCCTTTGTTTGCGTGGATGGCGTTGCCTTTTCTGGTGCCGGCTCCCGAACCAGGGCAATCAGCACGACGACTGAGATCACGCCGGGAAGTAAGGCCCAGGCGAACACAGGCCGAAAGCGTCCGGCATAGACTTGCAAGAGAAAGAAGGCCGCCAGGGGGCCCACGACCGCACCGAGTGTGTCCATTGTGCGATGGAGGCCAAAGGCCCAACCGCGCCTTTCCGGGGGCACCGATCCGGCGAGAAGGGCGTCGCGGGGTGACGTACGCACGCCCTTGCCGATCCGGTCGGTCAGGCGAATGGCCAGCACTTGGGGCCACGCCGTGGTGAGCGCCAGGAGCGGCTTGGCCAGTGCTGACAGGCTATAGCCTGCCACCGTCCAGCTTTTGCGGCGTCCCCCTCGATCCGAAAGCCAGCCGGAAAGCAGTTTCAGCAAGCTGGCCGTGCTTTCGGCGGCCCCTTCGATCAAGCCCACGATGCGCGTGTCCGCACCCAGTACCTGGACAAGAAACAGGGGCAGGAGGGGATAAATCAATTCGGAACTGGCGTCCTGAAAGAAGCTTACCAGGCCGAGGGCCCAGACGTTGCGGCTTGATTGTGATGGGCTATTTACGTCTTTTGCAGGTGGCATGTGTCGTTCAGCAACTCCAAAATAAATCGCGTTCCGGTCCAGGAGAAGACATTGATGCAAGCTGTGTTCTGGGCGATGGTCCAGAACGCGCTTTCGTCGAGGCCGAGTACCGCGCAAAGCAAGACCTTGTTGACAGCTTGATGTCCGACGAGTACGATGGTCTGGCCCGCGTGTCGATTTCGCAGGGCGGTTAGGGTTACCCATACACGAGCCCGCACCTCGACAAGGCTTTCGCCACGCGGAATGGCGACGAATTGCGGCTGTTGCAGCCACGTTTCGTAGAGGGAGCCATATTGGGCCGAGGCTTCCGAAGGGGCGAGCCCCTGCCAATCTCCGTAATCAATGTCGATCAGGCCTTCATCAAGCTGCACAGCTACGCCCGTCGCCTTGCCAATTGGTTCGGCGGTCTGGCGCGTACGGTTCAGGGGGCTGCTGTAGAGTGCGGCCGGCCGGTAACGCTGTGCAATTGTTTTGGCGGCAGCCTGGGCCTGCCAGATGCCGGTCTCATCGAGGGGCAAATCTTCCCGCCCTCGGAAACGGTTCTCGCGGTTCCACGCTGTCTGCCCATGACGCACCAACACGAATCGGGTATTGCCCATGCTTTGGTTTTCCCTCCTCAGGCGTCCTCAAGGAATCTTCTCAAAAAGGAGGGACGTACCCTAGAGGTTGCCCTACGTGGGCAGGTGCAAGGCCGTGCCCCTACCCCGAATTAAGGGTGGTGCCGGAAAAACAGAAATAGCCTCTGCCATGTACGTCCCAGGCAGAGGCTATCAGCCGGTAATCCGGCGGTCGATGGTCTTCGTTTGACGGCAAAGCCGACGAGCCTCATCATCGGCCTTCGTATCACGGGGGCATTCTACCATATCGCTTTTGCTTTGTCAAATATGGTCTTATGCTATAGACGTTCAGCTAATGTTTTGGACAGCCGGTTGCCGTGACGGGCTGAAGCCGTCACTGGATGCGTGAGAAAGTCGCTGAAGCGACTGCCCGGCGGGAGTGCAGCCGCTTCCAGCGGCTTGGTCTCGCCACCAGTGCCGATTTCCAATCCGGCACGGGACCCTTGTGGTGGAACTAGCATAAGGCCCAAATAGGGATTGTGTATCGGGTGTCCGTCATTTTCTTGCGCGGCAACTCTCTCAAATGAACCACGAAGGCACGAAGGCACAAAGAACTACCAGGTTGAACGTTTCGACCTGGACACTGGCGTGTTTTGTTTTTGCCACGGATGGTCACGGATATTCACGGAAACATCAGAAAGCATAGATGAAAATCCGTGGAAATCCGTGCAATCTGTGGCTGAAAATGCTGTATACTTCGTGTCTTTGTGTCTTGGTGGTAAGGGCAGGCCGTGAATGATTGCAGACGCAAAACTTTGACGACCAATCGAAAACATGAACCGTTGACTTTCCTCTTTACCTGTGCTATAATCTCAACAGGCAAGCCAAAGTTGTTACTTCTGTACGGAAACTGAGGGATGTACAATGGTCCTGGCGAAAAATATCGCAACCATTCCACACCAGAAGCGACGCCCCCTGCGGGTACCACCCGCCCCTGTCTACTACCCCGAATCGAATGGTGAACCCATGGCAGAAACCGACGTCCACCGTGACCTGATGGTCTATCTCATCGAGGCATTGAAGGATTACTACCGGGACGATCCCCAGGTGTACGTAGCGGGCACCCTGCTGCTCTACTACAAAGAGGGCGACCCAACTGCTTCGGTTGCTCCCGACGTACTCGTTGTTTTCGGTATCCCCAAGAGACAACGTCGCGTGTACAAGGTGTGGGAAGAGGACAAAGGCCCGGATGTCGTCTTTGAACTGACTTCGCAGAGTACGCGGTGGAAAGACATGGGAACCAAGAAGGGGCTTTACGCCCTGCTGGGGGTGAAGGAGTATTACCTGT
Source organism: uncultured Ardenticatenales bacterium (assembly GCA_964517425.1). Taxonomy (GTDB): domain Bacteria; phylum Chloroflexota; class Anaerolineae; order Ardenticatenales; family JAADHH01; genus JAADHH01. Next base: position 2,699 of record CAZFFM010000021.1, on the reverse strand, counting down.
TCGATCCCTTGGGGGAGTATCTGGTTCCCCCCTTGCAAGGGTACACCCTGGCGGACGGAGACTACCGGTTGATGAAGGGGAGGTCGTTGGTTAGCGACGTGTTGGGGCTGGAACTGCGGGAAGAGGGGGGCTGGTTGCGATTGTACGATCCGGAGACGGGCAAGAAGCTGCTGACGCCATTAGAAGCCCAGGCCGCCCACCGCCAAGAAGCCGCCGCTCGCCGCCAGGCCGAGGAACGCGCAGCCGAAGAAGCCGCCGCCCGCCACCGGGCCGAGGCCGAACTGGAACATCTACGCGCCGAATTGGCTCGCCTGCAGAAAGTGTGAGCCAGACTGTACGTCCGTCCCGAAAGCACCAGCACACCACGAGAAAAAGGCTAAGCACTTACAGGGGGGTGCAAGAGTTCAGACCTCTGGAGCTTGGGACGTAACTTTACTGGCTGTCTCCCAAGCTGCTGAAAGTCCGTTACACTCAGCCGTACTCCCATTATTTGCGTAGACCCACTTTTTGCATTCGGAGAAGGAAGCATGGCACGGAATCCTAAGAAACGGCAGCAGCAACTGGCTCGCAAGGCGGCCAAGCGGAAGAAAAAGCGGTCCAAAGCACGAATGCCGGTCGCAAGCGGCCCCGGCGGCAGAATGAAATTGCCCCCCGAAACAAAGTCATGGCCCCTCCGCGAGTGCCTGATCACCGAGGAGTGGCAGGACACGATCCAGATCACCCAGATTCTTATCGCGCGGAACGCTCCGGGCGGACGAATCGCGGTGGGGGGTTTCATTGTAGATTTGGGATGTCTGGGCGTGAAAAACGCGACGTCGCATGTTTTTGAATCAGAGGGTGACTACCTCGCGCTTCGAAACCAGATGACTTCCAGACAATCGATGGTCCCCTGTGACCTCGATCTGGCAGCAAAAGTGATCGAGGAGACTATTGCGTACGCGCGCGATCTAGGCTTTGAACCGCATCGAGACTACCGCAGGGCTGCGCCCATTCTAGGCGACGCCGATCCACAGGCTTGTCACGTCCCGATCCCGCTTGGCGGACCGGAGGGCAAACCAATGTTCTTCGCCGGGCCATACGACAACGTCGCCAAAATTATGGGCATACTGGAGCGAGCCGTCGGGCCGGACGGGTACAACTTTATGGCACCACTGCTTTGAAAACAGTCGTCAGTAGCCAGTAGCCAGGCGTCAGAACGTGTTGCGTGTTGGTATTGCGTCGCTCGCCGCTCCACGCGACTTTCATCGTTGGTGGCGCGTGCCGCGCGCGCATGGGCGCTGTTGCTTTGAAAAGGGTTACTCTGGGAGAACGTTAACAAAACTCTAGCACTCCTCTATCGGTGGTCTAACAAAACGGTGATAGAATGGTAGCGTGCCGGCGAGCGCCTCTGAAATGATGAAGGCAGGATGATGAAAGATAGCGGGTGGAGATAGAGATTGAGCGCGTGAAAACGTAATGCGTAAGGTGTGCTATCTCATCACGCAACACGCAACACGACAATCCAAAATTCACTGATAAGGAAAGCCACGATATGAATCTCAACAAATTTACCGAGAAAGCGCAAGAGGCCGTTCTGGCTGCCCAAAATATGGCCCAGGAGGGCAACCACAATCAGGTCGAACCGGAACATCTCCTGGCCGCGCTCCTGCAACAACACGAGGGTGTGGTGCCGGAGGTGTTGCAACAGATAGGCGCCAGTCCAACGGCACTGCGCCGGCAGGCGGAAGCCGAGCTGGACAAGTTGCCGAAGGTCTACGGCGGCGCCGCTCAGGTCTACGTTTCGCCGCGCTTGAAGCGTGTGCTGGATCGGGCGCAAAAAGAAATCAGCACCTTTCGAGATGAGTACGTCAGCACGGAACATCTGCTGCTGGGGCTGATCCAGGCGGCCGGCGGCGCGACCGACCATATCCTGCAGGCAGCCGGCGTCACCCGCGACGCGACGCTGCAAGCCCTGCGCGCCATCCGCGGAAGCCAGCGCGTGACGACTCCCACACCGGAGACGACCTACCAGGCCCTGGAAAAATACGGGCGCGACCTGATCAAGCTGGCCCGGCAAGGTAAACTCGACCCAGTCATCGGGCGGGACGAGGAAATTCGCCGTGTCGTCCAGGTGCTATCGCGTCGCACGAAGAACAACCCGGTACTCATCGGGGAGCCGGGCGTGGGCAAGACGGCCATTGTCGAGGGGCTGGCCCAACGCATGGTGCGCGGCGATGTCCCGCAGGGCCTCAAGGACAAACAGCTCGTACAATTGGACCTCGGCTCGCTCATTGCCGGCGCCAAGTATCGCGGCGAGTTCGAGGAGCGGCTCAAGGCCGTGCTCAAGGAGATCACCGATTCCGAAGGGCGCGTCGTCCTCTTCATCGATGAGCTGCACACCGTCGTGGGGGCCGGCGCTGCCGAAGGGGCCATGGACGCCAGCAACATGCTCAAACCGATGCTGGCGCGTGGCGAGCTGCACACCATCGGAGCCACCACCCTGGATGAGTATCGCCAGTACATCGAAAAGGACGCGGCCCTGGAGCGACGATTCCAGCCGGTTCTGGTGGACGAGCCAACGGTCGAGGACACGATCAGCATTCTGCGAGGCCTCAAGGAGCGCTACGAGGTGCACCACGGCGTGCGCATCACCGATTCCGCCGTCATCGCCGCGGCCACCCTCTCCGACCGCTACATCTCCGACCGCTTCCTGCCCGACA
>CAZFFM010000020.1:0-22279 GCA_964517425.1 uncultured Ardenticatenales bacterium | reverse complement strand
TTGTGGTAAGGGCAGGGCGTGAATGATTGCAGACGCAAAACTTTGACGGCCACCCTGGACAAACTACGCTCATAAAAAAGCGGGGGACGTGATACGCGTCCCCCGCTCCCAGTTGCAACTGCGATTATGCTTCCCGAAATTCGGCTTCGATGACTTCTTCCTCGGGCGATTCGTCGGCCTCCTGCTTGTGGCCGTTACCGCCAGCCGCCTCGCTTGGCGAAGCCATCTGCTCCGACAGCCGGTAGCTGGCTTGTTGCAGCGCCTCTGTGGCTGAACGGATGCTTTGTACATCATCGCCGGCAACTGCGTCACGTACGGCCTTTATCTTGGCCTCAACTTCTTGGCGGTCGTTGGCCGAAACTTTGTCCCCGGCCTCATGCAGTGTTTTCTCCATCTGATAAGCCAGGTTATCGGCAGTGTTGCGTGCTTCGATCAGTTCCTTTTGACGGCGGTCTTCTTCGCTGTGTTGTTCGGCTTCGCGTACCAGACGGTCCACATCTTCCTTGCTCAGGTTTGTTGATGCAGTAATGGTGATGTTCTGCTCCTTGCCGGTGGCTTTGTCTTGGGCGGTCACGTTCAGGATGCCGTTGGCATCGATATCAAAACTAACCTCAATTTGCGGCAAGCCACGCGGTGCTGCCGGTATTCCTTCGAGCCGGAAGCGACCCAGAGTCGTGTTATCCTTGGCCAGTGGACGCTCGCCTTGCAGGACGTGAATGTCCACCGCTGTCTGATTATCCTCCGCCGTGCTGAAGGTTTCGCTCTTGCGCGTCGGGATCGTCGTGTTGCGCGGGATAAGCGGAGTCATCACCCCACCCATCGTCTCCACGCCTAAGCTCAATGGCGTGACGTCCAACAGTAAGACATCTTTTACATCGCCACCCAGCACGCCGCCCTGGATGGCTGCGCCGATTGCTACAACTTCGTCAGGGTTTACGCCCTTGTGTGGCTCTTTGCCGGCACACAGCTTGCGCACGAGCGCCTGAATCATCGGCATACGGGTCGTGCCGCCAACCAGTACAACTTCGTCAATGTTGCCGGTCTGCATTTTGGCATCGGCAAGGGCCTGGTTGAACGGCCCCACGCAACGCTGCACCAAGTCGTCAGTCAACTGCTCGAACTTTGCCCGCGAGAGCTTCATTTGTAAGTGCTGCGGGCCGCTTGCGTCTGCGGTGATGAAGGGCAGGTTGATCTCCGTTTCCATGACCGAGGAGAGCTCGATCTTGGCCTTCTCGGCGGCTTCCTTCAGGCGCTGCAAGGCCTGACGGTCCTGGCGCAAGTCTATGCCCTTCTCTTTCTTGAATTCGTCTGCCAGCCAGGCTACGATTCTCTGGTCCCAATCGTCGCCGCCCAGGTGCGTGTCCCCGCTTGTGGACTTAACCTCAACTACCCCTTCGCCGACCTCCAGTACGGAAACATCAAACGTGCCGCCCCCTAGGTCAAACACCAGAATCGTCTCCAACTCTTTCTTGTCCAGCCCGTAGGCCAAGGAGGCCGCCGTTGGCTCGTTAATAATGCGCTGTACCTCCAGCCCGGCGATCTTCCCTGCGTCCTTTGTTGCTTGACGCTGTGCGTCATTGAAGTATGCCGGCACGGTGATGACTGCTTTCTTGACCGGCTCGCCGAGATATGCTTCCGCGTCGGTCTTGAGCTTCTGCAGGATCATCGCGGAGATTTCCTGTGGCGTGTACATCTGGTTGTCCACGGGGATGTGTACGCGCGCGTCGCCGCTTTTTCCCCGCACGATTCTGTATGGCACGGAATCTTCTAGCTGTTCCGCATCCTCGTAGCGCTGTCCCATCAACCGCTTGATGGAAAAGATCGTGTTTTCAGGGTTGACTACACTTTGCCGCTTAGCGGCTTGCCCCACCAACCGTTCACCGTTCTTGTTAAAGGCGACCATGGAGGGTGTGGTTCGTCCGCCCTCCGCATTAGGGATGACTGTGGCGTCTCCCCCTTCCAACACTGCAATGCAGCTATTTGTCGTTCCCAAATCAATTCCAACAATCTTTGACATTCCAATATCCTCCTCATCCACTGAGTCTAATTTCAAACAGGCATCCTCAGTATACCCTATTCGTGTTGGATGAGTACTAGAGGAATGTTAGAGCTATGTTAGAATCGACGGGCAGAGCCAAGCCTGCGAGTGCGCTCAAGAAGTTCAACTTCTCTAAGAAGTTGAACTTCTAACTTTAAGGGGCGTGATCTCTGTGCCAGAAGGCGCGTCCTGAACTTGCCAGCCGAGCGCTGCAATCTGGTTGCGCAAGTCGTCAGCGGCAGTCCAGTCACGTCTGGAGCGGGCAGTTTCGCGCGCTTCCATGAGCGACAAAACATCCGGTGTCGGTTCGGGGGGTAAGGTTGTAGAGGAATGGGTCTCATCCAAGGTGCGAACATTTCTCCAAACATCTGCCGGAATTCCGTCTCCGGGGCTCGGAAGGTGAAAGTTCCCCAGCTCGGCCAGGACAAAGTTTTGCCCGGAGCGAAACAGCTTCTCCTCACCGTCACGGAGTACGGCTACGTGCCCCAGCCCCATCACCTGGCCAGTTTCTCTCTCCAGGTCGATGATCAATGCCGTGTGTTCACCTAAGCCAACCACGGTTAACCCTGCCGGCAGAAGAGACAACAAGTGCGTGAACCGTTCTTTGCCCATGAAGCAGCGGCTGGTATCCAACGCTGTGCCGCCTTCGTGGTTGTCCCAATGTGGGATGAAAACGAGGGGAAGACCGTAGGGACCAAGTAAGTCTAACCCGTCATGCCAGTGCAAATCCTCTCCCACCTTGTAGATTTCGTACACCGGTAGGGTATAGGCCCCGGCGGCGACGGTTGCTGCACTGGCCAGGATGATCGCCGATCCCAGCCGGTGACGCGCAATCAGCGTATGCCAGGCCAGGGTATCCCGCAACTGGCGCACGGCGTAGGTCGGGCTACCCGGTCCCAGGAAAATCACATTGGCGTGCAGGAGCGGTGCGACGATGTCCGGGTTATCCGGACTGAAGGGTGTGTCGCGCTTCCTGGCCGGCACAACCGTTACCCGTGGGTGATAATTTTGCAAACGCTCCTTGAAGAACTCGGCAATCTTTCCAGCCACCTGAGCGGAATTTGGCTCAAACCCAGCGGGGGTCTCCAGGACTGACACCAGCGGAGAATCATTCATGCGCTGCAAGAGCCAGTCACACACTTTGCGCCCACTAGCAGACGTTTCCCCTGAACCGAACAGCACAATCAGCCCAGCCCGTGCATTTGTGCTTTCTGTCTGGGGCATATTATCTTTCCTTTCTGATGTGTTCAACAAGAATGGTGCGGCTTGGCGCACCGTCTGCTCCTACCAGTTTGAGGGGCAGGCAATAGAGATCGTACTCGCCCGCAGCCACTTCACTAAGATTCAACCCTTCGATGACCACAACGCCGGCACGCAGCAGGGTGACGTGCGTAGCTGGCTCCTGATCATGAAAGCGTTGCACAGACAGGTAGTCAACGCCAACCAAGCGAATGCCCCGTCCGGCGACCCAACGAGCGGCATCTGCGGTCAGGGCGACGAAGTCTTCCTGGAATTTGCCAATGCCCCGCGCCCACAAGGCAGAGTTTCGTGTCTTGAAGAGCAAGCGTTTCGTTGTGGGCGGGATATGCAGAGCATCCAGGTGTGACGAGTCGATTGCGTCTGCGTCGGGCAGGTGGCAAACAAGGGCCGGGCCAACAAGGATGTCCAAAGGCAACGTGTCGACCGGATTCCCTTCGGGTATGAAATGGAATGGAGCATCCACGTGAGTGCCTGTATGTGCGCCCATCTGGATGGCGCTGACGTTTGCCGCGTCTCCGTCTTCCATGCGCAACGTCCGCGCCACGTTCACGCCGGGGTCCCCCGGCCAGGTAATCATCTGATTTGAGATCGGCAGCGAAACATCGTAAATCGTCTTCATTTTCGGCCGCTCCGCAGCTTTTGCATGGTGGTCTGGACATAACCGCCAAAGCGCTCCTCCGTCCAGGGGTCCCCGTGCATGTGATAACCGGCGCGTTCCCAAAAACCGGCCGCATCATCGGCCATGAATTCCAGTCCCCGCACCCATTTCGCGCTCTTCCAGAAATAGAGCTTGGGCACGACCAGACGCAAAGGGCCTCCATGTTCCGGCGTGAGCGGTTCTCCATCGTGCTGCAGAGCGAACAAAACGTCGTCATCCAACAGTTCTTCAAAGGGGAGGTTGGTTGTGTAGTCGGGGTCTGCGTGTACCATCACATAGCGAGCCTCCGGCAAAGGGCGCACATGTTTCATAACCTCAAAGATCGAGATTCCTGTCCACCGGTTATCGTACCGACTCCATCGTGTCACACAGTGAATATCGGAGGTTGTAGTCACGTGAGGCAAGGAAGTAAAATCCTCCCACGTCCATGTAATCGGCTCTTCTACCAGACCGAAGACGCGAAAGTCCCAGGTTTTTGGGTCAAAGCGCGGGATGTTGCCGTAGTGAAGCACCGGCCACTTTTCGGTGAGTGCCTGACCGGCGGGAAGTCGCCGGTCAGGTTGTTCATCACCGGAAGACCGCGACTTCTTTATCGCCGAAAACATGCTTTTCATTGCAGCGTGTTCCTTTCCAGGTATTGTGCCCCGACGGCACAGCCATTATCTTGGCTTGTAGGCTACGATTTTCGCGCTAACTGCGGCATATCCTTGAACGATGGTGGGGTCTATCGTGGCCAAGAGTTCCTCGGCTGCCGGCCCAAGCGTTTGGCCCTCCAGCACTTCCGTTCCATACACATCACGACTTTCCACGCGCACATCCGCGAAACCGGCATTGCGAATCTTCTGCAGGTAATCTTCTTCGTCCAGCGCACCGGCGATGCAGCCAACCCACGCTTCGAGGCTCTGTCGCACCGGTTCGGGGATGTCGCCTTGGGTTACAATGTCCGAAACGGCCAACCGCCCACCAGGCTTGAGTACCCGGAAAGCTTCCGAGAATACGGCATCCTTGTCAGGCGAAAGGTTGATCACGCAGTTGGAAATAATTGCGTCCACAGATTCGTCGTCGAGGGGCATGTTTTCAATTTCGCCTTGCCGAAAATCTACGTTCTGGATTCCCATTTTGGCTTTGTTTTCATTTGCCAGCGCAAGCATGTCGGGGGTCATGTCGAGTCCAATTACGTTGCCTGCCGGGCCAACCTGTTGGGCGGCGATGAAACAATCAATGCCCCCGCCAGATCCGAGGTCCAACACGGTTTCTCCCTGCCGGAGACTGGCAATGGCGGTTGGATTTCCGCAACCCAGCGAGGCTTCGGTTACTGTTTCCGGCAAGCCGGTCAACTCGGTAGCCGCATAAAGGTTGTCGAAAAACGTGATTTCATTCACCACCCCTTCGGGCGAACAGCAAGAGGCCGGTTCCTGTGGAGATGAAGACTCGACGCTTTCCCGCACACTCCTGGCAATGCCGCCATACCGTTGACGAACTTGTTCCTTAAGGGCCACTGGATCTCTACCCATCATGATTCCTTTCTGTAGGTTAGAACGAACTTGGAAATCAGGCCATTACAACACTGCGTCATGGTTTCTTCATCGATTGCGTAAAAGACCTGCTTGCCCTTTTTGCGGCGGGTAACCAGATTGGCATTCTTTAGCAATGTCAGGTGGTGAGATATGGTAGGCTGCGACAGGTGAAAGGTTTTGACCAGGTCTCCCACGCACGTCTCGCCACGCGCCAGCAACGTTTCCAACAGCTGCTGGCGCGTTTCGTCTCCCAGCGCTTTGCAAAATGACACACAGTTGATCACAATCTGCTCCTTAAACACATTGACGATTTTGAATGTGTCTATATGTTAGCACGAAAAGCAGACGATGTCAAATGCAAGGCGAGGGCGGCGGCCAGCGCGATTCTGGACAGCGTACACGCGAAGCGAAGGCGTTGCGGTCGCCTTTACGCAAAGAGATCCCGTTTTCGGAAGCGCGCGGCGAGGAACCGCCCGACAACCTTTCGGCGTGTGAGCCAGGAAATGCGCGCGCCGCTCTTGTCGTTGGTCAGTATCTGCTGCGCTAACCACGGAACGACGGTTTCCACACGATCGGCCAGGATGTTGAAAATTTGTTTGGCCTCCTCCCACTCTTCGGGCCGATCTTCGTACTGTTGGGTCAGGAGGTCCGTGATCACCATGCCCGGGCTGAGGGCATTGACTTTTACCGGCGTTCCTTTTGCTTCCTCTACCAAGGCATCGGTGAAGTAGCGTAGTCCGTACTTTGTGGTGCCGTATAAGGTCAGTCCGGGCACACGACGTCCATCGCTGCCAAGGCCTTCCATGTTGTACAGGCTGCCGAATCCTTGCTCCAACATCCCTGCCAATGCAACCTTAGCCCCATACATCGTACCCAGCAGGTTCGTTCCGACGACTATTTCCAAGTCATCGGGTGCGTTCTCCCAAAAGTTCCGTCGCGGCTGCCCGATACCGGCGTTATTGATCCAGATATCAACTTTGCCAAAATGGCTTTTGCTCACATTCCACAAGTTCTGCACCTGGTCAAACTGGGTGACATCACAAGGGACACCGAGAACGCGCTCTGGCGCAAATTTGGCGGAAAGCTCCGCGGTCACACGCTCTACGTCGGGCGGCCGGCGACCACAGATGGTGACCGCGCACCCCAGCCCGAGAAAAGCGTCGGCCAGACCGTATCCAATGCCTCGTGTACTTCCGGTGATGACGATAGTTTTCATCTTCCCCCTCCACAAGAGCAGTCGGTCTCTTTTCAATGTTGCGCGGGAACCGTCTTCGGGACTCTCCCCGGCTTGAGAGTATAGCACGGAACCGCCATTGTAGGCAAATTGCCCTTTCCCTCATTCCGTGCAACCGCTTGCCGATAACCCGCTTTCGGTATATAATCCCCAGACGGGTAGAAGAATCTAACAACGAAAAGTTCGTGCCTTCTCAACGCCCTCTTTGTGCTTTGAGCAGGGAGATATTACCACGAAGATACAAAGGCTCGAAAGGACTCACGTAGCCCATGAAACAAAATCTGTCTGCAACCACTTCATTTCTCTCGCAACAACAGGGCCGTTTCCTGGAAGACCTCGCAACGCTGGTCAACATAGATTGCGGCACCTACGACAAAGCGGGGGTAGACAAAGCGGGCCGGTGGGTGGCCACCCGCCTGGAAGAGATGGGCGCAGAGGTCACGCGCTATCCCCAGGAGGAGTTTGGCGACTTGGTGCTGGGACGCTGGCGGGGCACGGGCATGGCTCGGGTGCTGATCATTGCTCATCTGGATACGGTCTACCCCGCCGGGACAGTGGCCGAGCGACCCTTGCGCATTGACGGCGATCGCGCTATCGGGCCGGGTACTTGTGACATCAAGGGGGGACTGCTAGTGGCCCTGAATGCTGTGGCCGCCCTGCAACGGAGCGGCTTCAACAACTTTGCGGAGATTATGCTGTGGACGAACAGCGAAGAGGAGATCGGCTCACCGGTGTCCCATCACCTGACCACAAAACTGGCCCGCGAATGCGACGCTGTGCTGGTCATGGAGTCGGCTCGTGCCAACGGCGACATCGTCAGTGCCCGCAAGGCCACCGCTCGCTACGTCGTCACCGTCCATGGCAAATCGGCCCATGCCGGTGTGGAGCCGGAGAAGGGGGCCAACGCAATCCTGGAAATGGCGCACCTGATCATCGCCCTGCACGAACTGAACGGCCTGCGTCCGGGCGTGACGATCAACGCCGGGGTCATCAGCGGCGGTACACGCTATAACGCCGTTCCCGACAGGGCCGAACTCAAAGTGGATGTGCGTGCCGTGGACGATGAGGCCGCAGCCGAGGTGCAACGCGCGATTAGCGCCTTTGCCGGCCCTGGCCGGCACGTTGCCGGCACAACTATCGAGGTGCAAGGGGGCGTGGACATGCCGGCCATGCCGCTGCGACCGGAAACGCAGGCGCTCGTGGCCCTGGCCCAGGACGTGGCCCGCAATCTCGGCTTCGAGCTGCACGACACGGCCACCGGTGGCGGCTCCGACGGAAACTTTGCGGCCGCAGCCGGCGCGCCTGTGCTGGATGGCCTGGGGCCGATCGGTGGTCGCGCTCACAGTCCTGACGAGTACCTGGAAACTAGCAGCTTTGTGCCGCGCACCGCACTGCTTGCCGGTTTGATGATGAGGATTGCAAATCGCAGCGAAAGTTAATGAGGAGGACTTTATGTTTCGTTTGGCATTTATCGGTTTTGGGACAGTTGGACAAGGGCTGGCGGAACTGTTGCTTAAGAAAGAAGAGGTGCTGCGGAATCGCTTCGGGTTCGAATGGCGTACCGTGGCTGTATCCGATATGTTGAAAGGGTCGGTCTATGATCCAGACGGGCTTGACCTGGCCCAGTTGCTGGAGACGGTACAGCGTACCGGTCGTGTGGATGAATATCCCGCGCCCACGAAAGGCTGGGACAGCCTGCGAACGATCCGCGACACGAATTCCAACGCCATCGTCGAGGTCACTTACACCGATGTGCAGACTGGTGAACCGGCTCTAACCCATTGCCGCACGGCTTTCGCCGCCGGCAAGCATGTCGTGACCACGAACAAAGGCCCCGTCGTCCTGGCCTATCGTGAACTGGTGGAGCTTGCTGCCGCGCATGGCGTTCAGTTTCGCTTCGAGGGGACGGTGATGAGTGGCACACCGGCCCTTCGCCTGGTACAGAATGACCTGGCCGGTGCCACGATCCACGGGTTTCGCGGGATACTCAACGGCACAACGAATTACATCCTCACGCAGATGGAAGCGGGACAAACGTACGCGGAAGCGCTGCGGCAGGCCCAGGAGCTGGGATACGCCGAAGCCGTCCCGGACGCCGACGTGGAGGGTTGGGACGCCGCCGGCAAAGTGGTCATTCTGGCAAACGTGTTGCTGGGCGCGGACCTCCGCGTATCCGACGTTGAGCGGGAAGGCATCACCGGCATCACCGCGGAAGCCGTCGCTGCTGCCGGTGCGGACGGTGAGCGCTGGAAGCTGATCGGTAGCGGGCGATGGGAGGGCGACCGGTTCGTAGCCCGTGTGCAACCGGAGCGGCTGCCCTTGGCGGACCCTCTGGCCGGCGTGGGCGGCCCGATCAATGCAGTCACGTTCGATACGGACACCCTGGGCGGCGTCACGCTGGTTGGCCCCGGGGCCGGACGTACGGCTACCGGCTATGCCCTGCTAGGCGATCTGCTGGACATCCACCGTCACTGACTGTTTTCACCCAGCCTGAACTCTTGGTGGATGTGGCGGACGGCGTCGTCGGCATCCCGTGCATCTACGGCCAAGGAGAGGTTGTATTCTGAGGATCCCTGGGCAATTGAGAGAACGTTGATGCCCGGTGCGCCCAGCGCGCCGAACAGTTTTGCCGCGATCCCCGGCGTGCCGCGCATTCCCGCACCCACAACGGCGATGACCACCACGCCGTCTTGCGCCCAGATGCGGTCAATGTGCTGGAAGAGGAGTTCTTCGCGAAAGTCCGCTTCCAGAAGCTGTACCAATTGTTGGCTGTGCGGTTCTTCGACGACGAAGCAGATATTTTGCTCGGAAGAGGACTGCGAAATCATCAAAACGCTGACTTTTTCACGAGCGACAGCGGAGAAGACGCGAGCCGCGACGCCGGGAACCCCCATCATCCCCTTGCCCTGAACGGTGAGCAGACTTACGCCTTTGATGCTGGCGATGGCCTTCACGCCCTTGCCTGTTTTTTGTGGGTTTTCAACAATAAGGGTGCCAGGACGCGTGGGGTGAAGTGTGTTTGCAATCCGCAGGGGAATGTTTTTTTCTACCACGGGTAAAATCGTTTTGGGATGCAATACCTTGGCCCCAAAATAGGAAAGTTCTGCGGCCTCTGTGTACGACAGCACCGGAAGGGTCCGTGCTGTGGGCACGACCCGCGGGTCTGCGGTCATCACGCCATCCACGTCGGTCCAGATTTGCACCTCGTCGGCGTCCAGACAATTCCCCAGAATGGCGGCGGAATAATCGCTTCCTCCACGGCCCAGGGTCGTTACGATGCCGGTGGTTGTAGCGCCCATAAAGCCGGTGACGACGGGGATGATGCCCTGCTGAACGAGCGGGAGCAGGCGTTCGCGGATTCTGGCGTGTGATTGCTCCATGAGCGGAACGGCGGAACCGAACTGGTCGTTGGTGACAAGCAACTCGGTCGCTTCGACCGGCTGGGCCGCACAGCCGATTTGCTGCAAGGCTGCGGCTACGAGACGAACGCTGAATCGCTCGCCCATGGAGGAAATCATATCCAGCGCGCGAGGGGTAAGCTCGCCCAGGACGGCAATGCTTTCGCAGAGGCGGGCCACCCTGTCCATCTTTCGCTGTACGTAGGACATGATCTCTCCGGCTGTCTGGGGGGCAAGTTCGCTTGCCGCTTGCCGGTGTTTTTCCAGTATTTCTTCCACCAGCCGGAGCGACTCTGCGGTATTTCCTTGTTCGGCGGCGTGCGCGGCAGCAATCAGCGCGTTGGTTACGCCGCTCATAGCCGAAAGGACGACCACCTTGCCTCCGGCTGGCAAGCCGGTGTCCCGCACGATTTCCGCCGCTTGGCGGATTCTGACGACATCTCCCATCGAGGTGCCGCCGAATTTCATCACGATCATGTTAGTGACTCTGTTGTGAGAATAGACGACGAGTTTTGGGTTTCGAGTTTTGAGTTGCGTATTCCGTGTCACGTGTTGCGTGTTGCGTGCCGCTCGCCCATTGAAAGTTGACATTTGATCATTGACCATTGCACCCTGCCATTGTCATTGTTGGTGGCGCGCAGCCGCTATGCCTTCCATCCCAAAACCTCTTCCACGGCACCGATGTCTGCAGCGACGTTGGTCAGGTTGGGTGCTTGTTGGATGGCGTTATCGGGGTCTTTCAGCCCGTGGCCGGTCAGGATGCAGACAAAGACAGCCGTTGGGTCGGCCCATCCTCTGGATATTGCTTTCCGCAGACCGGCGATGGAGGCAGCCGAGGCCGGCTCACAGAATATCCCCTCGGTGCGAGCGACGAGGCGGTAGGCGTTGAGTATCTCTTCGTCTGTGACGAAGTCGATCGTTCCGTCCGATTCGTCGCGAGCAGCGACAGCGCGTTCCCAACTGGCCGGGTTGCCGATCTTGATGGCTGAGGCGACGGTCTGCGGGTTTTCAATCTTCTCACCACGTACGATGGCCGCGGCCCCTTCCGCCTCAAAACCAAACATGCGTGGCTTGTTACGGACGCGACCGGCGGCGAAGTATCGTTTGAACCCTTCCCAGTAGGCGGTGATGTTGCCGGCGTTGCCAACGGGGAGGACGCAGTAATGGGGCGCGCGCCCCAGCGCGTCGCAGATTTCGTAGGCGGCCGTCGTCTGCCCTTCGATGCGGTACGGGTTGAGGGAATTGACCAGCGTGACAGGATAGCGAGCCGTCAAGTCTCGGACGATTTCCAGGGCCTGGTCGAAGTTACCTTCGATAGCCAAAACTTTCGCCCCGTAGATCAGGGCTTGGGCCAACTTGCCGAGCGCGATTCCTCCCGATGGCACCAGGACAATGGCTTTGATGCCCACACGTGCCGCAAACGCCGCCGCCGCCGCCGACGTGTTGCCGGTGGAGGCGCACATAATCGCCTGCGAGCCCTCTTCCAGGGCCTTGGCCACTGCCATGACCATCCCTCTGTCCTTGAACGATCCGGTAGGGTTTGCTCCCTCGTATTTCAGCCAGAGTTCGCCCTGCACCCCCAGCTCGCGAGCCAGGTTGTGGGAACGAATGAGGGGCGTATCACCTTCGTTCATGGTGATGAGCGGGGTCTTGTCGGTAATGGGCAGAAATTCTCGGTATTTGGCGAGGACTCCTGTCCGCATGGGCAACTCCTTATCTGTAGATGTACCCGGTATAGGTAAGATGCATCCGTTCAGCCCCCCTGGAATAGGACGCAGATGACGCAGGTACACGCAGATTTTCGCTGACTTCTTGACATTATCTGCGTTTATCAGCGGGCAATCAGCGCAATCAGCGTTCTATTTTCTGGGTACCTGAACGCTTACGGTAAGATACCTTTTTTCGTGCCAATGACTTCAATCGTACTCACCCGTATCATACCGCCAAGGGGACAAAAAGTCAAATGCTCCGGCAGGTGTCGGAAGCCCCCCCTGCCCCCCGATTCTGGGGTGAGTGCCCATGAGCGGCTGCACACCACCAACGATGAAAATCGCGTGGAGCAACACGCAACACGCAACACGCAACACGCAATACGCAACTCGAAACCCGAAACTCGAAACTCGTCGTCTATTTTCTTAACAGAGACGTAACGTAGGGTTAAACTCTGTGTAACCACAGGGTACGCAGGATGCAGTATACTTAGGCTATAAAGTTACAATGTGCAAAACGTAGGGGCGTTTACCCATATAAATCATTACCCTACATCTCATAAACTACGTCAGGGAAACCTGACACCAAACTTTACCTTAGAGGAGGTAGCAGTGAAAAAAAGACTTGGTTTTGTAAACATCGGTTTGCTCCTGGCGCTGGTAGCATCGCTATGGCTGCCCTTTGCCGGATTGGCTTCCGCAGATTACGGCGAGCAGGAGCTTCGGGGGGTTGTTCAGACCATTCCGGCTGGACGAATCGGAATGTGGGTTGTGTCGAACCAAAACGTGCAGGTGACGACGGCGACCCGTATCAAAGAAGAGCATGGCGCAATCACGGTCGGTACGCAGGTTAAGGTGAAAGGCTATGCGCAAAACAATGGCTCGTTCATGGCTGACAAAATCGAACGAGATGGCGACGGTGGCGGCAACGATCACCAAAACGAGAGCAAGTTCAACGGCATGATCAACGCGATGCCGGCCGGCCGCCTGGGCGACTGGAATGTTTCCGGCCAGACCGTACACGTCTCGGCCAACACCTGGATTAACGAACAGCATGGCCCGGCCGCTGTGGGCGCTTCGGTGGAAGTGAAGGGCACGCAACGAGTCGATGGCACGTGGGACGCAACCGAGATTGACGTACAAGACAACACCGGTGGCGGCAACGATCACCAAAACGAGAGCAAGTTCAACGGCACGATCAACGCGATGCCGGCCGGCCGCCTGGGCGACTGGAATGTTTCCGGCCAGACGGTACACGTCTCGGCCAACACGTGGATTAACGAACAGCATGGCCCGGCCGTCGTGGGCGCTTCGGTGGAAGTGAAGGGTACGCAACGAGCCGATGGCACGTGGGACGCAACCGAGATTGACGTACAAGACAACACCGGTGGCGGCAACGATCACCAAAACGAGAGCAAGTTCTATGGCACGATTGAGGCCATGCCGGCCGGCCGCTACGGCGACTGGACCGTTTCCGGCCAGACCGTACACGTCTCGGCCAACACCTGGATCAACGAAGAGCACGGCCAGGCCGCTGTGGGCGCCTACGTGGAAGTTGACGGTGTCGTGCAGGCGGATGGTTCTTGGAACGCAAGCAAGATTGATGTCCGCACCACCTCTGGTGGTGGTGACCAAACACACGATGACTTCTACGGCACGGTTGAAACCATGCCCGCGAACCGCATCGGAATGTGGGTTATCTCCGGACGCAATGTACAGGTTGACGCGAACACGCGAATTAACGAACAACACGGGACAGCCGCCGCCGGCGCATACGTGGAAGTGAAAGGCGCGCACCAGGCTGATGGTTCTACACTGGCTACAGAAATAGACGTGCAGGCCACCGGTACTACCGGCCCCAACCCCACACCGACACCATTCCCCCCGTCGGGCGGCACAGTGGTATACATTGACCCCGCGCAGGCAACGGCCGGTCTGAACGGTACGCTGAATGTCGAATTGAAAGTGGCGAATGTGGCGAACATGGGTGGCTACGAGTTGGTCATAAACTTTGACCCGGCCATCGTCCAGGTGCAGAACGTAACCCTGGGCAACTTCCTGAGCAGCACCGGTCGCACGGTATCTCCGCTGGGGCCGGGCGTGGACAACACCGCCGGACGCATCTCGATTGGCTCCTTCTCCTTTGGAAGTCAGGCTGGCCCGTCCGGCGAGGGCACCTTGGCGACCATCGTCATGACACCGCAGGCCCAAGGAGCGTCGGCGCTGACCCTGTCTGGCTTGACTTTGACCGACAGCGCTGGCAATGCGATTGCCGCTACAACGCAAGATGGCGCGATCACAATCAACGCTGCATCGCTCAATGGCGATCTCAACGGTGATTGCTCCGTAGACGTAGTAGACATCATGCAAGTAGCTGGCCGCTGGGGTTCTCAGAGTGGCGAAGTAGAATACGATGAGGCCGATGATCTGGATCACAACGGGCAGATTGACGTGGTAGACATCATGCAGGTGGCCGGACACTGGGGCGAGAGTTGCGTCGCCGGTGGTTTGACCGCTATGAGCACAGGCATCGCTGCTGCGCCAAACGCTACACCGGCCCTTTCCCTGGCCGTACCTGCTGCCGCCCAGGCCGGCAAAACGTTCACCGCCGAGGCGAAAGTAACGGATGCCGCCAACCTGGGTTCGTTCGAAATCCAGTTGTCCTTCGACCCCGCTTTGGTTGAGGTCAAGGATGTGGCTCTGGCCGACGCGCTGTCAAACAGCGGCAACACCTGCCAGGCACTGAGCAAAGTGGATAACGCCGCCGGTACGCTCCGCATCGCCGGCTTCTGCTTCGGTAGCCAGGCGGGCTTGCAGGGTGCCAGCGACTTGGCCCAAATCACGTTCGCGGCCCGCACGGCTGGCAACGTGGACTTGCGCATGGCCGACGCGAAAGTGACCACCATGGCTGGACAAACGCTCCAGGCTTCGGCTTCGGACGCTGCGCTCACCGTGCACGCCGCCCCTGCGAAAATCGGGCCGCGTATGCCTGCCAGCGCACCAGCACAAGCGAATCAGTAACTCGTAGGACGGTGCACGGGTTTTCTTCACCGCACCAGGTAGCAAACAAGGGCGAGGCCATATTGGCCTCGCCCTTTTGCTTTTAGAAGTTCAACTTCTTTGGGCTTCTTGGGGACCACAGGTGTAACCTCTGCCGCGGTATCTCACCTAACACTGGAATGCCCAGGGCCTCGGCGTCTGCGGTCGTACGGACGGTGTCATCCAGGTACTCCAGGAAAAACACCAAAGCCACTGCAGCGATCAATGCCAGCATCACGCGAAGGGGAATATCCAGCCGCCGGCGCAAACTCGGCCCCACGGGGGCAATGTTGGGCCCATCCAACAACGTTACTTCTGCATCGACTGCACCCAGTTGGGCAAGGTAGGTGTCTCCGTCCTCTCTCATTGTCTGGATTACTGCCTGGCTGATGGCCAGGAGCTGTTCCTGGTCCGGCCAACTGATGTCCAGATAGAGGATGCGGTGGTGCTTTTCGGCGCTGGTCGCGCCCACGATAGCCCCCGGCGGGATGGAGATTCCGGCCGGCAGTCGTTTGCTCACTGCTTTGGCAAACGCGCTCCCGCGAACTACCTCCGTGAAGTCATCGGCCAGGAACTCCGAAGCCTGGCCGGACGTCAGGCGGGGGTCGAAGTTCAGGCCGGGTTCGGACGGCAGGGGGGGGACGCCCACAGCCAGACGCATGGAAGCATGAAACGTGATCGGTGTTGGCCGCTGGGTGACGAGCGCAACGAGCAACACCAGCAGCGGCAAAGCAACGATCAACCAGATTCTTCGCCGGATTATTCGAGCATACGTGTGTAGTTCCACAGGTTACATCCCTTCATCTTTTGTTTCGAGCCACGCCAGCAGACGCCGGTGGAACGTCTCGCGGTCAAACTGGCCGGCATGATCCCGAAGCGATGCGGAATCGAAAGAGAGATCGTCTATTTTCCGCAGAGCTTCAGTGAGCGAATCTGTCGTTTGCGAATGAAAAAGGACGCCCGTTTGGCCATCCTGCACCGTGTCGAGCGCTCCGCCGGCAGCATAGGCTACGACCGGCCGGCCAGCGGCCTGCGCTTCGACCGGCGATATGCCGAAGTCTTCTTCTCCCGGAAAAATGAAGGCGCGGCAATGGGCATAGAGCGCCGGCAAATCATCGTCCGGCACGCGGCCCAGGAAGCGCACCGTGTCTCCGGCCATTTTCTCCAGGCGCGGACGGTCCCGCCCGCCGCCGGCAATCCGGAGCGGGGCACGCAGCCGATTACAGGCTTCGATAGCCAGGTCAATGCGTTTGTAGGGAATAAGTCGTGAGACAACAAGGAAGTAATCTTCGGGGCTTCCTTCGGGCACGAACCTTTCGGTATTGACCGGCGGATAGATGATAGTGGAATCGCGCCGGTAGTATTGCTGTATCCGCTGTTGGACGGCGCGGGAGATGGCCGCAAAGTGCGTCACGCGTTGCGCTGCCGCAAAGTCCCACGAGCGCAAGAAGGGTAGAATCAGTGGCAGGATGCGGCGCGCCGCGACACCCAGACCCTCTCGCTGGACGTAGTCATGATAATGCCAAATGTAGCGCGTGGGGGTCAGGCAGTAGCAGAAATGTCGCGCGCCCGGCGGCGGTACAACCCCATGACAGAAGCCGCTCTTGTTACTGAGAATCATGTCATATCCGCGCAGATCAAATTGCTCGAAAGCCAGCGGGTAAATGGGAAAGTATAGCTGATGGTGTGTCATCACGCCGGGCAAGCGATTCATGAACGACGTGCGGACATCTCGATGGCGGAGAGCAGCAGGCGATTTCTCCGGCCAATAGATCGCGGTGAACAAGGGAGCGTCGGGAAATAGCTGCAGAAACTCGGAAAGGACGTTTTCCGCTCCGCCGATCTGGTTCAGCCAGTCATGGACAAGGGCCAGTTTCAAGATAGGTCGGTCTCCCGGTACTGAATGAAATGCCTGCACATCAGACGCACGTTACAATGCTCTAGTATACCAGAGATGAACGTATTCGACAAGGGAAAATCGAATCTTTGGTGTGCGGGATATTCTTGCGCGGCAACTCTCTCAAATGAACCACGAAGACACGAAGGCACAAAATAACACGGCATTTTCAGCCACAGATTGCACGGATTTCCACAGATTTTTATCTATTCTTTCTGATTCTTCCGTGAAAATCCGTGACCATCCGTGGCAAAAGTAAAAAACGCCAGCGCCCAGGTTGGAACATTGGATAGGCCTGACGAGTAGGTTTTCTCGCTTGCCCCACTTCGTATACTTCGTGTCTTTGTGTCTTGGTGGTAAGGACAGGGCGTGAATGATTGCAGATGCAAAACTTTTACGGCCAACCTCGAATCTTAGTTGGCCGTCATTTATTTGTGTGAGGCAAACCGAGCAGGCGGCTGGACAAGAATGCGGAACGATGGCATAATGGGGTCATCGATTGAGTGTAAAGAGAAGGAAGAACGACGGAGCGATGCAATGTTAGGAATTCCCGATTGGCTCGTGCGGGTGGGCGGGCGCTTTCTCGGTGTCCGGCCACAAACCCTGGCCTATTTGCGTGCCGCGGCGAAGCTGGGTCAGCCGGCCAGCCCGGAGTATCCATCCGAATTGCTGCCCGACGCCGCTCACATGTTCGCCCGTGGCTGGATGAACCGGCCCTTCTTTGAGACGTCCCGCGACTGGGTGTGGCCCTATTGGGCCGAACGGCAACACAACCCCGCCGACCCCGGGTTCGTACCATGGGCATTCCAGCCGTACCACCTGAACCTGGCCTACCGCGATTGGACGGCAATCGGCGTGCCGGGACAATGCGATGAGGCCATCGTTGACCCGCGCGGTCTGGTGACCGCATGGCCCGACGGCTGGTCTCTGGACACCTGGTTGGCGACGCCAGACCGCACAATCTTCCCCTCCCAATGTCCGGAAGAAACGGTAACACAATGGGTGGAACTACACCCGGTCACGGTAGTCACCCTGATTCGTCATTCCCCCTGGGTGCTGCGTCTGCAGACGACAATGGTGGAGGATGACGAAGGACGACCGTCGGTATTGCACCGGGTGAATGTACAGCACGAGGGTTCGGAAGAGATGCCGGCTACCCTGTTTCTGGCCGTACGACCGCTCAACGTGGAGGGCGTCAGCCTCATCCACGACCTGGAATATCGGGAGGGGACGTTTCTGGTCAACGGGCGGTTGGCGCTATGCGTTCCCCCACCCGAATCTGCCGGCTGTTTGCCATTTCGGGAGGGGGACATTTCGTGCCGGCTGGCGAGTCTGCCTGAAACGGCCACCGCACATTGTCCGGCCGGACTGGCTACGGGAGTCGCTGCCTATCCCCTTTCGCCCGCAGATGTTCGGGACGGCTGGCAGCTAACGGCCCTGATCCCGGCCGGCAAGCCCGTGAAGACGACGTCCTTTCGCGTGCCCGTAGAGGTACCATCGCTGCTCAATTCGGACCGAACGGCAAGCTGGATGCAGCGGACCAAGGCCCGCTGGGACGACGCGGTCTCCGACATGATGCGGGTAGAGCTGCCCGATCGGCGCTTGCAGTCTGCGTTCCAGGCCAATCAGGCCTACCTCCTGCTTATGCACGACGGAGAGAGCATCACCCCGGGGCCTTTCACGTACCACCGCTTCTGGTTTCGCGATGCTGCCTATTTGGTACACGCTCTGGCCAAGATGGGGCTATCGAAACAGGCCGCCCAGGTTTTGCGCAGCTACCCGCGACGACAACGACGCGATGGCTACTTCGTCTCCCAAGAGGGGGAGTGGGACGCAAATGGCCAGGCTATATGGACCATCGTAGAACATTTTCGCCTGACGGGCGATCGCCCCCTTTTGGCCGAGCTGTATCCGGCCGTTGCCCGGGGAGCCAGGTGGATCGAGACGAAACGCCGGGACGGCAAAGAGGGATTGCTGCCGGCCGGATTCTCGGCGGAACATTTCGGTCCGCCAGACAACTTCTACTGGGATAATTTTTGGGCACTGGCCGGCTTGCGTGACGCTGCCTATGCGGCGCGAGCGCTGGGACACGACGATGATGCACGGGCCTTTCAGACAGCATACCGGGCCTTCTGGCGTGACGTCTGGCGCAGCCTGCAGCAGGACGAAGAGCGGCTGGGGCAACGAATCATGCCGGCCTCACCACATCGCGGCCCCGACGCCGCGATGATCGGCACACTGGCGGCCTGCTACCCGCTGCACCTGCTCGACGCCACCGACGAATGGCTGTCGAACACGCTGAATTTGCTCCTGGGGGAGCATTTTGTCAATGGCCTGTTCTTCCAACCCTTCAGCCACACGGCTCTGGGGACATACTTGACACTGCACGTGGCCCACTGTCTGCTCTATCAGAAATCGGCAGGCGTCTGGCCCCTTCTTCAGGCTTTTCTGGATCACGCCTCGCCGACCTGGACCTGGGCAGAAGGGATCAACCCGCGCAGCGGGCACGGGGGGATGGGGGATGGACACCACGGCTGGGCGCTGGCTGACCTGCTGTTGCTGGTCCGCGACTTGCTTTTGTTGGAGGAGGGTAGACGGTTGACGATTACGCCGTTGCTCCCTGTCGCCTGGACAAAACCGGGGACAAAAATCCGCGTGCATAACGCGCCGACCCATTTCGGCAGAATCAGCTTTGAAATCGCCTTTTCAGAAGGAGAAGCTCAAATCCAGTTGGAAAACCACTTTCGGGAGGAACCGGCGGAAGTTGTATGGAACGTCGGCCGGTCCATAGAGGCAGTCGAAGCGCCGGGAGCAACGTACACGAAAGAAGGTCAGCTCGTGCTTGCCAATGGTTGCAGCCGGGCACGAGTTGTTTTCGGAGAGGCACGGAGTTAGCGAGGAATCATCTTGTCTACGTGCGCTTTCAACTTTTCGGCCATAGATTCCAGCATCATTGAAGTGGTGTCATTCGGAAACTGCAATGCGTAGGGGCGATTTTGATTTATCGAGAGGGTAAAGTTATCATGAGCGTACGGTATTGCACCCTGGATAGCGATTCCAAGTTCTTGTTCGATCTGGCCCTTGGTTAGACCTTCGCGCCCTATAGCGCGATTGAGTACGGGGAATAGTTGTGCGTCTGTGATGCCGATCCCGTGTAGGAAGTTCAACACGGCCTTAGATAATTTCACTGTGCTCAGATCGGGAGAAATAACGAAAACGATGGCCTCAGAAGTTTGCAAAAGGGGCAGGGTAATCTTGGAAAGACCTTTTCCAAAATCTACGCACAAATAATCAAAACTGGCTCGCAGAGATTCAAAGACAGAAGGCACGCGCTCCACTTGCATGGTTTGCGCTTCCATGGGGTCCTTTGAACCGACAAGTACGCGAAAGTTCCACAGATCAAGGGGCACGAAGTATTTTCCGACCATGGGCCGGGTGGGCCGGCGTTCTTCGAGGGTCAAACGAACCACCGTCGTGGAAACGTCCGCGTTGACCATGTTGGCAATGGAGCCCAGGGGCAGCACCATATCGGCAACGGCCACGCTCTTGGGATCGACGAGTTTGCTCAAAGCATATGCGATATTGATACAGAGAACGCTGGTCCCAATACCCCCCTTTGCGCTGAAGAAACTGATCATACGGCCACGTCCCATAAACTGTGTGGCCCGAGATTCGACTAGCCAGGATGGCAAACGTTCCAGGATTTCTCCGACGGCTTCCGGTCGTTTTATGACATAATCGTCGGCACCCGCTTGAAGGCCTGCCGAGATTTCTTCGGGACGGTCGCGCACGGTAAACATGATGATTGCGCTGGTTGCTGTCCGGGGGTCGTTGCGCAATGTCGTACAGACATCCAGGCCGTCTATGTCCGGCAGGACCAGGTCCAGGAAAATTATATCGGGAGAATAGCTGCGGGCCAGATGGATCGCTTCCTGTCCTGTTGAAGCGACCATAACTTCGTACCCTTTTCTTCCCAGCAAATTCCTGAGCCAATTCGCCGTAGCAGCATCATCGTCTACGATCAGAATCAGGTGTTTCTCTGGTGTCATACCATCACGTCCCTTACCCAACTAGTCGTTTACGCACACGACGCAAGACCGATGTTTCATTGTCGCGAGGCTTCCCCAGGTGATTTTCTGTCGTAAGTTGATAGGCCGCATTCTCGATCGCCTCTGAAATTGCAGACTTGCCGGCTTGCATTACAACGGGGGTTCCTCGATTTATGGACTGGACTACCGATCTGGGGTCATAGGGCAAGACAATCTGAATCGGGACTCCCAACGCCCGCTCCATTTCTTTCTGTGGCAGCGCATCCTGCGAAAATGTCCAGGAAAGAATGGGTCGGATTTTTTCCAGGTCGTATTCCAGTTCTCGGAACGTATTCAAAGCCACGGCCGTAGCTTGCAATGATGCGAGGTCGGGGGAAAGGGGCAAGAGAATCTGGTCAGCCCGCTCGAGTATGCTGAGCGCGGCATCGGTGAAGTTACGTCCTGCATCCACAATGACAAATGTAAAGTTGTCACGTAAAATAGGGAACAAGTTCTCGATCAAAGAGGCCGTAATAAGTTCAGAAAGTTCTGGGGCCCGTGGGGCAGAGAGGACGCGCACGCCGGAATTGTGCGGCAGCATTGCTTGCAGAACGAAGTCCTCATCAAGAATGATCTCTTTTTGTGCCATCTGGCCCAAGGTAAAGTTGGAACGCAGGTCCATAAAAACGGCTACCTGTCCGATCGGCAAAGCCAGGTCAATGAGTGCTGTTTTGGCCTCCCACATTTGGGTCAGGGTGACGGCGAGATTTATGGCAAGGGTGGTCGTGCCCACGCCACCCTTGGGGCTGAAGCACACAATTAGCTCGCCGCCCTGTTTTTCGTGGGCACTCTCCCCTTTTTGGGCCTGCGATCGGGCCAGCAAGGCCCGCACGCGCGCCTCCAACTCTTCAAAATCGAATGGCTTGGTCACATAATCATCGGCTCCGGATTCAAAGCCCTTGACTTTTTCCGTGACACCACTTTGCGCAGTGAGCAGGATAATCGGGAGGTTGGCCGTTTCTGGGCGCTGGCGAAGCGTTTTGCAAAGTTCATAACCACCCATGTTCGGCATCATTACGTCACTGATCATCAGGTCTGGCATCCATCCTTTGATGACTTCCAAGGCCTGCACACCATCACCAGCAGTCCTCACGTCAAACTGCATGCCGCCAAATTTGACGTGAAGCATTTTTGTGATCAGAGAACTATCGTCCACAATCAATATTCGTTCAGCATTCGAAGTCATGGACAGAACCTCCCAAAAGATAACGAGACCGTTCAACTATCGGGTTTGACATATTCAGGTGGTAACATCCGACATGGAAAAGTATACACCAGAATGGGATTGTTGGCAAAAACCTTGTCGCGGAGAAGGCAAGGCCGCGAGTCAAGGGTGTGCGTCATATTTTTGCGCGGCAACTCTCTCAAATGAACCACGAAGACACGAAGGCACAAAGAACAACCAGGTTGAATGTTTCGACCTGGACACTGGCGTGTTTTG
>CAZFFM010000019.1:0-23146 GCA_964517425.1 uncultured Ardenticatenales bacterium | reverse complement strand
CGCGCGCCCGCGGCGGCCCCCCCGGCTGCCGCTTCGAGAGAGCCGAGGATGAACACGACCATCCAGGGCTCGGTGAAGGCGGTGGGGCCGAAGGAGATCGTAAAGGGGGAGAGCGTGACGAAACTGGCGGCCACCAGCCCCGTGCGCCTGTCATAGAGGCGGCGGCCCAGCCGGTAGGTGAGCACCACGATGAGCAGCGCAGCAATCATGTTGGGCCAGCGGGCTGTTGCTTCCGCCGGAGGGGCCACACGGAAAGAGAGGGCCAACATCGAGAGGAAGATGGGGGGTTTGTCTATGGCGGTGTGATCAAAACCCACATCCTGACCGGTGGCAGCCCCCAACGCCCAGGCACTGTAAATGGCCTCGTCCTCGTGAAACCGCTCGGCTGTCAGGCCGGGCAGACGGAGCCACAGCGCGGCAGCCAGCAAGATGGCCAGCACCACCCACACGGCCACAGACGAAGCCCGCTTCCATCGCGCGGCCGGAATGGCCAGGCGACGCTCCCCGACGTCTACCACGGCCACGATTGACTTCCTTCGTCGCGCGCCCAAAGGTGGCCGAAGAGAAATCGGCGTGCCGTGTTATACATGATATAACATTCCAACGCAAAGGGCGGAAAGCCCAGAAACCCAACCAGCGGCATCTCAAACAGCTTAATGTCGGCGAGAATGGGCACGGCGTAAATCCATTTTCCGATGGCCCAGTAGTTCCAAAACTCCCACAGGATTCCGCAAATCAATCCGGCTAGGAGCAACGTCAACGTTCGTTGCCAGTTTCCTCGTTCCCATTGTGCCAGGAGGGATTCCGCCCCCCAGCGATAATTCAGGGGATCGAGGAAAAGGATGAAACCCAGCCAGACAAAACCAAACGTGTAGGCCGCCAGGGGCAACGGGAGCAGCGGCGGAACCACCAGGAATGTGAGTCCCACAATTACAGCCAGCAGCCGTCCACGGTCGGATAGCTGGAAGGGGCGAGAATAGCGCTGTCGGAAAATGCCCAGACCTTCGAGCAGTTCCATTGTTTCGAAAATCCCCGGCAGGATCGTAGCAAAAGACCAGAAGTATCCAAAATCCCGAACAATCATGGCGTTGGACAAACCGATATAGAACCAGTTTTGCAGCCGGAAGTTGTAAACTTCGAAGATGAGCCAAAAGCCAACGGAAAGGGGGAGCATCATCAGAAACTCGCGTTGGCGGCCGCGAATCAGCGAACGCCCCCGCAGGCGAAACACCAGGTTGTCCACGAACAAAATATAGCCGGTCCATAGAATGGGGGTAAACCATACGCGGACGAAGGTCACATTTCGGATCAGCATGAGTTCCGCCAGCACGATGATGAGCAATCCGGTTATACCGTAGCCATCCAGCCGTAAGGCATAGCATTGGCGAGCGTACGAAGGACGGATGCGCGCTGTGCTCTTTGCTTCTTCGTTCATCCCGGTCATATCATTGCTCCAAGCCTATACGAATCGAACAAGGGCAAGAGTTCACGAAGGGCCGGAAACAATTCGCCCTGTTTTCCAGTTGCCCATTATACCGCAGCGAAAGAGTCGTGTCAAAGCCTGTATCTTCAACTAACTACTGCATATTTGCAAGGATTGCAAATTGCAAGTATAATTTGATAGGGTATGCCACGAAGAGCGTAGGGCATGGAACGCATTACGCAGTGCGAAAGGGAAAGCCGATGCCTGTTCGGCCAGCTACTGGTTCAGCTACAACCTCTGCTGCGGGAATCGCGGCGAGACTGCGCGTTATGCCGCTATTTGCCGCGCTGCGCGATTCAGACCTTGCGCATTTGAGTACGCAAGGCAAGTGGCAGAGGCGTGAAGCAGGCGACATACTGTTTCGCAAAGGGGAGGAACCCCGCGCTTTCTACGCAGTCTATAGCGGGCGTATCGAACTCCATGACGATCTCGAGGATGCCGATCGCAACGCCAAAGCGGGAACAATTCTCCCCAACGGATACATCGGAGCATCGAGTCTGCTGACGGGTCAGCCTCACACCCACACGGCAGTCGTTCCCGTCACCACGGAGCTTTTCGTCCTGCGCAAGCGCTACTTCTACCAACTGCTTGCCCAGCACCCAGAATTGGCGGCCTTTTTGCAAAGCCAGGACGGAAATGTGGGCACGACCCATGCGCCAGAGGAATTTGGCCAGACCACAACATCTCCTAAAGACGACACCGAATTCCAGCAGAGAATTTTGAATCGCCTGAAAGAGATTCCTCTGTTTGAAAAGTTATCTGAAGAGGATATGGCACAAATCGCCTCCCTGATGTATTGGGAACAACACCCGCCCAACACGGTACTTTGTCGGCAAGGAGAAATCGGACGCACCTTTTACCTGATTGACCGCGGGTTGGTGATTGTACGCCACGCCGATGCCAGAGGCATCCAGCGCGTCTTGAACCAATTGGCCGAAGGCGATTTCTTTGGTGAGACTTCCCTTCTAACCGGGGAAGCACGGGATGCCACCATAACCACACTCCAGGATGTGGAAGTTTTCGTACTCAACAAAGACGACTTCGATCAGTTGCTCGAAGAATATCCCAACATTCGCCGCGAGCTAAACATTCGGGGAGAGATTCGAGAAAAACTAAGCGCGCGGCGGTTCTCTGGCCGCGAGGAAGGGGAGTTCGCCGTTGCTTTTGAGCGAAAACACCCTTTTATCCTGGTAGAAAACCTGTTATGGCCCCTGTTCGTTGCGCTGCTGGCGGCGATTGCTCTGGGCGCAGGGGTCTACGCCGGGATCATCGCCGGACGTTTTGCGTTTTGGACCGGTGCATTTGCAGCAATTCCCTGGTTACTTTGGATCGTGTGGATAGCCTATGACTGGTACAATGATGACTACATTGTGACAGATCGTCGGGTAATCCACATCGAACGCATGCTATTCTTTTTTGAGGAGCGTCACGAAGCTGCCCTGGAAAAAATTCAGAACATCAACATGATTACCCCCGGCCCCCTCGCCAGATGGCTCAACTTTCACGATCTTATCATCCAAACGGCCGGAAGCAAGGGGAACATCATGTTCAGGAGCATCCCCCGCGCCGAGATGGTACGCGACCTGATCAACCAGCAAAAATCGCGTATTCACGCGCCGGAGCGTGCAGCAGAGCGCGAGCGCATGCGCCAGGAGCTGCGGGAGGAATTTGGGTGGTCGGCCTCGACATCAGCAGCCAGCAAAGAAGAGCTGTCCGACCTTTCTCCAGCAGAGGAAGAGACTCGACTTGGTCGTATCGGCAACTTCTTGAGCCGCATTGCCGAATATTTCCTGCCACGCCTGCGCATAGAAGAAGGAGATACGATTACCTGGCGGAAGCACTGGTTTGTGTTGCTTTCAGCCGCCTGGAAACCGGCTCTGCTCACCTCCGTCCTCCTCGCTTTTCTCGTGGTCATGGCGTTCGCCCTCCCCTCGCTCGATCCCAGCTTGACCCGTTGGTTTGCGGGCGCACTGGTTGTGGCTTTGTTGGTCGCCATCGCCCGTCTTTGGTGGCAATATGAAGACTGGCGAAACGACATCTACATATTGTCCAATTCTGACATCAAGGACATAGACCGGCAACCATTGTGGCTCCATC
This sequence comes from uncultured Ardenticatenales bacterium, assembly GCA_964517425.1. GTDB lineage: Bacteria > Chloroflexota > Anaerolineae > Ardenticatenales > JAADHH01 > JAADHH01. Next base: position 19,566 of record CAZFFM010000019.1, on the reverse strand, counting down.
AAGAAGTTCGCCAGGCCAGTTTGGGGCAGGTACAAGACGTCCGCTATGAGATTCCCGGGCCGCTTGCCGTGCTGCTGAGATTCGGAAATGTTCTGATTGAGACCGCCGGAAAATCAGGCCTGTTGAGATTTGAAAGTGTAGCCAATCCGGCAGAGATTCAGGAAGAGATTTTTCAGCGCATTCAGCAATTCGAACGAAACAAGAAGAAGCGGGAATGGGCGGACCGGCGTGCCGAAATGATTCACGCTTTGGGATCCTACCACGAAGTGTTACAAGAACAAACTGCTGCAAATGTGAACGAAACTTCGGCGGTGGCTGACTTTGCACGAGAGGGGCCCTGATATTTCACAACAATTGTTGGCTTTCCTGAAACGATGAGTCGCTCTCCGGCACGCAACGCCCTCTGCGCGAGTGGTGTGTGGGTCCTCCTCGCCTTTTTCCTCCTGGCGGGATGTGCCCAACCGGCTGCGTCGCCGGCCGCCCCCCCCACGGCGACCCTTGCCAGTACGTTGATGCCTCTTATCGCCACCGGTACGCTCGACGCCGTCCGCCTGACGACACCCCCGGCGAGCGCCAGCGACCAGAACCCGGCCTTCTCGCCCGATGGCAACCGAATCGTCTTCACCCGTTTCGAGAAGGGCTACAATGTCGGGCCGGCCGGCCTGTTTCTGCTCGACCTGAACACCAAGCAAATCACGCGACTGACGCCATGGGAAGACCAGGACAACGTCAACCTGCCCGGCAGCGCCTGGAACGCCGCGCGCGACCGCATCGTCTTTGCTTCCGACCGCGCCAACGCCGACGACCTCTGGCGCATTGCGCCCGACGGCAGCGACTTCAACCGCATCACCAGCCACAGCGGCCCGCCCTGGTACATCGAGCCTTCCTGGTCTCCGGACGGTCAGTGGATCGTCTTCGAGGCCGACGCCGGCGTGCCGGACGACCAGCAGCAGGGCAGCATCTGGAAGGTGCGCGCAAACGGCAGCGGCCTGACGACCCTGACCGACGGTCCGAGTGGCGGCACGGATGACCGCCAGCCCAACTGGTCGCCGGCCGGCGACCGCATCCTTTTCCAACGGCACGCGCCGGGCAGCGACGACTGGAATCTCTACACGATGGCGACCGACGGCAGCGACATCCGGCAGGCAACGACCGCCCCCTCGAGCGATACGGACGCCAGTTGGTCCCCCGATGGCCTCTGGATCGTCTACTCCTCCGACTACGGGGGGCTGCCCACGCCGAACATTTTTGTGGTGCCGGCGGCCGGCGGCACACCGATCCGCGTAACCCACCATGCCTCGTCCGAAGACGGCGCACCTTCCTGGTCGCCCGATGGCCGCTGGATCGCCTTTGAATCGCATCTCGGCCAGGACGAAACCACGCCGGCCAGTCTGTGGCGCATCGCTGCACCGGTGCATGCGCCGGCACAGACGCCCACACCGACCCCGTCGCTCACTCCCCAGGCCTTCGACAAGTGGACGCTCTGGAGCGGAGGCACAAAACTGCGTGGCGCGAACATCTACCAGCGACGCGTGTACCCGGAATTGGACGGGACAGAATTCATGGGCCCCGGCCCCGTCGGCCCACCCTACGTCCAGACAGACCTCGACCAACTGGCCGGATGGGGCGCGAACTACGTCAACATCTCCCACCCCGGGCTCTTCACCGAGACAGCCCCGTACACCGTTGACCTCAGTATCCAGAGCAACCTGGACAATTTGCTCACGATGACCGCCCGGGCCGACATGTTCGCCGTGATCTCTTTTCGCAGCGGGCCGGGCCGGGCAGAGTTCAGTGTTTGTTGCCTGGGGGACAGTTGGTTCGACACGAGCTATCTCAACGATTCCGTGTGGCAGGATCAGGCCGCACAAGATGCCTGGGTGGAGATGTGGCGCTACACAGCCGAGCGGTACCGCAACAATCCAATCGTTGCCGGTTACGATTTGATGGTGGAGCCAAATTCGAACGAGGTCGGCAGCAGCGCCGTAAACGACCTTCTCGACATCTGGGACCCCCAGGAGTTTTATGCCAAATACGGAGGCTCGTTGTATGACTGGAATCAGCTCTACCCGCGCATTGTCGCCGCTATTCGCCAGGTGGATGCCGATACGCCGATCTTAATCGGTGGCAACGGCTACAGCGCGGTCAACTGGCTGCCTTACGTCCGGCCAATCAGCGACACGCACACGGTCTTCACCGTGCACCAATACGCGCCGTTCGTCTACACCCACCAGGAACCGCCCCTGACCAACACATACCCGGGGGTGTTCGATACGGATGGTGACGGCGTGGATGACCAATTCAACCGGGCCTGGATGGACGACTGGCTCACCACAGTGGACACGTTCACGGCCACGCACAGCGTTCCCGTTGCCGCGAACGAATACGGTACGATGCGCTGGGAAACGGGCGCCGCAGCGTTCATGGATGATGAGATGGACCTGTTCGAACAACGGGGGCTGAACTACGCTCTGTGGGACTGGGAGCCGGCATGGGCACCCTGGAATGTGGAGGTGGATGCGTTCAACTTCCGCCACGGGCCGGACCCGAGCCATCACACGGACGTCGCTTCGAGCGATTTGATCAACGCCATCAAGAAGTATTGGGCACGAAACACCCTCCGTCCCTCGACGGTGACGGCGAAACGATGAATGACGACTGACATCTGATGACTGGCCGCGGGCTGTGTTTCAGTTTGGAGGCACTGAGGCTCCAGGCGGGTCACGGACCCGCCGCACGCCGATCACGGATCGGCTGGGAGCAGCAACTCGCCCCGAACCTGAAATACACCCCTGGCCTCCGCGCCTTGCACATTTTCCAGAGTCTGTGTTATAATTACTGAACTCTGGCATTTTTTTGTTTTTGCCACGGATTACACAGATTTCACGTATCTTCTCAATAACCTGGGAGACGCCCCCCGGCCCCCAATTCTGGGGGAGCACATTTCCCCAAAAGTTGGGGGGGGTAGGAGGGCACGGCGGTCCACTCACCCCGAATTATTGAGAAGATACGATTTCACAGAAAAAACCTGGAAATCTGTGGAAATCCGTGCCATCCGTGGCTGAGAATGCCGCTGTTACACGGTCAAAATGACTTTCGCCAGACTCCAGTTATAATTATTTGAGTTGGACAGCCAAAAGTGCGTTGGGGGCTGAGATACGTTGTGTGAGGTCAGTCAATCATGAAAAAAACATCCCGAAAGTGGTTAGCTGTCGTTTTGATTGCCCTTCTGCCGTTGGTGGTGGCAACCTTTTGGGTATATCGCTCGTCTCGTGTTTCTGCTCTTCAAACGCCTGGGCCGCCCGTGGGTCCCGATAGCGGGCGGTGGAGCACAACACCGACCGGCAAGCGTCCCGCTCGCGTAACGCCTACAACGGAATGGGTCAATTTTGTCAGCCAGCACACCACGTTGGACGACCAGCCTGTTCCCGTTGGCTCGATTGTCCGTGCCTTCGACAGCGACGGTGTGGTCTGTGGCGAATACACCGTGGACCATGCCGGCTGGTATGGATTGCTGTCCTGCTATGCAGATGATCCAAACACGCCCGGCGATGAAGGGGCCAGGCCAAACGACCCCATTCACTTTACGATCAACGATCTCCCGGCCGTCACACTGGGGCCTGATGAAGCAAAGTGGGTGCAGAATGGAGTCTTGCTGAGAGTGGATTTGGCCGCCAGCAGTGCGGGCTCACAACCTTCGGCAACAGCCACACCACAGGCCACAGCCACTTCCATCCCTGCGGTGCCATCGGCCACTTCGTCCCCTTCGCCGACAACACGTTCTGCCACGACAACGGCAACCACGACAGCAGCGGTGACGTCAACCCCGCCAGCGCAGGCCAGCATTTCCAGGGATTTTCTGCCCCTTTTGTTTCATTCCATTGTCTCTACATTTCAACGGCCACAGGCAACGCTGACTCCTCTGCCAAAAGTGGCTGTTCGAGCGAGCCGGTGGTGCGGCGGGCAACTGCCTCGCGTACTGCCCTGTGTGCGCTGATCCGCGACGACAACGTTCTCTTGAAGGGGGAAAAACATGACCCATCGTGAATCCAACATCCGAAAAAGCCTCTCGTGGGGAGGACTCGCCGCGATCAGCGTTGCGTTGCTTTTGGTCGCGGGGCGGGGTTTTCTCCCTGCCGGAGCCTCATCACCGGCAGTCGCGGCCTCTCGTCCCCTGCCGCTGCCCGCCATGCAGGTTTCTCCGCAATCAAGAATTCCAAACGGTGTCACACCGACCACACAGTGGGTCAATTTTCGCAGTCAAAACACGACCGTGTACGGCACGCCGGTCGCCATCGGAGCCGTCGTGCGTGCGTATGACCCCGGCGGTACGCAATGCGGCGAGTTTGTGGTAGACCACGTTGGCTGGTACGGTTTGATGCCTTGTTATGCAGACGACCCGAATACGCCCGGAGACGAAGGCGCCCACGCCGGCGAGACGATCCATTTCACCATCGACGGTATGCCGGCGACTGCCCTGGGACCAGACGCAGCGAAGTGGACGCAAAACGCGGCGCTCATGGTTGTCGATCTGGACGTCCTGTCTCCGACGCCAACGCCCGTGGGCACCATTCCCGCGCCAACGGTAACCCCGCAATCCACGCTCTATCTGCCCATCATCCGCCGGTAACCGTTCAGCACTTCCTGAATCTGCCACGGATTGCACGAATTTACACGAATTCTTTGTATCTTCTCAATAATCCGTGGTAGGGGCATGGCCTTGCGCCTGCCACGTAGGGCGACCGCAAGGGATCGCCCCTACTTTTTGAGAAGATACAATTCTTTTTGCTTTTTTCGTGAAAATTCGTGGCACCTGTGGAAGGAAAGAGTTTGAGGTAGGTGTCTCCAGGGGTATCTCTGAACACTTACAACTGTCGCGGCCTTAAGATTATTAGATTGGGCGTGAGACGTGTTGCGTTTGCATGTTGACGCGTAGGAACGGTTGCACGCCCCCTACTCCCGACTCCCTACTCCCGACTTCTTACTCCCTGTTCATCGTTCATCGTTCATCATTCCGCGTTCATCGTTGCGGATTCTGAGGTTTGCGCTTCCGTTTCGAGGCTGGTCAGGCTCAGATTGGCCCGCCACAGGAAAAACAGGCCAAGCGAAGTGATGAGCAGGTACTGCAACGCATGAGCGAGGATGGAGAAGCTGAGCGCCGTCTCGCGAGGTACGGCAAAGGTGGCCAACGCCGCCACCGTGAAGAACTGGAACGTGCCGACATAGCCGGGCGCGGAAGGGATTAGAATGCCCAGGTTGATCATCACGAGGGTGAAAATCGCCGCACCAAACAAGGCGGTCGGGGTCAGATGCAAGTTGAAGCCCAACATCAGCACCCAGTAGCCGGCAGCCTCACAAGTCCACGTCGCCAGCGAAATGCCGATCACTGCCAGCAGCGCCGACCGATGGCGAAAGGTATGCAGGCCGAGGATGAAAGCGTTCAACATGCCGCGCAGTCGTTCGCCCATGGCCTGCGGCAGACGTCGCAAAACGAGGTCTGCCATGCGTAGGGTCCACGCTTCCTGGTAGAGCATGAGCAGAAGGGCGATGAGAACGCCGCCGAAACCGGCCAGGAAGATGTACTCCATCTCCCGCGCCAGACCGGTCAGCGGGAAAATCAGCGAAACGACCGCAAGCAGAAACAGGAGCGTGAAGCCGTCGAAAACGCGCTCCACAATCAACGTGGCCAGCCCCAGAGATTTGCTGATGCCTTCGGCCCTATCCAGCAAGTAGATACGAGCCAGTTCACCGATGCGCGCCGGCAGCAGGTTGTTCATGGTGAAACCGATCACCAGGATGGGCCACAAGACACGCACAGGGATGGGCCGGGTCGGGCGCAAGATGTAATGCCAGCGCCATGACCGCAAAATGTAGTCGGTAAATACGAGCGCTGCTGCCGGCACCAGAAAAAGATAGTTGACCTGTTGGAAGGCGTCGCGTACGGCCGCCCATTCCATGTTTCGTACTGCCAGGTAGAGAAAGACAATCGTCAGGGCAAAACCAACGACAGCCGTGAAGCGACGTTTGTTCAATGAGATTCCTTTATTTGTTCACACTGGCTGCTGGCAGTGGGGCAAACTTCATCACGCGGGCATTGAGGCTATCCGAGACGTACAAATTGTCCTGGGAATCGACGGCCAGGCCGAGCGGCAAGTTGAACGAACCGGCGTCGGTGCCAAACTTCCCCAACACGGCCCGAACGTTGCCGGCATGGTCGAAGGCGATTACGCGGTAGCTTTCTGGGTCGGTAATGTAAACGTTGTCGTGAGAGTCGACGGCAATGTAGGGCTTGTTGTTCACAGATTCGCCTTCCCAGCCATGCACAGGCCACTCGGCGATGAAGTTGAAATCTTTGTCGAACCGCTGGATGCGATGATTCCACGTATCGGCCACAAAAATGTCGCCGGTTACCTGGCTGATGGCGATTCCGACCGGTTCGTTGAACTGTCCCTTCTCGATGCCAAATCCTCCCCATTGTCCGAGGAAGTTCCCCTCCGGATCGAACTTCTGTATCCGCTTGTTGCCGGTATCGGTGACATACAAGTTGTTGTCGCTATCCAGAGCGATGGCTCGCGGGCCCCAGAACAACCCGTCACGCCCACTGGCCTCGCCGGCCGTATCGGCGAACCCACCCCACTGCGTCAGGAACGTTCCGGTGGAATCGTATTTCTCCACACGATGATTCCACGTGTCGGCGACGTAAACGTTGCCGGACGGGTCTACCGCTACGCCCCACGCCTCTTTGAGCTGGCCCGCACCGCTGCCCACCGTCCCAAACGATCGCAGGAACTCGCCCTGGCTGTTAAGTACGGCGATGCGGTTGTTTCCGCCGTCAGCCACGTACACATTGCCCTGCCCATCCACGGCCAGGCCCTTGGGGCTTTGGAATTGGCCTGGGCCACTCCCCGGACTTCCCCAGAATGAGACTGCATTGGCCTGCACAACGGCCTTGGCGTAGGGGTCTTCGGCCAGGGCAGGCTGTACGGCGGCCACCGTAGCGCCATATTGCCAGACTTTGGAGACGACATCCTTGCGCACGTACATCACAAAATCGGTTGAACCGAGCGGCTTATCGAGTTCACGATAGAGCAGAAAGCGGCGCAGGCTGGCGCGCATTTCGGGGTCTTGCAAGTATTGCCAGGCCTTGCCGAGGGTCATCCCTTTGTAATCTTCGGGAAACCACCAGCGGAGTTTGTAGTGGTGCCGGACGTAGTCGGTGACGTACGGTTTGACTTTGCCTTCATTCACGACGCCCACAAGAATCACCGGCGCTTGGGTAATGTTGGGGCCGGGTGTTGCGCCAAAGAAGATGCGATTCTTGTAGTTCCGCAGGTACCATTCATAGGGCCAGCTAGACTCATTGTCGTAGGCCACTTTCATGGTTTGCTCATCCGCCAGCCGCGCAGAGAGGGCGTCAATTTCGTGCATGACCATGGTCACGTCCGGGGTGCTCTGCGTGTAGATCAGCATGTCCTTGGCAATGTCCCCGTGAACGAACGAGGCGATCCAGGCGTAGCGGAAAGTGAGCACACTCAGCACCGCAAAAGCGGTAAATGTGACGACTTGCAGGCTCATCTTGCGACCGAGCCGGCGCGCGTAGTACACAATGGCATAGAGCAAGGCAACCAGCACGGCCAGCGCCGCCAGCCATTGCACGGTCTCGCCCAACTTTTGCAACGATTGGCCCTGGAATGGCCGCAGCCCGCTCCAGATGAACAGCACGAAGAGGGTGGGGGGAAGCAGCAGCGCGAGGATAATCCCGCCGCGCTCGCGCACCGCGGACCAATCGGTCTGCTCGAACAAACCGCCCAAGGTGCGCGCGGCGAGCAGGATCAGCGGCAGGGTCAGGTGCAGGATGAGCCAGGGCATTTTCTCGCCGGCCCAACTATAGATGATGAAGGCCAAGACTGCCCACCAGATGAGGAAGGGGACAAACGGTTCCTCCCCATCCACGGCTTCGCCGCGCAGGGCCCGCCGGCCGAAAATGGCAACACCGATCAACGAAAACAACACGGGCAGAAACTCGTACAGCGGCACCAGGATCAGGTAGTAATACCACGGCTGTTCCCCTCGACGGACGCCGTGCTGGGCCAGCCAGTAACCGATGGCCCCAACGCTTCCAGACCCCAGCCCCAACACGTTCGTAAAAAAGGTCGTGTAGAAGAGCGTGAACACGACAGCAATAATTGTAAGGAACACTACGACTCTCTGTACGGTCAGGATGCGCAAGGCTTCAGTAACCGGTCGCGGACGCGATTTGCGCATGCGCTCTAAGCCCAACATCAGCAGAATGAACGTGACCCCGATGAAACCGTGGATGTAGTAGATTTCCTTTGTGGTGATCTCCAGCCCCAGAGCCAGAGCGCCGATGAAAAGCCAGCGGTCCGCACGGGTATGCAGGAATTGGAAGAGAGCGATGACCATCCACAGCATGAAGAAGGAAGCGAAAATATCGTGGCGTAGCATTCGCGAAAAATACATGAAGCCGGGCGAGATCATGAGCATGAAGGCCGCGAACAAAGCGCCCGCTCGGCCTAGCCAGCGGCGCAGAAAGATCGGCGAGATGACGAACAACACCCCAAAGATCGCCGGGGCCAACCGCGCCGTAAAGTCGCTATCGCCGAAGAGCCAATACATCAGTGCGGTGATGTGGAAGAGGAAGGGGCCGTGCATGAGCGGGTCGTGCACATAGCCCCGGCCCACGTAAAGGTACCATGAATAAACAGCGTGCAAACTTTCGTCGTGGTGCAACGCTCTGCTGCCCAGATTCCAAAACCGCGTCAGAATTGTAATCAGCACAAACAGGGAATACAAAGCCACTTCCCGGTTCAGCGAGATAGCCCCAAACAGTGGCAAATCCAATACGGAGGCACGGCGATTCATGGTCCCTTGCATGGTTCTACTCCATCAATAGACAGGGTTTAACGGTCTTCAGCGAATAACAGCGGATTGAACCTCTATTGAGGTATCACCATTATTTCTTGACGAGACATATTGTACCGTTTGGTTTCAACCTTGTCAAACCGGTGGCGTCTGCGGAACGGCAGGCAAAGTTTCGCGTTTTGGGCTGGGAGGGAGTGGCTCTGCATAAATGACGGAGTCTGGATGTTGCCTTCCAGTGCTCAAGCCCCCTTCCACGGGGGCTTGAGCCGTAGAGATGATGCTTACCCAAGCAGCGCGATTCATCGGCTGTCGGCCGTCCGCCGCTTTCTTGCGCAGCGGGGCAGGGCGCTTCTTGGCAAAACGACCCACTGATGTTAGAATACACGTGGCACCTTGATTCTTCACTCTTTCGGAGCACAGGAAATGACATTTTGAGGAGAACTTTGTGAGTCTGCGCATGGTTTTCACACGGCTCTGGACCTGGGCCAGATTAGCTGTGGCTTACCTGATACGCACGCCATCTCTCCGCCTACAACGGATGGATTACGACGCCTACTGGCGAACACGCGGCCCCCACGAGGTCCAGCCACGGGTCCGTTTGATGGCCGGGTTTATCGAGCCGGGATCATCGGTTTTTGACGTGGGCTGCGGTGATGGCACGGCCCTGGCCTACCTGCGCCGATCACGCAACATCGAAGCCTTCGGCTGCGACCTGTCGGAGGTTGCCGTACAGATGGCCCAAGAGAAGGGTCTGCACGTGCAAGTGTGCGACGTGACCGCACCCGAGTTCCAGTTCGACGGCACGTTCGACTATATCATTCTCTCCGAAGTGATCGAGCACATCCCCGATCCCGAGGCGCTCCTCCGCAATGCCGGCGGGCACTTTCGCCAGGGCTTGATCATCACCATCCCCAACATCGGCCACATCAAACATCGCGCCCGCCTGCTCTGCGGACGCTTCCCCGTGCAATGGGTCTATCACCCCGGCGAACATCTGCGCTTTTGGACCGTGCTCGACTTTTGCCGCTGGGCGGAGGAGCTGGACTACCGCGTCGCCGCCCTGTATCCGAGCAACGGCACCCCGTGGCTATACAAACGCTGGCCCAATCTGTTCGCCAATCAAGTGATATTCATTTTGAAACCGGACACTGGCGTTTCTCGTTCTTGCCACAGATGGTCACAGATTTTCACGGAAGAATCAGAAAGAACAGATGAAAATCTGTGGAAATCCGTGCAATCTGTGGCTGAAAATGCCGTGTTACACGGTCATAATGATTTTTGCCAGACTCCAGTTTGAAAAATGAAGATTAGCTGCCTGGTTTTCGACCTGAGCCGAAACAGCATCGTACGCACCTACCCTATCGCCAAAGTGCTCGAACGGCGTCACGAGGTTGAAATCATTGGCCCCTGTTTTGGCGATGGCATCTTCCCCCCCTATCGAGATGAATTTACCTTCCGCACGGTGGCCGGAAGTCGTTACCCCCGTTTCCTGGGCGCGCTCCCCGAACTGCTGCGTCACATCGAAGGAGACATTGTTTTCGCCTTCAAACCCCGGCCCACCAGCTTTGGAATCGCCCTGCTGTCACGCTTGCGCCACCACCGTCCCCTGATTCTCGATATCGAGGACTGGGAAGTGGCCGACCTGTGGAGCAGCCCCCGCCCCAGCCAACGCTTGCGCCAACTGCTCCGCCTCTGGGACCCGAACGGGCTGCCATACACCTGGTTGATGGAACGTTCGACCGGACTGGCCGACGAAATTACGGTTGTCTCACGGTTTCTTCAGGACAAGTTTGGCGGTACTATCCTCTACCACGGTACGGATACCGGTGCCTTCGATCCGGCGCGCTTCGACAGGGCAGCCTTGCGCGAGAAATGGGGCATCTCTCCCGACGAGACGATTGTCCTGTTCACCGGTACGTTGAACCCGCACAAAGGTGTCGCCCACCTGGCCGACGCCGTCGCCGACCTCCCGGCAAGCGCGCGCGTTCGATTGCTTCTCGTCGGGCAGGAGGGGACCGCCGGCTACCTGAGCAGGGTAAAACAAATCGGGGGCGACCGCGTGATGCACGTTGGCTTCCAACCCCACAACACCATGCCTGCTTTTCTGGCCCTGGCCGACCTGGTCGCCATTCCCCAGCACCGCACACGCTTCAGCCAGGCTCAGGTTCCCGGCAAAGTCTTCGAGGCCATGGCCATGGGCAAAGCAATCGTTGCCTCGCGCGTCTCCGATTTGCCGGAAATCCTCGGCGAGCAGGCCGGCATGATTGTCGAACCGGGCAACGTCGCAGCACTCCGCGAGGCGATACACACGCTGGCACGCCATCCCGCGCTGGCCACGGAACTTGGCCGCCGGGCGCGCGCGCGTTGCCTGGCCCGCTACAGTTGGGACGCGATGGAGTCGACTCTCAATCGCCTGTTGCGCCGGTGGGAGTGAGCGTATGAACCCCTTCGTCAGCGTAGTCGTGCCCTGCTACAACAGCGCCGAAACCATCGGCCCCTGCCTCGATTCGCTCCTGGACCAAACGTATGCCCCCTTCGAGGTGATCGTGGTTGATGACGGCTCCACCGACGATACGGCTGCGATTGCCCGGCGACATGCCGTGCGGGTGATCGAGGGCGACCACAAAGGAACCAGTGCCGCTCGCAACCTCGGCTGGCGGCAGGCAAAGGGTGACATCATCGTCTTTGCCGAATCGGACGGCTGGTATAGCCGCGACTACCTGGAGGTGCTCGTCGCCCCGCTGCGCGATCCGGAGGTTGGTGGGTCCATCGCCGGGCTGCGCCGTGTGTGGACCGACAAAAACACGCCGCTGGTACGCCTGCAAAATTACCGCTGGTTGTCCGCCGCACGCTTGATCCAGCGCGGCGAACGGGAAACGAGTGTTTGGGCTTACCGAAAAGCTGATCTTGAAAGACTCGATGGCTTTCGAGAGGACTTGTTCTACGCAGAAGATTGGGACTTGGCGCGCCGGCTGCGTGCGACCGGCGTGCGTACCGCCTTCGTCCCGCACGCAGAGTTTCGCCACTGCGACCCCACCACCTGGCGGGCCTTCATCCGCCGGCAGTTTTGGAATGGCGCGAACGAAAAGCAGAAAGACCGTTTGTTAAACGCTGTCCCCTCGTTGCCCAGGAAGCTGGCGTATGCCGGCTTATCGTTGCTGAAGGCACTCAGCCTGTTCGGGCCTGCGCCGTGGAATGCGGAGCGGCGGGGGACACTGCGCATCGCGCTGGAACGCCGCGACCCTGGCGCGCTCCTCGTGGCCCCCCTTTTCTTTTGGCTGGAAACGGTCTCCTTTGCTTGCGGGCGGGTAGCCAGTTGGGTGCCCGGCCTCTTGCGCCGGCCGGCCGATCTGTAGGGAAAATCTATGCGCCAGAGCTTGTTGCACCGTTTCGCACAGGGGTTTGCCTGGAACTATGCCGGGCGGATTGCCGAATTTGGCCTCCGTTTTCTTTTCATCAGTTTTGTCGCCCGCCGGGTGGGGCCGGACTCGTTCGGAGTATACTCCTTCGCCGTCAGCACCTTCACGGCGGTCACGCTGATGGGCGCATTCGGCTACGAGCAGGCCCTGAACACGTTCGTCCCCCGTCACGCCGGCCATCCGAAACGTCTCGCCTATCTCCTGCGCCAGATTCTCGTGCGCCGCATCCTCATCTTCGCCGCATTGAGCCTGCTCCTCGTCCTGATCGTACCCTGGATGGAGCAAACGGTCGGGCCGGCGGCCGGCGGCATCCTGTGGATTTTGCCCTATCTTTTCTTCTTCAATCTGGCGAATCTGCTGGCCTACTTCCTCATCGGATTGCTCGATGTCACGTTGGTTTCGGTGGTGCGCGTGGGCATTCAGGCCGCGAATCTTGGCCTGAGCGTGCTCGTTCTGAACGCGGGTGGCGACATCCGCGCGGTCCTTTTCATCATGGGCGTGACCGCAATGGTGGCCGCACTGATCTACCTGGCCTACCTGCGCGGCCTGCTGCGAGCGCCGGCAGAACCGTTCCCCCTGGGCGATGTCCACCGGTTTGGAGCGACCCTGGGGGTCACGAATGGCCTGAACTATGTCCTGGGGCAACAGGCTGACGTTATGCTCCTGGGCTTCTTGCTCCACGACAGCGCAGCTATCGGCTATTACAACCTGGCCGCGCTCCTCAACCTGATCTTCAGTTCTGGTTTGCTGATTGGCTTCGAGGGGATCGCCCAATCTGCCCTCTCCGAGGTGGCCGATCGCGGCCTGGACCGGCTGGCGCAAACGTGGGAAGCACTGATCAAGGTGGCCATCCTGCTGGCTGTGCCGGCACTTTCGTTTGCGGCCCTGCACGCCGCCGAGATCGTCGGGCTGTACGGGGCCGGCTTTACGGAAGCGGCCCGCCTGTTACAGGTCTATCTGGCGTTTACGGTGGTAGCACGCTTCTTCGGCGGCGGTACGAACACGTCCACACTCTATGCCATGAAACGGGAGCGCATCCCCCTCATCACACGCACAGTATCTGGTGCGCTGAACGTGGGGCTGGCCCTGCTGTGGATTCCGCTGTATGGCCCACTCGGCGCGGTGCTGGCGACCGGTCTATCGGGGCTGGCAACGACGGTCCCCGAGACAATCATCACCCTGCGCGTGACACAGGCCCGTTACCCGATTCGCTTTGCAGCCAAGGTGCTGCTCGCCTCCGCCGGTGCGCTGGTGCTGACCCGTCCCTTGGCGCACCCCGGTCTGATCCCCCTGGTTGCCGGCGCGCTGGCCTTTATCCTACTCTTTGCCATCATTCTGGCCTTGCTCAAACCCCTTTCCGTCGAGGACCAAGCGCTGTTTCAGCGGCTGAACCCCCGGCTTGGACATTGGCTGGAGAGATTGACATGAGCGGGAAGTGGCCCATCGTCTGTTTCTCGTCGGCCTATTGGGACGAGCCTTTGTGGACCAATAAGCAGCATGTCATGTCGCGCCTGGCCCGCCGGGGGCATCGCGTCCTCTACGTGGACCCGGGCGCGCGCGTTCGGGGGCTGCGCAGCGACCAGATCGTCCGCTGGGTCAGTCATCCCGAGCCGAATCTGTGGCGATTTCATCCCACGTTTCTCCCCCTGCGACACTTCCCCCGGCTGAAACCGCTCTCCTGGCGACTGGCTGCCGCGCTGGTTCGTACCTTTCTCCAGCGCCACGGCTGGCCCGATCCGGTGGTGTGGGTCTATCACCCGGCGGCGGTGCGCGCGCTGCGCCACCTGCCCGCCCGCCTCACCTGCTACGACTGCGTGGACGATTGGGCCACTTTCCCGCAATACGCCGCGCGGCGGGCGGAGATCGTGGCCCTGGAAGAATCGCTCGCCCGCCGCGCCGACCTGCTGTTCGTGACCGCGCCCAAACTCTTCGCCGCAAAACGGGCGCTGAACCCGCACACACACCTTGTGCCGAACGTCGGCGACTACGACCACTTTGCCCGCGCGATGGACCCGGCCACGCCTTTGCCGGACGACGTTGTCGACCTGGCGCGTCCCATCGTCGGTTTTGTCGGCACGTTGGACGACTACAAAGTGAACGTGGACTGGGTTGCGCGCCTGGCTCGTGCCCATCCGCATTGGTCGCTGCTCCTGATCGGCCCCGGTGGTGTGGCCGGCGAATCGTCCCGCGTGGACCTCACCGGATTGCCAAACGTGTACGCGCTGGGCTACCGTCCCTACGCCGACTTGCCCGCCTATCTCAAAGGCTGCGCGGTGTGTATCATCCCCTATCGCTTGAGCGAGCACACGGCCGGGGTCTTCCCGATCAAGTTCTTCGAGATGTTGGCGACGGGCCGGCCGGTAGTGGCCACGGCTTTGCCCGCTTTGCAGCCGTATGCCGGGGTGGCGCGACTGGCGCACACCGCGGAAGAATTCGTGCGCCAGGTCGAAGCGGCGGTTGCCGAAGGGCCGGCTGCCGGACAGGCACGGCGCCTGGCCGTCGCCCGCCGGCACACGTGGGAACATCGCGTAGACCATCTGGAGTCGCTCGTCCGCCGGCGGCTTGAGGAGACGGCACGATGAAAGCCCTCCTGGATATCTCTGCTGCCGTGCAACAAGGGGCCGGCGTGGGGCGGTACACGCGCGAGCTGGCCGAAGGGCTGCTCGCGCTTCCCGGCCGGCCCGATCTGACCTTTCTTCACAACCGGCATGGCGCAGCGCGTCCACCGGTCTCGTTGGCGGGTGTCCCTTCCCGTGTCGTACCCCTCGGCAACAAGCAATACCGGCTTGCTCTTCTGCTGAGCCACGTTCTTGGGGTGTCATGGGATCGTTGGCTGCCGCAGTGCGACCTGTTTCATGGCCCGGATGTGATCGCACCGCCGATGGCCCACACACCCACCGTGATTACGGTACACGACCTCTCGTTTTTGCGTTACCCCCAGTTCCACCGGCCGCTGAACCGCTGGAATCTGCGATGGATCACGCCCTACGTGGTACGTCGGGCGGCGGCGGTCATTGCCGATTCACAGAGTACGCGGCGCGACCTGATCGAGCTGGCGGGCGCAGCCCCTCACAAAGTCCACGTGATATTCCCCGGCGTGGCGTCATCCTACCGCGTGCTGCCGGCTGGGGAGGTTGGCACGCGCGTGCGACATCGCTTTGGGCTGGACGAAGGCTACATCTTGTTTGTGGGCACCATCGAGCCACGCAAAAACCTGGAGACCCTGATCGAGGCTTGCCGCCAGTTGTCGTGGCCGGCTCCGCTGGTGATCGCCGGTCGTGCCGGATGGCGGGCGCAGCGCCTATACCGCCGGCTGCAATCGCTGGAGGAGGATGGTCGGGTACGATTGCTCGGGTACGTGCCGGACAGTGACTTGCCCGCGCTCTACAACGCAGCCAAAGTCTTTGCCTACCCCTCGTGGTATGAAGGGTTTGGCCTGCCGGTATTGGAAGCCATGGCTTGTGGTACGTCTGTGGTCACGAGCAACGTCTCCTCGCTGCCCGAGGTGGCCGGGCAGGCCGCGTTGCTGGTCCATCCCGGCGATGCCGGCGCGCTGGCCGAAGCGTTGGCCGGCGTGCTGCGAGACGGGACGCTGGCCGCCGACCTGCGGACGCGGGGCTTGGCGCGCGCGCAAGCCTTCTCCTGGCAGCGTACGGTGCGGGAAACAGCGGCCCTCTACCGCCAGATCGCCGGCGGTGAGTGAACTGCCCGAAATCACGCGGCGCGGCCTCTTTATGGCCCGATCATTTTGGGGCAGTTAGCAGGCTGTCGGAGAGGGCGGTTTTTCCCTTATAGAACACAGATTCTCACAGATAAACACAGATGTTCAGGCCAAATCATCGGAAAATCTGTGTCCCCCCATTCTTTCTCCGACAAGTTGCCAGAGGTTGCGCTATGCTCCGCCGTACAATTCGATGATTCGATCTACGATGCTCGACCAGCTGAAATGCGCGCGCGTGTAATCTTGCCCGGCCTTGCCCAGACGTTCGGCCAGTCCCTCATCCGTTAGCAGGCGGTTCAATGCCTGGGCCAGGGCCGGAGGATCCTTTTCAGGAACCAACAGCCCGGTAGATTCGTGCCTGACGATGTCGGGAATGCCTCCGACGTTGGTTGCCACCACCGGCCGGCCATAGCTCATCGCCTCCAGCAAGACGACGCCTAGCCCCTCGGTGTCGCCGTGACGATCTACGATGGAGGGGAGGGCAAAGGCATCGCAGGTGGCATACAACTGGCCCAGTTCCTGGCTGCTTACCCGTCCGAGGAAGTGTATGTCGTCCTGAACGCCCCGCTCGGTTGCCATCTGTTCCAGCGTGGCTTGCTCGCTGCCCGTGCCCACGATGTTGAGCTGCGCCGGCGTATGCTGCTTGAGATGGGCCATTGCCTCTATCAGGTAGGGCACGCCTTTTCGCTCGATCAACCGCCCGACGAAGAGTATCGTCGCCGGTTTTACCTTCTGACCGCGCACGGTTCCCACGCCCTGGCTGTCGTGGTCGCCGATGGTAGATCCGTAGGGAATGACGACCGCCTCTTTCCCGGTGATCTCGCGCACCAGGCGCGCCGTGAACGCCGAGTTGGCCGAAATGGCATCGAAATCGCGCATCAGCCGCCGCAGGATGGGTTGCAATCCGGGATAGCGACGGGCCAGCATCAGTTCCGCGCCGTGGAAGGAGGCGACCAGTCGCGCTCCGTTGCGCCGGCGAGCGGCCAGGCCAAACAGGGCAGTGGGAAGGGGCCAGTGGACGTGCAGCACGTCATAGTGTTGTGCGCTCATGCGGCGCTGGATGTCGAGCAGCCCGCCGGCTAGATAGAAGGGCACGAGGGGCAGATACAAGGGGTTCGAAAGTTTGTTTGGTGCGCCTTCGTTGTGTGTTAGCTGTTCCCAAGGAGCCGGCGCATAACGGAAACGGTGGACAGGAATCTGCTGAATGGTGTGGTCGCCTTGCCCGTGATAGGAGGGTGCCCACACCGAGGGCGCAATGCCCCTCTCGCGTAAACGGATGGCCAGGTCCACCAGCCAGGGGGAATGAGGGTCCCCTTCCCACCGCGCAAAGTTGGTTACAAGAAATAGCACTTTCATGACGACCGACTCTAGAGCACAAGTCAGCTTTTGTCAAGTTTGGGGTAGCTCCTTTCATTCGAGGTAGCCGTCATCTTTTTCGCGTGGCAACGTACCCTCCAGCAAATGATTAACCACCAAGGCACGAAGGCTCAAAGAAAAAAGGTTGAACGTCGCCACGTTTCCACGTTGGAACCTTCTAACGCATTGAGGCAAACGTGACACGTTGGCTTCCAGAAGCTCCAAGTCCTCGTCCCCGAGGACGGATTGACGGGGCGAATCCCGCCTGAGACGCCCCCGAGACGGGGGCTGAGAGCGAGTACGTGCGACTCTTGCTCCAATGCCTTCTAACGATTGTTTCTTTGTGTCTTGGTGCCTTGGTGGTAAAGGAAGAACAGGGTAAACAAGTACGGAAATAGCAACGGCGTATCGCATTTGTCGCGCGACACGCCGTTGGTGAAGTTATTGAACGATTAGAAGCTGGCGTACAGTTCGCCGAGCGGTGTCAGGTTGAAGGAGCGATCCATCAGACTGCCGGCGGCCCAGTTGATGGCCGAGGCGTCTATGGCGAACCAGGCGAAGCGCTGGATGCCATCATAGTTTTTCAGCCACGGTACGATGTCGGTCATGTAGGCTTCGGCCGCGGCCTCTGTCGTGTGAACGTTGAACTCGGTGAGCCAAAGTTCGCCGCCTCCGTGGCTATCTACCCACGCTCGTGCTTCTGTTACGTATGATTGCGTGCGAGCGGCCAGTACCGCCGGGTCGGAATTCGCGTTGGCGTACGGATAAAAATGGGTGTGCCAGCCGGCGCGGGTCGGCTCTTTGCCGTAGAGATTCTGATAGGCTGCCAGGAATTGTTCGGGCCACTGCGGCCATCCGACCTGGCTCGCTCCGCCGATGATCAGCTTAGCGGTCGGGTCGGCACCCAGGATAATTTCTTCGATTTGGTGGAAGAGGGGCGCTGCCGCTTCCGGACTTATGTTTGCTTGTTCCGCTAGGTCTGGTTCATTCAAGATAAGCCAGTATCGCCCTGGGTGGCCGGCGGCCAGCTTGGCGATGTTCGCCGCGCCACCGTACCAGTCCAACCGGTCGCTCCAGATCATCGGTACGTATTCGGTGCTATAATCGAGAAAGCGAGAAGTGACGCCCCAGTCGTAGAACCATGCGCTGTTGAGCGTTTGAAGCTGCGAGTCGGAGATGGTCTTCCAATATCCTTGATCCCATGAAGGTACGCCTGCTCCCTTTTTCTGGGAAGCTACGTCTATGTTTTGCGGGGTATCGTCGGAGGATGATCCCCACCGCGAAGCAACAAGCATAACATCTTCGAGCGTAACCGTGCCGTTGCCGTCAAAGTCCGGGTTTGTGCTGCCCCAGCCGGTGGTGACCTGCGTGATGTCGGCCACGTCAATTTGCCCATTCCCGTCCAGGTCATACTGTGCTTCATACACCGGGCCGGCGGTTGCGACGTTTGCATTCATCGGCGAAAGGTATCTGCCGGCGAAAGCAATAGCGAGAGCCGCTGTAAGTGCGGATATTGTCTGAAGTATGCGTTGATTTGTCGTCATGTCCTGTTTCCTCCACGATTTGTTCTTGTCGCTTGTTGTATCCATCATAGCGCAAGTGGGAGGTCAAAACGAGAGGCATGAGACTTTACTCTTTTCGAAAAGGGTCTCTTTTTTTGAGGGGCAAAGGGTCTTTGTCGTGCGGGAAAATAGTCCCGTCCGCAGGGACTATAGCCCCAAATCGCTGCTTTGAAAACCAGATGTCAGATGTCAGAGGTCAGAGGTCAGATCATGTAGCCCTGGAATCCCCATTCCAGGGCGTGTTGCGTGCCGCTCGCCCATTGAAAATTGAAAATTGACACTTGATCATTGACTATTGCATCCCGCCATTTTCATCGTTGGTGGCGCGCAGCGGCGCTCATGGGCACTGCTTTCTGACTACTGTTTCAAAGCGGTGTGTTGCTATGGGGGGAAGGGGACGGTGGCCGGAGACGGTAGCTGCCAACCGCGGGTGTCCATCATTTTTTTGCGAGGCAATTCTCGCAAATGAACCACGAAGGCACGAAGGCACGAAGAACAACCAGGTTGAATGTTTCGACCTGGACACTGGCGTGTTTTGTTTTTGCCACGGATGGTCACGGATTTTCACGGAAAATCAGCAAGAATAGATGAAAATCTGTGGAAATCCGTGCAATCTGTGGCTGAA
>CAZFFM010000018.1:0-23749 GCA_964517425.1 uncultured Ardenticatenales bacterium | reverse complement strand
GAAAATCTGTGTTCTAAAAAGAAAAAACTGTTCTCTCCGACAGCCTGCTAGGGTGCGTAGAAGTTCGACTTCTGGCAGAAGTCGAACTTCTGTTTCCACTGATGTTTGTAGCTTGACCATTCCCGTTCCCGATGTTATAATGAGTATGTAATGGTTGCGAAGGCAAACTGTTTGCAATGGAACGTACGTAGTACGGTTACCATGAGCGGGCAACGCGCTGACACCAGCGATGGAAACGGTGACGGCAACGACCGACGATGAGTCCAGAACCGTAGCGCCAGAATCCCTATTCCGACGCCTGTCCAGGAAGGCACATTTTACGAATGGTTCACTCTTTGCAGGAGATCTTCTGCAAAAGCAAAACACGCACAACTATTTCACCACTTTGGCTACTCTCGGTACTATTCCTACTTTCTCTTACAGTTCTTGGGTGTACTTCCAAGACTGCTCCCGCCGGTTCGACAGCACAACCTGCCGGCCGATTGATCCAGAACAAAGGCTCAGACACAATTGTGAATCTGGCCTTGGCCTGGGCCGAAGCCTATATGGGTTCCCACCCTGATGTCCGTATCTCTGTTACCGGCGGAGGTTCCGGCACAGGGATTGCCGCTTTGATCAACGGCACGGTGGATATTGCCAACGCCTCTCGCGCCATGAAAGAAAAAGAAATCAAAAACGCGCAAGCCAACGGCACCGAGCCGGTTGAAATTACTATCGCGCGAGACGGTATCGCCGTTGTCGTCAATCCGAGCAATCCGGTAAACGAACTGACCATTGACCAACTATCGGACATCTATACCGGCAAAATCACCAACTGGAAAGAGCTGGGGGGCGAAGATAGGCCCATCGTGCTGACGTCCCGCGAGTCGAATTCCGGCACCTACGTATATTTCCTGGAGCACATTGTTCGCAAAGGAGACAAGGACAGCAAACTCCTCTTTTCGCCCGAAGCGTTGCTGCTTCCATCCTCTGAGGGCATCAGTCTGGAAACATCGCGGAATCCAAACGCAATCGGCTATGATGGGCTGGGCTACGTTACCGCGGAACAAAAAACACTACGCATCGCGCGCACCACAGCCGGCCCTTATGTCGCCCCGAGCATCGAAACGGTAAACTCTGGCGCGTACCCGATTGCCCGGCCGCTGCACATGTACACCAACGGCCAGCCGACCGGCGAGATCAAAGCCTACCTCGATTGGATTCTGGGCGATGAAGGACAAGCCATCGTGCGGCAATTGGGGTTTGTACCCCTCCACTGAAAAAGTGGGAGACGAAATCGTGACCACGGCATCTGCCTCGAAGAAACCTTCACGCGCTATTGTCAACTGGCGTGAATTCGCAGTTGAGCAGATCGTGCGCTTGCTCGGCCTGTCGGCCATTGCGCTCGTAGCGCTGATATTCGCCTTCCTGCTCAAAGAGGGTGCGGCAACGCTGCAAGAAGTCCCCCTTTCAAACCTTGCCGGTACGCAGTGGTATCCTACTTTTGGTTACTTCGGCCTCGTCCCCTTGGTGATGGGCTCTTTGTTAGTGACTGTCGGAGCCGTTCTCATTTCCGTCCCCCTTGGCGTCGGCGTCGCCATCTACCTGGGTGAGATTGCGCCGGAACCGCTCCGCGACGTACTCAAACCGACCATTGAGGTCATCGCCGGTATCCCCTCCGTCGTGCTGGGGTTCATTGGTGTGCTGGCTTTCTCTCCCCTGATTCGCCAATACCTGGGGGCACCGACTGGCCTGACCGCCATCACCGGCTCGGTCTTGCTGGCCTACATGGCCTTGCCTACCATCATCAGCATCGCCGAGGATGCGATGGACGCCGTACCCAAATCGTACCGCGATGCGGCCTACGCCCTGGGCGCCACCGATTGGCAGACGATCTGGCGGGTCGTGTTGCCCTCCGCGCGGTCGGGCATCCTGATTGCCATCATGCTGGGCGTTGGCCGGGCCATTGGCGAAACCATGACCGTCATGATGGTTACAGGGAACGCGGCGCGTATCCCCACCAGCCTGGACGCTTTCCTCCGCCCGGCGCGTACCATGACGGCGACGATCGCTGCCGAAATGGGCGAGGTCGCCCAGGGAAGCACGCACTACCACGTGCTTTTCATGGTAGGCATCACCCTCTTTGTATTGACATTCCTGATCAACGCCTTCGCCGCTGTAGCCCTGTTCCGGAGCGAGCGCAGGGGCGGAGGCCGGCTCCTCTCGTGAGCAAATCATCATGCACCTGACACCGCGCGCTACGCAACGAGTCGTCTTTGGCACCCTGACTGCTGCCATGGTACTCGTTATCATCCCCCTGATCTTCGTCATCGGTTACATCGTTGTGCAAGGGATCGGGGCCGTCAGTTGGGAATTCTTGTCCGGAATGCCCAGAAACGGGATGCGCGAAGGGGGCATCTTGCCTGCAATCGTGGGTACACTCTTCTTGACCCTGGGTACAGCAATCTTCTCGGTGCCCATCGGCATTGGGGGCGGCATCTATCTCGCAGAGTACGCCGCCGATACACCCCTGACCCGTGTCATTCGCCTTTCCATCATCAACCTGGCTGGCGTACCGTCTGTTGTGTACGGACTCTTTGGTCTAGGACTATTCGTCCTGTTCCTGCAATTCGGCACATCCATCGTGGCCGGCTCGCTCACCCTGGGTATCCTGACCCTGCCGGTTATCATCAGCACATCCGAAGAAGCGATCCGTAGCGTTCCCCAGAGCTTTCGGGTGGTCAACGCTGCCGTTGGTGGTACGAAGTGGCAGGGCATTCGCCGCATCGTTTTGCCGCAGGCATTACCCGGCATCATTACCGGTGTCATCCTCGGGCTGGAGCGGGCGGCAGGGGAGACCGCACCGATCCTGTTTACCGTCGCGGCCTTCTTCCTGCCGCGCCTGCCGCATTCCATCTTCGATCAGACAATGGCTTTGCCGTACCACCTCTTCGTGATCTCTACGCAGGTGCCCAGTATGCCCGTGCAAATCCAGTACGGAACTGCGCTCGTGCTGATCGTCTTCGTCCTTTCCATGAACCTGACCGCTACCCTGATTCGACGACGCTATCGCCGTCGCCGGCAATGGTGATGTGACCATGGACACTCCTGCCAAAATCGAACTGCAGCACGTACACTTTGCCTACGAGGACCACGAAGTGTTGCGCGACATCAACTTGCGCGTCCCGCCGAACCAAATCTACGTCCTTTTTGGGCCGGCGGGCAGTGGCAAATCTACGCTCCTGCGCCTGCTCAACCGCTTGACCGATTTGAGCCTGGAAGAAACCCACCTGCAAGGCAAAATCCTGCTCGATGGGCAGGACATTTTTGCTCCCGATGTAGACGTGACCCGCTTGCGGCAACGGGCGGGCATGGTCTTTGCCAAGCCGGTACCGCTCCCCCTCTCCATTCGCGATAACATCACCTATGGCTTGACACTGGGCAGGAGTCGCGACCGCTCGACTCTGGACGAAATTGTCGAACGGTCGCTCCATGCTGCCGCGCTGTGGGACGAAGTCAAAGATCGCCTGGATGACCCCGGAATGGCCCTGTCTGGCGGCCAGCAACAACGCCTTTGTCTGGCCCGCACACTGGCCCTGCAACCCGAAGTGGTCCTGCTCGATGAACCAACCTCTGGACTGGACCCCATCTCTACCTTGCAGGTGGAAGAGGCATTGTTCCAGCTCCGCGAATCGGTGACGTTTATCGTCGTGCCGCACAGTGTGCAACAGGCCGCGCGCGTCGCCGACCGTGCCGCCTTCCTGCTGATGGGCGAACTGGTAGAGGAAGGCCCTGCCGATGTGCTGTTTACCCGCCCAGAAGATAAACGCACGGAAGATTACGTGACCGGTCGCTTTGGCTAACTGCGGCGATGCACCAGTTTCCCAGCACCGGTGACGAGTTGGAAAGGTTCTGCCATGAAAATTGTACACGCTGTCTGCCCCCACGACTGTCCCGATAGTTGCTCCATGCTGGTGACCGTGGTCAACGGCCGCGCCGAGAAAATCCGTGGCAATCCCGATCATCCGATCACACAGGGTTTCCTCTGCGCAAAAGTCAACAACTACCTGAAGTGGACGTACAATCCCAACCGTGTGCTCTATCCCCGCCGGCGCGTTGGCCCAAAGGGGAGCGGAGAATGGGAACGGATCACCTGGGACGAGGCCATCACGGACATCGCCGAACGGTTCCGCGAAATCGTTGCCGCCCACGGCCCGGAAGCGATCCTCCCCTATAGCTATTCCGGCACACTCGGGCTGCTCAACTTTGCCTGCATGGACCGGCGGTTCTTCTATCGCCTGGGCGCTACCCTGCTCCAGCGTACCATCTGCTCCACGGCCGGCTCTGTGGCCCACGATTTTACTCTGGGGCGTGCCGGCGGAACCGATCCGGAAGCGTTTTCCCGCGCCAAACTGATCATCGTCTGGGGATCGAACCCGGTCACCAGCCACGTACACCTGATGCCGTTCCTGAACGAGGCGCAGAAGCAGGGCGCACACCTGGTGGTCATTGACCCGCGCCGCACGCGCACCGCTCGCCGCGCCGACCGCTTCTTGCAGCCGCGCCCGGGCACGGATGCGGCCCTGGCCCTGGGCATGATGCACGTCATCATCGAGGAGAACCTCTACGATGCCGAATATGTGCAGCAGCACACCACCGGCTTCGACGCCCTGCGCGAGCGGGTGCGAGACTTCCCGCCCCTGCGTGCGGCGGCCATCACCGGCCTGGATGCGGACGAAATCATGGACCTGGCCCGCTTGTATGCCGCGACGCGACCGGCGGCCATCCGCGTCAACTACGGCTTGCAGCGCCACACCAACGGCGGCATGATGATTCGCACGATTGCTTGCCTGCCGGCCCTCACCGGCGCATGGCGCGATACGGGCGGCGGGTTCTTGTTGAGCACCGGCGCGGAGTTTCCGGTCAACGGGGCGGCCTTGAAACGAAAAGACCTCATCCGCGGCCACCCGCGCACGATCAACATGATCAAGCTGGGTGAAGCGCTGCTGACCGCGCACGACCCGCCGCTGAAGGGGCTGTTCGTCTATAACTCTGACCCGGCGAACAGCGCACCCGATCAGACGCGCGTGTTGCGTGGCCTGGCCCGCGACGACCTGTTCACCGTAGTCGCCGACCCCTTCTTCACTGACACGGCGCGCTACGCGGACATCCTGCTGCCGGCGACCACACAACTGGAACACCTGGACCTGCACACGTCCTACGGGCACTATTACGTCGGTCTGAACCGGCCGGCCATCGCCCCACTGGGCGAGAGCCTGCCCAACACCGAAATCTTCCGCCGGCTGGCCCAAGCCATGGGCTTTGCCGAACCTTGCTTCGCCGATAGCGACGAGGCCCTGATCGATCAGGCGCTGGATAGCGATGACCCGCGTCTGGCCGGCATTACGCGCGAGCGGCTGATGCGCGATGGCTGGGCGCGGCTGAACCTGCCGGAGTACCCGCACCGTCCCTTTGCCGACGGACACTTTTCCACGCCTTCCGGTCGCGTGGAATTCTACTCCGAGCGGATGGCGCGGCAGGGCTACGACCCGCTGCCCGACCACCACGCCCTCGTCGAAGGGCACGAGGCGGACGCGGATACGCTGCGCCGCTTCCCCTTGCAGCTCATCACCCCCAGCGCGCACCACCTGTTGAACAGCAGTTTCGGCGCGGTGGATGCCCTGGTACGCAAGGAAGGCCAGCCTACGCTGGAAATCCACCCCCACGACGCGGCCGTACGCGGCATCGCTGATGGCGACTTGGTGCGCGTATGGAACGAGCGGGGGGCGTGTCAGCTCTACGCCAAAGTCACCGAAGACGTGCGACCCTGCGTCGTGGCCAGTCCCAGCGTCTGGTGGGCCAGCAAATCGCCGGGCAATCGCAGCGTGAACGCAACCACGGCAAATCGCGAAGCAGACATGGGCGGCGGCGCCACGTTCTACACCAACCTCGTGCAGGTGGAACGAACCCCTTGAGCCAACGTCAGGCTGATATGTGGTTGGTGCTCGTCACCCTGATCTGGGGCAGTACCTTTGTGATGGTGAAAGATGCACTGGCCAGCGTTGGCCCCGCCAATTTCCTGGCACTCCGTTTCCTGCTTGCCGCCGCCGTTTTGGGCCTGCTCTTCCGGGATCGAATTCGGACGAGCAGCCGCGCAGAAGTGCTGGCCGGCGTTCTCATCGGTATCTGGCTCTTTTCAGGCTACATCCTGCAAACGATTGGCCTGCAATACACGACCTCTTCCAAAGCGGGTTTTATCACCGGCATGTCGGTGGTGATGGTGCCGGTGTTTGCCACGGTTTTCCTGCGACGCCCTCCCACGCGGCCGGCCGTCTTTGGGGTGATCCTGGCGACCGCTGGCCTGGCTTTGCTTTCGCTGAAGCAAGATTTTTCGTTTTCTGCCGGTGATCTCTGGGTGTTGGGGGGCGCGATTAGCTTTGCCTTGCACATCGTCACCATCGCCCACTTTGCGCCGGATATGGATCCCCTGCGCCTGACCTTCTTCCAGGTGCTCACGACCGCGCTGGTCAGCCTGGCCCTGACACCGGTGCTCGAAGAGTTCACGGTGTCGCTCCCCCTAACGGCCTGGGGCGCGGTGATCTTCACCGGCGTGGTGGCTACGGCGCTGGTCCTTTCCGTGCAAACTACCGCCCAACAATTCACGTCGCCCACGCACGCGGCGGTTATCTTTTCGTTGGAGCCGGTCTTTGCAGCCCTGTTCGGCTACATGCTGGCCGGCGACCAGCTTGGTCCGCGCGAGGCCGCCGGCTGCGTTTTGATCCTGGGGGGTATGCTGGCCACCGAGCTGATCAACAACCAGAAAAACGCTGTGGCATGACGATTGTAGAAGTTCGACTTCTGGCAGAAGTCGAACTTCTGTGACGCTACCAATATTGCCAAGAACTAACAAGTCGTGGTACAATAGGGTATCGAGGCACGATTTTCGGCATAGTTCAGCATGGCATGAAGGTAGGTTGACAAATTGTGTCTTGTCGCCAGGAAGAATTTGCGTAAAACGTGAAACGTACTGCGTGAAAGAAGGCCTTTTTCACGTTTTACGAATCACGCTTCACGGATTTTGCCTGCGCGAACCGTTACAATTCGTCAAGCAGTTTTCTCTGCAAAATGAACCATGCCCGATTTTCAGACGGGTTCACTCTGCCGGAGTGAACCCGTCCCGAGAATAAGGAATCAAGGCTATGCCGAGCATAACAATCGCCGCAATTCAACAAACTATGCGCCTTCATCCAACAGAGGATGATTTTCAGTCCGACGTGGAACGATTTATGCGGTTGGCCAAGAACAAAGAGGCCAGCTTGGTCGTCTTTCCGGAGTTGTGTGGCCTGATGTTGGCCGGGCCTTTCTTTAGCGGCCTGCGCGGTCGTCTGTTGAAGCGGTCGGTCACCAGCACCGAAAAATCGCAGCCGTTCATCTCCCGCGTGCGGAAGCGGGTGATGGGCACGCTGGCCGGCACGGCTGCCGGGATGTTGGGGGGCGTGCCGCAAGCTCTGCCCGGTGCGATCAAGGAGCAAAGTGATGTGCTGCGCGAGTCGTACCTGCGCATATTCTCTGAGGCAGCGCGCAACCACAGCACCTACGTGATCGGCGGCAGCATCTACCTGGAGGACGATGACGGGGAAGTTCGAAACCTTTCCGCTCTCTTTGCGCCGGACGGCGAGTTGATGGGATGGCAGGCCAAGTTGAACCTCAACAAACTCGACCGGCAATTCTGTGTCGCCGGCAAAACCTACCAGGCCTTCGAGACAGATTTTGGCCGGATCGGCATTGTGGTGGGGAGCGAAGTGCTATTTCCGGAAACCACGCGCCTTCTGGCCTTTTCCGGTGTGGAGGTGTTGGTCAACCCGCTGGCCTGCACCAGGTTGAGTACGGCCCACAAAATGCGTATGGCGATGCTGGCCCGGGTGCAGGAGAATCAGATCTTCGGCGTGCAAAGTTACTTGGTCGGCCCCAACCCTTTGGGGTACGAAGAAGAAGGCAAATTCCGAGGCCGGTCTACCCTGTTCGCTCCGCTGGAGATCACCCGACGGAATAGCGGCGTGCTCGCGGAAATTGGCACGCAGGAAGGAGAAGGTATTGTAACGACACATTGCGATATGGATGCATTGCATCAACTCTGGCTCGATCCGGACATTGCGGTTCGCCGTGACATCGATATGGCCGTCTATGGGGAATTGGTACCGCCCGTTTATGAGGCAGGGCGGACGATCTCGGAAGCTGCTTTGGCCGACCAACAAACATCACGGGCGGCATTGCCCTCCCCGATTCCGGAGGAGCAGGAGGCTATCGCCACGTTCCTGGAATATCCCACTCCCGATGACATCGCCCCCGAGGACACAGCAACAGCGGACGACACCCTACAAGGCGTCAGTCCGTTGAGTGAAGAGCAGGACGTACTCCTTGAGTCTGACGCCAATACCGTATGAAAAGCCGAAGCTGATCGACCAAATCGTTGCCGCAAAACGGAAAGAGTTGCTGGCAAAACGGGTTCAGCAGCCGCTATCTCTTCTCCGCGACCGGATTGAGAAGCAAGACCCTGCCCGGTCGTTGGTGGCAGAGATCGATAAGCCGGAGCGATGCCTCATCGCCGAAATCGTCAGTGCCTCACCCGTGCGAGGCGACTACGCAGTGAGCGAAAGTGCAGCCGAACTAGCCGGGAGTTTGACTTCTGCCGGCGCGGCAGCCCTCTCTGTCGTCACAGAGTCCCGCCATTTCGGTGGGGGCATACGTGACCTGATGGCGGCCCGCGAGACAGTCTCCTGCCCCCTGATTCGACGTGACTTTATCGTACATGCCTACCAGGTTTACGAATCTCGCGCGTATGGGGCAGACGCAGTTTTCTTGCTGACCGCGCTGCTGACCACTGCTCAAATCGAGGAGCTGATGACTGTTTGTGCGGAATTGGGCATGGAGCCTGTGCTGGAAGTACACACGCAGGCCGACCTGCAACGCGTGATCGGCCTTCGCCCACAATTGCTATGCCTGAATGATTGGCGATTGGAAGACTTTTCGCTGGAACGGGGAACAGCACTGGAACTCTTGGACCATGCGCCGGAGAACGCGCTGACCGTGACCTCCGGAAACATTCAGACCCTTGCACAGGCTTCGGCTCTCTTCGCGAAGGGGGCCGATGCAATCCTGGTGGGCGCGGCCTTGGTCACTGCCCCAGACCGCCGGGCAAAAGCCCGCGAACTCCTGGAGGGGATGCGGTGATCGGGACACTGATTAACGTCGCCACGGTCCTGCTCGGCGGCAGCACGGGAACGATGGTCGGGCACCGTCTGCCGGCAAAGATGCAGGAGACGATGATGCACGGCCTGGGTCTGGTCACCTTTCTCGTCGGCCTCGACATGGCCTTGAAGACGAACAATATTCTCATCGTGATGGGGAGCGTATTGCTCGGGGGAATCATCGGGGAATGGTGGCAGATTGAGCGAAGGCTGAACGACTTTGGCCGGTGGCTGGAAGCCCGCATTGATCCGGTGCAGGACGACGTGGCGGACCCGCCGCCATCGGTGGGCCGGGCCTTTGTCACGGCCAGTTTGGTGTTCTGCGTGGGACCAATGTCTATCCTGGGATCCATTCAGGATGGGATGACCGGCGATTTTCGATTGCTGGCCATCAAATCGTTGCTGGACGGCATCGCCGCAATGGCCTTTTCGGCGACGATGGGCTGGGGCGTGATGTTGGCGGCCATCACGATCCTGTTGTACCAGGGAGGCTTGAGCCTCCTGGCCGGGCTTGCCGGTGCCGGCTTCGCGGCCAGCCTGACCCCCGACCGCCCCGAAATCGTGGAGATGACAGCCACAGGCGGCGTACTGATTATGGGTATCGCGCTGCTATTGTTAGACCTGAAAAAGATGCGCGTTGCCAACTTTTTGCCGGCAGTCGCTCTTGCGCCACTCATCGTGACGCTGCTAAACTATCTATAAGAACGGTATCCGTAGCAAGAATCTCGGTGGGTTTTGACTCGCCAGTTTCGGGGCTACGCATTACTTACCAATTTAGTAACCTTGACAGTTAAATTCTTGTACACGAAGCAAGAAGATGAACCACAGATTTCACGGATGACACAGATTAAGAAACCAAGAATAATCTGAGAAATCTGAGAAATCTGTGCAATCTGTGGTTAGCTTTTTTGGTTCTGGCTCAGCACGTTAGGAGGTTGCAAAAAGGAAAATGAAAGAAGACAATCATAGAGATGTTGCTGTTTTCATTGATTTTGAAAACGTCTACATTTCTGTAGAGCAAATCTACAACACAAGACCGAATTTTGAAACGATCATGGAGAAGTGTGGCGAATACGGCCGCACAATTATCGCGCGTGCTTATGCCGATTGGTATCGCTACCAGAAAGTCACCAACGCTCTGTATGCAAATGGCATCGAGCCGGTTTATGTGCCGACCTATCACTACACGCGCGATTATCACCGCCAGGGCAAAGCGATCAAGAATAGTGTAGACATTCACCTGGTCATCGACACGATGAAAATCTTATACACCTATGGCAATATCGGGGTGTACGTCCTGGTGACCGGCGATCGGGACTTTATCCCGCTGGTCAATGCCATACGCCAACACGGGAAAAAAGTGATTGTCATTGGCGTTGCTGAAGCCGCCTCCTCGCATTTGGCACAGAGCGCGGACGAGTTTTTCTTCTACCACCAGTTGTCCGAAGACATTCGAAAGAAGGCGGAGAAGCCGGAAGACCCGTACGATGCTCTGGTACAGGCGGTCCGTGTCGCCCGGGAGCGGGGCAATATGCCCACATTCGCCACGTTGAAACTGCTGATGGTAGAAAATATGGGCGATTTTGACCAAACGAAATACAAGGACTCCCAGGGCCGCCCCCTCGCGAAATTTAAGGACTTTGCAAAGGAAGCGGAACGGCGAGGTCTCGTACAGATATTTACCAGCGGTACGGTCAACGAGGTGTTTTTGCCGGATGAAGACCCTGAAAAGGTAAGCAGTCTGGCCGAATTATCCTCTGGCCGTTCCCTTCCCGGTCAAACGGGAGAGGTAGACATCGATACGTTATTCGACATTCTGGTGGAGGCAACCAAGCTGGCCCGTCGCCGGAAAAACGCTTGTACTGCAGGAACAATCAAGCTGATTATGAAAGAGATGCTCGGTAGTTTCCACGAAAGTGACTATGCCAATCATCAGGGCAAGCCTTTCCGTAAGTTCAGGGATTTTCTGAAGGAAGCAGAACGGCACAAAAAAGTACAGATTCTTAGCTCAGGCACGGTAGACGAAATCTTCTTGCCCGGGGAAAACCCCCGTGAACTGAGTCGTTTTGCGGAGGCTGCTGATGCCGCGGGCCAGAACGCAGGGAAACAGGCTTCGCAGCCCTCGGCTTCTTCTGGTCAGAATAAAGCGAAGCCACGGCGCAAGAAAACGCAACCGGGAAACAAAGCGGACGCATGAGCACTTTGCCGGACGGGACAGCCACTGCCGCAGCATACCGCGACGTCCCCTGGTCGAAAAAAGAACTGTTGGTCGGGGGCGTGCTGGGATTGGTGCTTGTCGTTGCACCGGTGCTCTTGTTGGGCGTGGGCGCAACCGCGATCTCCGGCGGCGAGCTTTCTGCCGTCCCCGTGTGGCTGTGGGGCCCCGTCGTAGCGCTGTCTGAATTGCTGTTGCTGGTACCCCCATTCGTCGTGCTGCGCCGGCACAGGTCTGACCGGGCCTGGTTGGGGTTCCGCCGCCCCGCCCTCTCCCCGGCCTTGCCCCTGGGGTGTGGTTTTCTGGGGGCCTCGCTTGTCATCAACCTGCTGTGGGCCCTGCTGCTGAGGCACTTTCATCTGGAGGTCCAGCCAAACTATATGCCCCTTTTTGGCAACGGGTTGACAGGACTGGCTTGGGCGCTGCTTGCCGGTGCATTGGTTGCCCCTTTGGCAGAGGAGACGTTTTTTCGGAGCTTCCTTTTCGCCGGATTTCGTAAAGAGGTGGGACTTCTATGGGGAATTTTGCTAAGTGCTGCATTCTTCGCACTCGTTCACTTTACCCCCACAGCCATCGTGCCCATCTTCTTCTTGGGTGTCTTCTTCGCCTTGCTCTATGAAGCCAGCGGTTCCATCTGGCCCAGTATTATCTTGCACAGTACGATCAACACGCTGGCCCTGACCGCCGGCTATCTGGCGATGCGCTAGGCGGCTACGGCATCAAGATCGACAACAAGTTGGCGATGTTTCTGGAGGACACAGATTTTGGCATGGTTCATTTTGCAGAGAAAACTGCTTGACGAATTGTAACGGTTCGCGCAGGCAAAATCCGTGAAGCGTGATCCGTAAAACGTGAAAAGGGCCTTCTTTCACGCAGTACGTTTCACGTTTTACGCAGATTCTTCCTGGTGCCAAGACTCAATTTGTCAACCTGCTCTCATGCCATGCTGAACCCTGCCCGATATTTCTTCTACACCGGGCAGGTTGGCGGCCGGGAGAATCTTCGGAGCCTGCGAAAGCACCTCTTTGGCCTGCGCAACATCGCGTGTGAGTTGGGCGCTCAACGCATTGACTCCCGCAAACTTGCGTTCATCGCGCAGCCTTTCCACGAAGTGTACGGCCATCTCCTGTCCATACAGATGGTCGCCCTGCCAGCCGATCAGGTGGGTTTCCACTGTGCGCTGCCCGTTATCGAAGGTGGGGCGAGTTCCAACATTCGTCGCGCCGGGGAACCACTGCCCGGCCACTTGGCCCCACACAGCGTACACACCATCTGCGGGCAACAGCCGGTTGGGTGCCACAGCCAGGTTCGCCGTCGGAAAACCGGCCGGGCCGCCTCGATGAGCGCCATGAACCACAGTGCCGGCCAAAAGGTAGTAGCGACCCAGCAAGTGCGCCGCAGCGAAAACCTCCCCCATATCCAGCAGGGCACGAATCCTTGAGCTGCTGATCTGCTCACCCTCCAGCGCCACACGGCGGACCGGGTGTACGGTGAACCCCATTTGGATTCCCAGTTTCTTCAGAAAGAGTACGTTGCCTTGCCGGCGGTGGCCAAGGGCAAAGCTTCGTCCCACCCATAGCTCACGCATGTGCAAATCGTTCACCAGCAAACGGACAAAGTCCTCGGCGCTGGTTTGGGCCAGGGACAGCCCAAAGTTCAGGCAGACAACGGTATCTAGACCCAGCGTAGAGAGGGTATCGAGGCGTTCACGCGTTGATTGGAGAAAGCGAGGCGCCCGCCCGGGAGACAGGACAACTCGTGGGTGTGGATCAAACGTGACCAATGCCGAAACCATGTTCTGGCGTTGCGCCCTCCTGTTCACGTGGCGAATTAGCGCTTGGTGTCCAACGTGTACGCCATCGAAGGCGCCAATCGTGAGAACCGTAGGGCCGGTGACGTGCGCTTGGTCAAATGCCCGGTAAACGACCGTCATCCGTCTGGATCCACAAAGACCTTACGGGGCAGCCACTGCTTCTTTTCGGCATCATAGGCAACTAGGGCCAGAAGACGCTCCTGCGGATCGTAGGCTCTCCAAAGTTGGGGGCGCGCTCCCGGACGCTCCGATAGCCCCTGTGACAAGGGCATCGTCAGGGCCTGTCCATGGAGCAGCTTCTGTGCCTCGCCTGATTCAAAAGTAACCGGGGGAAAAGAGGATAACGCCGAATCCAGGGGATGTAAGAAACGCCCGGCTCGATGTTCTCGAAAAGCATCACGGAGGGCATCGAGAGGGGTGGCCGTTTCGACCGTAAATTGCCCACTGGCCGTACGGCAGAGGGCGCTGAGATGGGCATCGCACCCCAATGCGCTGCCCAGATCATGGGCCAAGGAGCGGACGTACGTGCCCGGGCCACAGGTGATTTCGATGGATAGGACGGGGCGTTGCCATGAACGAATCGTGATTTGTTCCACCGTTACCTTGCGGGGGGCAAGCGTCACTTTCTCTCCCTTGCGGGCAAGCTCGTAGAGGGGGCGGCCATTTCGCTTTAGGGCCGAGTATAGCGGTGGCACCTGCTCGATTTGACCGGTGAAGCGACGTAAAGCTCGTTCGATTGCCTGGACGGAGACTGGAATGTGCTCGGACGGGGAAATCGAGACGATGGTGCCCTGTGCATCATAGGTGTCGGTGCTGCTGCCAAAGGTGATTTCCGCGCGATAGCGCTTGGTGCTGCGCATGAGATATTCTGCGACACGGGTGGCCTTTCCCAGGCAAACCAACAGAACGCCCTCGGCCATGGGATCGAGCGTGCCGGCATGACCCACACGGCGAATGCCTGACCACCGGCGAATCATAGCAACCACGTCGTGTGAGGTTGGCCCCACCGGCTTGTGTACGTTGAGGATGCCGGGGGGGAGGGCGTCTTTTGGGAATGGCTCACGTTGTGATGGCATCTCGTGAACACTAGCCATCGAATGAAGCTTTCACCTCGGCCAAGACACGGCCCATTGCCTGCCGCAGAGGGCCGTCCACGGTGCAGCCAGCAGCCTGGGGGTGACCGCCGCCGCCCAGTTGAAAGGCGACATCGGCAACGTTGTACCCCGGACGTGAGCGCATACTCACCTCAATCTTGTCGTCATCTCGCTCGGTGAATAGGATGGCCGCATGTGCCTCGCGAGCGGTCGCCAGCACGTTGACAACGCCGTCCGTCGCCGTCCGATCCACGCTGCACGCACGACGCATGGCCACCGTATTGGTCGCCCACAAGAGACCGCCAGAAAAATCCATACTTTCGATAACCTTGCCCCACAGCCGCAGCGACTTTAGGGCGTGATTGTTGAAAACCTGGTCGGTTATTTCGGCCAGCGGGGCTCCGGCCTCCACCAGTTCTGCAGCGACCTTCAGGATGCGCGGTGTGGTGCTGGATGTACGAAAGCCCCGCGTGTCCGTCAATGCTCCGGTGAGCAGGCATGTGGCGATGCGAGAGTCCAACGCAACGCCCAGGAAGGGCAGAAGATCGAAGAGCATCTCACACGTTGCCGCATAGGTGGGGCCGACCCAGTTGACCGTGGCAAAGCGGGTATTCGTGACATGGTGGTCAATGCTGACGACCGTAAAGTCTGCCACCGACTCTGGCGCGAAGCAGTCTCCGAATCGTGTGGCGTCACTGCCGTCCAGGGTGATGATTAGGTCTTGCGTCGTTGCGGAAAGCGAGGAGATTTCGTTGCTGCCAGGCAAGAAGGCATAGATTGCCGGTACCGAATCTGGGCAGGCGGGATAGACCCCCTTGCCGAGCTTGCGCAGCGCCCAAGTAAGCCCCAGGATCGAGCCAATCGCATCACCATCTGGGTCTTTGTGGCTAATCACCAAGATGTTTTGAGCCCGCAGGATTGTTTCGGCAACCTGTGCTTTCATGTATTCTGCTCCTCGGATATCTTGTCAAGAATGTCAAGCAGGTGCTGCGTTTGCACGTAGCTATCGTCGAGGGCGAAAGAAAGGGTGGGCGTATAACGCAAATCCAGCCGGGCGCTCAGCTCGCGACGGAGAAAGCCGCTGGCCTTCCGCAAGGCACGAATGGCCTCGCCTCGCCGCTCGTCTTCCAGCACGCTGAAATAGATTGTCGCCTGTTTCAGATCGTCTGTAGTGTGCACTTTCGTTAGGGTCACGAGGTGCAAACGGGGGTCACGTATTTCCTGCTCCAGCAACAAGCTCAACGTTTCTTGTAATTGCCGGCTAACCTGTAACGCACGTCTACTCATTTTCAATATCCAGTTTACCGAACCACTCCAATCTGGATTGCAAAACCAGGAGAGCCGGTATGATTTCACACCTGCTCTCGAACAAATGCTTCAATGACGTCACCAGGTTGGAGTGTCTCAAATCCTTCCAATCCAATTCCACATTCGTATCCGGTGGCTACTTCTCGAACATCATCCTTAAATCGTCGTAGGGAGGATACTGTACTGCTGTGCAACTCCTGTTCGCCACGCCAGACGCGAGCAAACGCACCGCGTACGATTTTCCCCTCGCGCACCATACAGCCGGCAATTTTACCGCGGCCTCGTATGTGAAAAACTTCCAGCACCTCGGCTCGTCCGATAGTGACATCCTGAAAAACCGGTTCGAGCATGCCGGTGAGTGCTTTTCCCACATCATCTACGAGTTTATAGATGACTCGGTACGTTCGAACATCGACGCCTTCTTTCTCGGCAACGGCACGGGCTGAAATATCGCTCTCTACGTTAAAACCAATGACAATGGCGTTGGAAGCTGCCGCTAACATAATGTCTGTTTCAGATATGTTTCCCGTTCCCTTGCGTAGCACCTTCACGCGGAGGTTTTCATCGCCAAGTTGTTGAAGGGAATTAACAATTGGCTCCAGAGAACCTTGAACGTCCACTTTGAGGATGATATTGAGCTCCTGCACTTGGCCTTCCTGGAAGCGTGCATAGATATCTTGCAGCGTCATGCGTTGAGGGCGTTTGGTCAGGTCTGCGAGTCTGGATGCTTCGGCTGCTGCGCGCAAGCGTGCTTCACGTTCGGTAGGCATTACCTCGAAGAGTTCTCCAGCTTCTGGGATGCCGCTGAAACCCAACACTTGAACGGGAGTAGAAGGGGGGGCTTCCTCTATGCGTTTGCCATGATCATCAAACATCGCGCGCACACGACCACTGACTTTGCCGGCTACGAAATTATCGCCGCTGTGCAGGCACCCGTTTTGCACCAATACGGTCGCCATGGGCCCGCGCGTCCGGTCGAGTGTCGACTCCAGGATCGTGCCGACAGCAGGGCGATCGGGATTGGCCCGAAAACTCGACATGTCCACAACGAGCAAGATCATGTCCAGCAGTGTGTCAATGCCCACCCCTTGCTTGGCGGAGGTGGGAACGACGATGGTGTCCCCTCCCCAATCTTCCGGCACAAGATCGATTTCGGCCATTTGCTGCATGACCCGGTCTATGTTTGCGTTTGCCGCATCGATTTTGTTCAGGTCGACAATGACCGGCACCTGCGCCGCTCGCACGTGGTCTAGGGCCTCTTTGGTCTGGGGCATAACCCCATCGTTGGCAGCGATCACCAGAATGGCGATGTCGGTGACCTGAGCTCCGCGCGCGCGCATGGCCGTAAAGGCTTCATGTCCGGGCGTGTCGATGAATGTGATTTTCCGGCCCTGCCGTTCCACCTGGTAGGCGCCTGTGTGCTGGGTTATCCCTCCGTGTTCTTCTTCGGTTACGCGCGTCTTGCGAATGACGTCCAGCAATGTCGTCTTGCCGTGGTCCACGTGGCCAAGCACAGTGACGATGGGGGGACGTGGCCGCAGGTCCTCTTCGCGTTCGTCCGCATACAGGTCTCGCTTCGTTGGAGTGGCTGCCTCCTCGTGTTCTTCGCTTACCGCTTCCTCTGATTCCCGGACGGTGAAACCCATTTCCTCAGCAACAATCGCTGCCGTGTCAAAGTCAATCGTCTGGTTGATATTAGCCATTACTCCATTCGCCATCAACTCTTTGATGACGCCAATGGGGCTGGCTTCCATCAGATCGGCAAGTTCCCGAACGGTAATGGTTTCAGGAATAACGATGTTTTTGCTCTGTTTGCTCATTGACCTGTATCTCCTTTACCACAAAGCTCCCAACCTTTGACACGTTAGGACGTGTAAGGCCGTTTGTCCGGCAGTGTTTCCTTCGTATTCTCTGTTTCCTCTTTGGTCGTTACTCTGGTTGTTTCTTTTCCCGCGGGGGAAAAAATATCCCCATGCTCTGGGCCGAAGCGACAACCATATTGGATGGATGCCGGTAAGAATACCCGGGGAACAGCTATAAACCACGGTCTGTGGAAGGCCATGGTTTACGCGCATTTCGTCCGGTATCGCTCCGGCCCCAAGTGCAGACGCTATTCAGGCTTGGCCTGGGATGCGTTCAACAGCAGCATGGGGGTGGGGACAACCTATTTCAGTCGATCAAGTTTTAGCAGGTCTTCATGCACCTGTCTCCCGATCTGACATGTTCCCCATTTCCCCGATACGTTTTTTTGACAGCATGTGACGGATCACTGGTCACCAGTATCGAAGTTCGGAAACTTGTTTGCTTGTGCCTGCAACATAGCCCAATCTTTCTCCGACAATTTCGTTCGCAGAGCCCGTTCAATATGACCTTTGTTTAGCGCTTGTTCCCAACACTGCCTATTCGCACAGAGGTACGCGCCTCGTCCAGCCATCTTTCCTTTCGGGTCAATCTGCACGCTCCGGTCCGCCCCCCGAACGATGCGAATCATTTCCCGCTTCCCGCGGGCAGTTTGACAACCAACGCAGGTTCGCATTGGCTTATGTTTGCGTGCCACAGATTATCCTTCGTCATCACCGGCTTCATCGTCGAGAGGTGTGTTGTTCAGAGATTCTAATACGTTCTCGTCCTTCCAGTTCTCTAACTCTTCTTGCCAGCTCAGCGGCCGGTGTTTCTGTTTCTTTTTCTTACGCTTTTTTTCTTCAGGGATCAAGTCTTCTATCTGCACCTTGACATCTTGTTTTTCTTGTTCCAAGGCTCTTCGTATCCACACAGGTACGGTGGGTTTTGGCTTTTCCGGTGGTTTCTCCTCCTCTTCAGATTCCTCTGTCACTTCCTCTGGTGGTGTAGCGACTGCCTCTGGAGGGAGAGGCTCGGTAATTGGTTTAGGCAGAACACCCTTTTCTGAGGGCTCAATTGTTGGCCCAAGGCTGGGCAATTCCCCGGCAGCTTCTTTCTCGCCTTCTTCTTGCTCCGCCAATTCTGCTATGGCAAGCAACGAACGGGCTTCTTCTAACCGTTTTTTCTCTGCCGCGCGTTGTGCTTCCGCCTCTTCCATGCGCTGGCGTGCCTCAGACAAGCGCACCGTTTCCTTGGCTGCCTCGCTGGCGCTTTTTATGTCAATTCGCCAACCGGTCAGCTTGGCCGCCAACCGCGCATTTTGCCCTTCTTTGCCAATGGCCAGGGAGAGTTGCTTGTCGGGCACCACAACGACAGCTGTGTTCCCCTCATGGTGGCTTTCATCCAGGTAGACATCCAGAACGCGAGCAGGACTAAGCGAGTTCCCAACGAAGAGAACGGGGTTCGGATTCCATTGCACGACGTCTATCTTCTCTCCGCTGAGTTCATTGACCACGCTCTGGATACGACTGCCCTTCATGCCCACGCAGGCGCCCACAGGGTCTATGCCCTCCTGCGTAGCGCTCACGGCGACCTTCGAGCGTTGGCCGGCTTCGCGTGCGATCATTTTGATCTCCACGGTGCCATTGAAAATTTCCGGGACTTCCAGTTCCAGCAGCCGGCGTAACATTTCGCGCCGGGTACGGGAAACAGAGACCTGCGGCCCCCGAGAACCTTCCTTCTGTACGCTATACACGTAAGCGCGTACCCGTTGGCCAATACGGAAACGCTCACCGGGTATCTGTTCGCTTTTCGGCAAGACCGCCTCGACTTTGCCCAAGCTCAGACGAACCAGGCCATTTCTGTCGACTCTCTGCACCGTGCCGTTTACGATTTCGCCTTCGCGATCCTGGTATTGCTCGAACAGAGCCTCTCTCTCTGCACCACGAATGCGCTGCAGAATAGCTTGTTTTGCGGCTTGGGTGGCGATACGCCCAAAGTTCTTGGGCGTAATGTCTTTTTCGATTCTCTCTCCGAGCTGTGCGTCCTCACGCAGACGTTGCGCATGAGCAAGGTCAATTTCATGCTCCTCGTCAAGTACCTCCAAAACAATGGTCTTTTTCGTAAATAGACGCGCCCCACCGGTGCTGCTGTCCAGTTCAACAGAGATGTCGGCAACGTATCCAAAGTCCTTCCGGTAGGCAGAGATCAGCGCATCTTCCACCGCATTGAGGACAACGTCTTTGGAGAGACCTCGTTCCGCACATACTTGGTTTATCGCAACAATAAAATCATTTTTCATCTAATCTATTGGCCCTTACAACAAGAAAAGTGGGGGATACCCACTCCTTGCTCTACAAAGACTATTACAACCTTGTCAATTATAGCATTGTTTGGTCAAACACGCAAATGGTCTTTCAGAGAAAGGGTGTCATTTTCTTGCAGACCAAGCCCCCGGCGCGCCGGTTTTGGTGACTCTCTGCACCATGTCCATTCTGTCACAAAGGTAAGCAAAATTGACAAACTGGCCCAACCGTGGTATGGTATGGGCCAGAAGACAACTTGTACCGGTGCTTGTTTGGAGGTTGGAGCGCGGTCAAGATTTGCTGGCAAGCGTGGTGTTATCATCAGCACGATAACCCCCCAAGTTTTCCTTACCTAGGAGGATAAAAACGATGACAAAGCAGCAACGGCCGAAGGTAGATCGAAAAGCACGTCTGCAAATCCCCCCCAACAACGTGAAGAAACGCCCGCCTGCGGAGCGTATCAAGGACTTTGAAGAAATCTATCCTTTCTTCTATGACTTGGAGACGGCCAAGATTGAAGCTCAGCGCTGTATCCAGTGCCCCGGAGCGCCTTGCATCAAAGCATGCCCCATTCACAACGACATTCCCGGCGCTTTTTGGCTCTTGGAGCATGGCGATCTCCTCGGCGCCGCAAACAAATTCCGCGAGACAAGCATCATGCCGGAAGTTTGCGGCCGTATCTGCCCGCAAGAAATCCTGTGCGAAGGTTCATGTGTCGTGGGCAAGAAGAATGTCCCCGTACACATCGGCAAGCTGGAAGCCTATGTGGCCGACTACCAACGGACCAACTTTGGGTTGCCACCACGAGAGGTAGCGGACCCTGTAGGCCAGAAAATCGCCGTCGTCGGTGCCGGCCCGGCAGGTCTGGATGTGGCCGAAGAGATGAGCACCAAGGGCTACGCAGTAACGGTCTTTGATTCTTGGCCCAAACCCGGCGGCTTGCTCCTCTATGGCATTCCCAATTTCAAACTGGACAAAGAAATCGTCACGACAAAGATCGCTCTCCTGGAAGAACTGGGAGTCAAGTTCGCCGGCAATACGAAGGTGGGCGAAGATGTGACCATTGACGAGCTGCTATCCGATGGATACGACGCCGTATTCCTGGGAATAGGCGCGCCGGTCAGCGCATCACAAAACGTACCCGGCGAAGATTTGAAAGGGATCTACTACGCTACAGACTATCTCGTGCGCGGAAACCTCTCTCCAGAGTTGTTACCAGAACACCAGCGCACCCCCCTGGCAGTTGGCAAACGCGTTGCTGTGATCGGCGGTGGTGATACGGCAATGGATTGCGTGCGCACTTCCATTCGCCTGCCCCAGGTGGAAAACGTCACCTGCGTCTACCGCCGTACGGAGACCGAAATGCCTGGTCGAGCCGAAGAACGTTCCAATGCCAAGGAAGAGGGGGTCCAATTTGAATTCCTGACCGTACCGGTGCGATACATTGGAAACGATGATGGCCAGGTAATAGCCATGGAATGTATGCGCATGGAATTGGGCGAGCCAGACTCCTCCGGTCGGCGGCGGCCAATTCCCATCGAAGGAAGCAACTTTACCCAGGAAGTGGATACCGTGATCCTCTCACTCGGTTATTGGCCAGACCCCTCGTTAGGTGAAAAAACGAAAAACCTCCAAACGCACAAGTGGGGCCTATTCGTGGTAGACGAAGAAACTGGTGCTACCAGTCGCGAAGGCGTATATGCCGGTGGCGACGCCGTACGAGGCGCCGACCTTGTGGTCACGGCCCTGGCCTCAGCCAAGGTCGCCGTGAAGGGCATGGACGCCTACCTGAAGGCAAAACGAAGCGCCTAAGCTTGCCGGAGACCTTGTTGCAGGTCTTCAGAGGGATTCCTGGGGAAGCTCGCTGAAGACCCGCAACTTTTTGATCCCGTAACCGGCGGTCATTCCTGAGGCCCGTAAATCTTCGATTACGATCTGCTCCCCATCGAATTGGAGTAATCTATCATGTCGAATCCACAAGAATCCTCTTGCGTTGGCAACGATGCCGACATGGTACTCCCCCCAGAAGCGGTTAAAGTCGCCTTCTTAACAGTGCGGGAAGTTGTGGGGCAGGGTGGCATGGATACTTTGTTGCGCCGCGCCGGTTTGGAAGAATACGAAGGACGTGCCAGCCTAGAAAAAGACGAGCAGGTGACATTTGGCCACATCGGCCGTCTGACGCAAGCGATGGTTGACCTCTATGGTATGCAAGGGGCCAGAGCAATCCTGAGGCGTACCGGCCGGGTGCAGTTCCGGACGTGGCGGGAAGCATATCCCAAAGCAATTGACACCGCCAGGGTTGCCCTGCGCGCGTTCCCCCTCCTCACCCGTCTACGACTTGTTCTGAACAGCGTTTCCCTGGCCGCCGGCCAAATCGGCCACGTTGAGTGTCATGTCAGCCAGGACGACGTTCACATCTTTTTTGAAGCGTGCCAATGTCCCTATTGCTCTACACTACGGGCAGAGAACCCACTTTGTGAAACGGCAGTTGGCGCTTTGGAAGAACTTGCCACTTGGGTTAGCAACGGCAAACATTTTGAAGTGAAAGAGGTTGCCTGTCGAGCATTGGGGGACCCTGTCTGTCGCTTTGCAATCTTGAAGAAGCCTTTGGAATAAACGCTTGTGGCTGCTCGTTACCGGCAGGCTACCAGTTGCACGTCGTCCACGTACATGGCCGACGCATTGCCATCCCCATCGTTGAACACGTTGAAATACAGGCGGAGCGTCCAGCCTTTGTAGGCCGATAAATCCTTCTCGAAGTGTACCCAGTCCCCGTCGGTCACTACCGAGTGCATTGGTCTCTGACGAATGCGATATTCATCGTCCAACACCAGAGCGACTTGTGAGTCACCTCCGTCCGCATCCTCCGTCAGGCGGTATGCCCAAAACGACAGCGTGGCCGTGATGGTATCTGATGGTACCTCGGCTGTTTGCCAGAAGGAGGAGTAGCTCTCGGCATCGGCACTACCGGTCACGCCAAGCCGCATGGCATGAGTGCCTACATGTGCTTTGGCGGACGATATGGTGGCCGGCTTGGGCGTGGCCCCCAGTACCCACCCCACGGTTCCTTCCTCGAAGCTGCCATTCTGCACTAGGTCGCCACAAGTTCCCGGTGCCGGAAGGGGCGCAGCAGGCGCGGAAGGTGATGGCGTGGGGCTGGCCGGTGCCGCGGGCGTGAGACCGCCGTCCGCCGGGGTTACGGACGCCCCCTCGCCTCCCTGCTTATCGATCAGCCCGCGTGGCTCGCAAATGGTCAGATGAACGCTGTCCACGTACAGAGCCGTTTTTCCACCGCTGCCATCGTTGAAAACATTTACGTAAATGCGGACATTCTCCCCGCTGAACTGGGCCAGGTCCACCGTCACCTGTTGCCATTCGTTCCCTTTTAAGAGCCCCCGCAACGGCGTGAGCAAAAGGCGATAGTGGCTATCCAAGACGCGAATCTCTTGCCGGTCGGAACCGGTAGTTGGATCATCAGACACCGGCAGCACCCACATATCTAACACGGCACGGACAGCATGTTCGGGTATCTCCACGGTTTGCCAGATGGAAGCATAGTTTCGCGTGTTCTTCCCTTGGATGATGCCCAAGCGCATTGCTCGCTTGCCTTCCCGCATGTGATCAGTTTCCGGAGCGACAAACTTAGTCAGCGGCGTTTTGTGCCAGCTACCGGCACTCTCGAACTCTCCGTCGGGCAATACTTCACGGCAGGTCAGGTCATTCGATGGTCCTTCCGCCAATGTTGAATGCAGACGCAAAGGGGAAACCGATAACAAGAGGGCTGCAACCCAGCCAATCACAGCAATACGAGCATAGTTGTGCATCTCTCTGCCTCCAAAAGCCAATTTGGCACTTGCCTGACCATCACAATTTCAACTCACTGGTATTACCTATTACTGTCCATTCGCGTAATCGGCTGGCCAAAAGTTGAATTCTCTGATAAACTC
>CAZFFM010000017.1:0-23772 GCA_964517425.1 uncultured Ardenticatenales bacterium | reverse complement strand
ACTCCTGCGAAAACGTTTGGCCGCTGCGTACGTGGCGGCGTTGCTGGTGGCGTTGCTGGTGGCGTTGGTTCCCGGTCTCCTGCGCCCCCTCGCCGGACGACTGGCCTATCTGCCGCAAGATGATGCGTACCAAACCGGACATCAGCGCTTGAGGGTTTGGGAAGCGGTCGGTCACGCGCTCCGTGCCCACCCCGGCCGCCTGCTCGACGGCTTTGGGCCGGCTACGCTGGACCTGGTGTTGCCCCCCTACCGCCCGCCGACCCTCGACGACTTGGTGGGTGACGCGCCTTTTGATCACGCCCACAACGCGGCTTGGGAAGCGTTGGTTACGACGGGAGTCATCGGTTTGTGTGCTTACTTGGCCCTGCTGCTTGGTCTCTTCGCCCATGGATTGGCTGCTTTGGGCTTGCTAGAGGAAGGGAGGGTGTCTATCCGCCTGGTCGTGGGCGTGGTGGCGGGCGCTCTTGCCGGAGCGCTGGGTGCGGCGTTTGCAATCGGTGCGTGGGGCGTGGCCCTGCCGGCCGGATTGCTGGGTGGCGTTGCTGGTCTGTTTGGCGGTGCAATGCTCCGGCGACCGGAAGCCGGAAGGCCGTCGTTCAAGGGTCATGAATCTTTGCGCATAGCAGGCCTTCTTTCGTCTCTGGTGGGCTACGTAGTCGTTAGCC
Organism: uncultured Ardenticatenales bacterium; assembly: GCA_964517425.1. GTDB lineage: Bacteria > Chloroflexota > Anaerolineae > Ardenticatenales > JAADHH01 > JAADHH01. Next base: position 23,107 of record CAZFFM010000017.1, on the reverse strand, counting down.
AGTTCAATGTGCCCGACGTAACCACAACGCTCTACTTCTGGGTCTATGCGGCGTTGTTGATCGCCTTTGCCGGCGGGCTGCCCAGAGCAGCTTGTGGGCAAGAGGGACTCATCCGGGGTAGAGCCATGATTGCCCTGGCGGCGTTGGTGGCGGCCACACTTTTGTTCGACCTGAGCGGGTGGGCAGGCTCGCTGTGGATGGGGTGGCCGGTGCTTGCGCTGCTTATTGCGGCCGCATGCTTTCTTGGTGCCATGGGTGAGGCGTGGGGCAAACTGTTGTTGCCGTCATCAGGAGGCTTCTGAAATGTCCGCCCGTGCGCTGACAGGGTTCGTTCTGTTTGTGGTGGTTGTTGGAACCTTATTGGTTCGCGGTGTCTATGCACAAACCGGCACGCAGACCGTGTCGCCCGATGGCGCGCGCAAAGTGGTCGTGTTGCAGGCGGGCTTGCAAGGCTATGCCGGGACGGCGGATAGTTACATAGACGCTATCCAGCCGGATGGAAATCATGGCAGCGAAGGGAGCATGGTCGTGCGTGCCAACGGACAGGCGCGAATGCTGGTGCGATTTGACTTCACCTCGCTGCCGGCTGACGCGATCATCGAGTCGGCGCGTTTGGAGCTTTACGCCGATGGCGGCTACGGCGGGTTAGAATCTCCGTTGGCAATCTCTGCGTATGACTTGCGCCGGGAATGGCAAGAGCTTCAAGTAACATGGAATGAGGCAGATGCGGGCCGGCCGTGGGGTGCGGCGGGTGCTGATGATACACTGACTGACCGCAGCGACGTGAGCGTGGCCACCGCAACGGTTGCCGCATTGGGCGCTTGGTATTTTTGGGACATCACCAATGCGGTGCAGGGCTGGGTGGCTGACGCCGGTGCGAACCACGGTCTGCTCTTTGCTTCCAACGCGACGGGAGCCTCCACAATGCGGTTTTTCTCCCGGTCGTATGCCGGGGACGAAACGCTGCGACCGAAGTTGACCGTTGTCTTCAAAGAGCCGCCCAAAAGCCCCACGCCAACGGCCACAGACACGCCGACGCCGGTACCGACGGCGACCGTCACGCAAAGTCCCACGCCGACGGCCACGCCAACTGCCGGACCGGTTTACGCGAAGTCGCCGTTGGGCGTGCAGATTGGCGAGATTGCCCCCACGCCTTTGGCCTGGCAGAGGATTGCCGAATCGGGGCTGCGTCTGGCCCGCGTACGTCTGGACTGGAAATGGATCGAGCCGTCCGATGAAACGCCGCCGCGATTCGAGTGGGGGTATTACGACCAGATCGCTGCCAACGCACAGGCCGCCGGCGTAGACTTGATGTGGATTGTCGGCGAAGCGCCGCCGTGGGCTGCCACCCACCCCTGCGGCCCGCTTGACCGGGCCCCAATCGAGCGCTTCATCCGATTTTTCCGGGCGGCAATCGAGCGGTATCCCCAGGTGCATTACTGGGAGCTGGTCAATGAGCCGGACTGGAATATCGCCGAAGCAGACGTTACGGCCGGCTGCTTTGGCCGTTACACGGACGAGTATGCTGCTTTGCTGAAAACAGCATGGCAGACCCTGCACGAGATCAACCCTGAGGCGGAATTGCTGTTCGGCGGCCTGATCTCGGAAAACATCGGGCGCTGGCGTAGCAATCACTGTGCGGGGCAAGCGTTGCCGGAGGACGAGCCCTGCGTGAATTTCATGCGTGCGGGGGGAGATTTCCTGGACCAGGTCCTTGGTGCCGGCGCAGTGCCCTACTTCGATCTGATGAACGTACACAGCTACTATGCTTTCCACCCCCTCTGGGATCAGTACGGGCCCTCCGGCTTGGGCAAAGGGCGCTATTACGAACAGCGGTTGGCCAAAGCCGGCACGTTGAAGCCCCTGGCCATCTCGGAGATGGGGGTGCGCAGCGACGCGGACAACACAATAGATGGCGCACCCGCTACCGAGGAGAAGCAGGCCCGCTTCCTGGTTCAGGCGTTTGCCCGAACGATGTCGGCGGGCTATCGCCCGATCATCTGGTTTACGCTGCGCGATTTTGAGGCAGCCCCCAATCTGGTGTACGGTTTTGGCCTGCTGCACATGGACTGGTCTCCTAAACTCTCTTTCTACGCTGCGCAAACCTACACACGCGAGTTGGGGAATGCGCAACCGGTTTCCGGAAAGTTCTTCGGCAGCGGTTTTGAGAGTTACCGGTTTGCAGTGCCGGGCGGTGGGGAGACGGAAGTGGTGTGGACGACTGCGGAGATGACCACGACAGCATTCTTGCCCTGTTCTCGCGTGCGCGTTGTGGACAAGATGGGGAATGCGGCCTTCGTGCGTGATGGCCGGCCGGGCGATCCTGATGGTTTGACAAATGGATGGGTCGGTGTACGCGTTTCGCCCAGCCCGCTGTACCTGCGCCTTTGCCCGCTGGGCGACGTGAATTGCGATGGCCGGGTGCAGTCTGACGATCTGCAAGTCGTGGCCGGGGCGTGGGGGCTGCGCCAGCAGGATTCAGCGTACCAGGCCGGGTACGATCAGGATGGTGATCTAAGCATTGGCTTGACCGATGTGATGATTGCCGCCGCAAATCAGGGGGATGTTTGCGTATGGCCCTCGTGACCCTTTCCCCGCGAGTGATCGCCCTCCGCGCGGGTCTGGCTTTTGCGCTATTCATCGTCATCCTTGGCACTAGCCAAATAATTCCCCGTCAGGCCGGTGCACGGGAAATCTCACCCGCCGTGGCCGCGCCGACCACGCTTGTCCTGCAGGAGGGCCTGAACGGCTACCAGGGTACGGATGACAGTTTCCTCGATACATGGTATCCGGACCTGAACTATGGCTCTGTCTGGGCCATGGTGATCCGCATGGATGGAATCCGGCGTCCCCTCATTCGCTTTGATCTATCGGCGATCCCCCCCGGATCGGCGGTCACCACGGCGACGCTCGAGCTGTTCAGCGACAATACCTATGGCTCTGCCGGTACGCCGCTGACGATCGCCGCCTACGTGCTGCGTCGCTCGTGGGTCGAAGACCAGGTGAATTGGAATCAGGCCGCGGCCGGACAGAATTGGGGCACACCGGGGGCAGACGATATCGTCACCGACCGGGATGACGCGATTGTGGCCACGACCACGGTGGCAGACCTTGGCACCTGGTACGTTTGGAACGTGACGGCTGCGGCGCAGAGGTGGGTGGACGATCCAAGTTTGAACAAGGGCTTGCTCTTGCTCGGTTCCGGCAGCCAGTCCGTCGAGTACCGCTTCTTCTCGTCAGAGTATGGCAGCGCCAGCACCTTTCGCCCTAGACTAACGATTACGTTTGCACCTCCGCCAACCAGCCCAACCCCCTCTGCCACGCCCACGGCGACGCCGATGGCCACACCTACGCCGACGCCTACCGTGCCGCAAGTTTACGCTGTGTCGCCGCTGGGCGTGTATCTTGGCGGGGAGGCCAGCAACCTGCAGGCGTGGGAGCTTGTCGCACAAGCCGGCTTGCAGTGGGGACGCCGGCGACTCGATTGGAAGCAGGTGGAGCCTACGAATGAAACGCCGCCTCGCTACAACTGGGATGCGCACGACCAGATCGCTGCAAATGCACAGGCCGCCGGCGTTGGTCTGATCTGGGTCGTAGGGGAAGCGCCCGCCTGGGCTGCAACCTCTTCGTGCGGGCCGGTTGACCTGGTTTCCCTGGATCGGTTTGCACTCTTCTTCCGCGCAGCCGTCGAACGGTATCCGCAGAATCACTACTGGGAGCTGGTCAACGAGCCGGACTGGAACATCGCCGAGCAGGATCTGACTGGCGGTTGCTTCGGGCGCTACCCGAATGCGTATGCTGCCCTACTCAAAACGGCCTGGCAGACCCTGCACGATGTCAACCCGCAGGCGGAGCTGCTGTTCGGCGGCCTGATCGCAGAAGACATCGGGCGCTGGCAACGCAATCATTGCGAATGGCAACAACCACGCCCTGAAGACGAGGATTGCATCAACTTCATGCAGACCGGAGGCGACTTCTTTGACCAGGTTCTGCAAGCCGGCGCGGCACCCTACTTCGATCTGGTGAACGTACACAGCTACTATGCCTTCCACCCCCGGTGGGACCAATACGGTCCTTCGGGACTGGGCAAGGGACGTTATTACGAGCAGCGGCTGGCCAAAGCGGGCACGTCGAAGCCGTTGGCCATCTCGGAGATGGGGGTGCGCAGCGACGCGGACAATATGGTGGACGGCGTGCCCGCTTCTGAGGAAAAGCAGGCCCGTTTCCTGGTGCAGGCATTTGCCAGAACGATGTCGGCCAGCTATCGCCCGATCATCTGGTTTACGCTGCTCGATTTTGAGGCAGCCCCCAATCTGGTGTACGGTTTTGGCCTGCTGCACATAGACTGGTCTCCCAAACGCTCTTTCTACGCCGCACAAACCTACACGCGCGAGCTGGGAGACGCGCAACCGGTCTCTGGAAGATTCTTTGGCAGCGGTTTTGAGAGTTACCGGTTTGCGGTGCCGGGCGGTGGAGAGACGGAAGTGGCGTGGACGACCACGGAGGTGACCGCGACCGTTTCCCTGCCCTGTTCTCGCGTGCGCGTGGTGGACAAGGCCGGGAACAGGGTCTTCGTGCGCGATGGCAGCGTCAACGACGCGGATGGTCAAGCAGACGGCCAAACGGGCGTACGCGTCTCGCCCAGCCCGGTGTACGTGCGCCTCTGCCCTTTGGGCGATGTGAATTGCGATGGCCGTGTCCAGGCTGACGACTTGCAAGCGGTAGCCGGTGCATGGGGCCTTCACCAGGGTGATGCAGCGTACAGTTCTGACCGTGACCAGGACGGCAACGGGGACATAGACTTGCAGGATGTGATGATCGCCTCCGCCCATCAGGGGGATGCTTGCGCGTGGCCTCCGTGACCCCCTCGTCGCGTGTGATCGTTTTGGGCCTTGACGGCGGAACGTTTCACCTGTTCGACGACCTCATCGCGCGGGGCTGGATGCCCAACCTGGCGAAGGCCCTCGAACGGGGTGCTTACGGTCCGCTGGCTTCGGTCGTGCCACCATACTCTGCCCCTGCGTGGGTTTCCTTTGCCACCGGCCAGAACCCGGGCCGCCACGGCGTCCCCGACTTTTGGTTGCCGGACGAAGGGGGACGCCGACGGCCGGTCAGTTCGCGCAGCGTACGGTCGCCCACGATGTGGTCGTTGCTCAGCGGATATGGCCGGCGGGTAGCGGTCATCAACGTGCCTGTGACCTATCCTCCTGTGCCGGTAAATGGCCTCTTGATCTCCGGCATGATGACTCCCTCGGAGGATGTTGCCTACACCTACCCTGCGGAACTCAAAGAACAACTACGTGACCTTGCGGGCGATTATGCTGCCAACCCCTATGCGAATGCGCATCATGGTACAGACTTCCTCGAACAAGTCTCGTACTGGATTCGCCGGCGCGAGCGTGCGCATAGCCACTTGCTGGCGAGTCGTGAATGGGATTGCTTCATCAACGTAGTCCAAGCTCCCGATCCTTTGCAGCACCTCTTTTGGCACCACCTGGACCCTAGCCATCCGCGTCACGATCCCTCGGAGGCTCAACAATACCTGCCCCTGTTGGAAACATGCTACCGAGCGGTGGATGAGGTCGTGGGGCATCGCCTGTCGCTGGTAGATGAACGTACGACTCTCTTGGTCCTGTCGGATCATGGATTTGGGCCGGCGCACAAGTATTTTTACGTCAACCGCCTTTTGGCGCAAACGGGATTGTTAGTTCAGCGGGCGTCCCGCGCCGGCATCGGCGGGCTGTTCATCCGCGGACGCAAGTGGGGCATGCGGCTGGGGCGGAGCTTCCTGCGCCGGGTGGATCGAGCCGGCTGGCGGCATCGCCTGGGAGATGCCGCACGTCGCGACGAATGGCGCGCGGCACTCGAACGGGCGTCCGCTTTGCCGGTTGATTGGGAGCGGACGGTAGCCCATTTCACCCATCTGACCGGCGAGGGCATCGTTGTGCGCGGCGCGGACGAGAATCCGGAGGCGTACGAACTCGCGCGGTCCCGCATTCTGCACGCCTTGCGGGACGTCGTGGATCCGGAGACCGGCCGGCCGGTCGTGTCCGCAGCCTTCCGTCGGGAGGAAGTGCTGTCCGGCCCGTGGGTCCATCTAGCGCCCGACATTTTGTTTTCTGTGGGTGATGGCCCCTACCTGCCGACCGGCAAGCTCGACTCTGAGGTCGTGGTGGGGCCAGCACCGGCGGGCGAATCATCGGGCCGGCACCGGCCCGATGGCTTGTTCGTTGCCGTCGGCCCCCACGTGCGTCCCGGACCGTTGGCCGATGCGCGGATCACGGACATCATGCCGACCGTCATGCACTTGCTTGAGCTGCCCGTGCCCGAAGAGCTGGATGGGCAGGTGATGCAATCTTTGCTTTCGGCGGAGTACCGGAAGTGCCACCCCCTTCGTTATGGCGCGCCGCCCCCCTGGGATGACACTGCGTCCACCGCAGAGGACTACAGTGACGAGGACATTGAGCAGATTACGAAACATCTGGAAAGCCTCGGCTACCGGTAGCCGGTGGGGGTGTGCGTCATTTTTCTTGCACGGCAATTCTGTATCTTCTCAATAAACCGGGGTGGGTCGACCCAGAAGTCCGACTTTTGCCAAGAGTCGGACTTCTTCGCCCCGAATTATTGAGAAGACACGCGATTCTCTCAAATAAACCACGAAGACACGAAGGCACAAAGAACAACTAGGTTGAATGTTTCGACGCTGGGACATGAAATAGGCCCGACGAGCAGGCTTTCTCGCTTGCCTCACTTTGTATGCTTCGTGTCTTTGTGTCTTGGTGGTAAGGACAGGGCATGAATGATTGCAGATGCAAAACTTTGACGCACACCCGCCTGTGGTTCGTGCTTGCCAAATAGGCTGCTTCCTGTTACAATATAGCCATGAGCCAGACGGTCTCACAGCCACTCTCTCACAGGCTGGTACGCAACACCATCTTCAATTCCCTGGGACGCACGTCGGGACTGCTGGGGGCGCTGCTGATTACCCCCTATGTGCTTTCGGTGCTGGGGGACAGAATCTTTGGCTTGTGGTCGTTGATTCTGGCATTGACCGGGTACCTGGAAGTCTTCGATTTTGGTTTGCGGCCGGTCTTCATGAAGTATGTGGCAGAGTATCATCTGCTAGAGAATGCGCCAGAAATCAACCGCTTGCTGACAGCCGGGTTGGTTCTGATCGTCGGACTTGGGGCCGTGGTTCTGGCGGTGGTCATCTTCCTGACGCAGCCGCTGATGCGCTGGTGGGGGGTGGGGCCGGACTTGTTTGCCCTGGCCACGGCGGTGATCCCCTTGGCCGTCGCCGCGTTTTATGCACGCATTTTGGCCCGTTTATTGGAAGCCGTGATGTGGGGACTGCAGCGGATGGACGTCTCGAACGTTGTGGTGGTTCTGACGACGGTCCTGCAATTGGCCGGCACCGTATGGGTGTTGCAGGCCGGTTACGGGCTGGTCGGATTGGTCATTGTGCGGGGGATTGTGGCCCTGGCCAGTGTCGCATTTTTGGGGATTTCGCTCGTGCGCATGATGCCCGCTTTACGTATTGGGCCGAGGTATTTGCGCCGTGCCAGCCTCGGCACAATCCTCCGATACGGGGGCAAGATACAAGTAACTAAACTGGCCGAACTGGCGTATGTACAAGGGGACAAACTGTTCTTGGGGTACTTTGTCGGCTTGCCGGCGGTCGCTTTTTACGAGCTGGCCTCCCGACTTGTGCAAGGCGCCCGCTTTCTTTCGGTGATCGTGACCAGCACGGTGGTCCCCGCCGCTTCGGAACTTGATGCCGGTGGGGAGAAAGATGCGCTGCGCGTCTTGTATCGCCGGGCCTCCAAGTATTTGGTGTTGGTAGCAGCACCATTGAACTTGTTTCCGGCGGTGTTGGCTCCCTGGCTCGTGCTGGCTTGGCTGGGAGCCGGATACAATCCGGTGGTCGTACTTTTACAGGCGCTGGCGGTGGGTCACTTTGCACACGTGCTTACGGCTTCGGGGACTACGCTCGTCCAGGGCATAGGCGTGCCGGAGGTGGAGACACGGTTTGCGCTCCTCTTGTTAGCGATAAATGTTGTGCTCAGCTTTGTCTTGATCGGACGTTTTGGGTTCGGCGGTGTACTCTTTGCCACGCCCTTGGCCTTGATCTTGGGCAGTATCTATTTTTGGTGGTCGTTGAAGCCCATCGTTGGTGTGCGCTTGTCCGAATTGTGGGGCCAAATCTATGCGTTTCCCACAACCGTCTGTTTGCTCATGGGGGGGCTGGTCTACGTCGCCGGCGTTAGGCTGTCGCAGGAGACGCTTGCCGGCGGAAATCGCTGGGAAGCCGTCGTCATCACGCTCGGCGCGGGACTGGGAATGACCGTAGCCTACGGCCTGATCGTGTGGGCCTCCGCTTACCTGGATGCCTACGATCGCCGCTTGTTGTCCGGCGTAGCGCGACAACTGGTCGGCGACAGAACCTGATCATTTCCAGAACGATGAATGTAAAATGATGAACGGTGGAGATAGAGAGACGAGATAGAGCGTGAGGACGTGGAGCGGGGAGCGTCGAGCGTCGGAACACGCAATACGCAACACGCAATACGCAACACGTTCTGACGACTGACATCTGACGACTGGTTTTCAAAGCAGATTACCATGCCAAAACTGATCATATCCGCAGTCATTCCAACCAAAAACCGGGTGTCGTTGCTGAAACGTACGCTGGATGTACTTTTGCAAGACGACTATCCGCACAAAGAGGTCGTGGTCTCCGACGATGCGTCAACGGATGGGACTCGCGAACTGTTGGGGAGCTATGGCGAGGCTATCCGTTGGGTCTCAGAGCCAAACGGTGGGGAATACGACTCGCGAAACAGGGGTATGGCGCTGGCTACAGGGGAGATCATTCGATACCTCAGCGACGACGATGTGCCGGTGGCGGGAGCCTTTGCCTGCGCTGCGTCCTACTTCGACACACATCCCGAGACTGACCTGCTTTTTGGTCAGGGAGATTTGTATTACGCCCGCTACGGGTTGGAGCCGGTTCTTTGGGAGAAGAGGGCCTGCTCGGCTGAGTCCGTGACCCTGCGCAATTTCATTCGCCAGTCCGTGCCCACGCCTTTCAGCGAGACGGCCTTCTTCCGTCGGAGCGTGCTTGACCGCGTGGGGGCCTTTCGGCTCGACTACCCGGGGGCGGACATGGAATTCTGGGCCCGCATTGCGAAGGCCCGCTTGCGGATCGCCATCACCCAGCAGAAGTTCGTAGACCGCTACCTAAGCGACCTTTCGGTTCAGGTTCGCCAGGAGAGGGCGATGGCTTTGCAGGGCTTGCGGATCGCTCGACAGCATGGAACTGTGTCGGACTTGCTGTACGTCACTTTCGTCAAGGTCTTGCCGGCGCTGGCTGTGATGGGTGCCAGGAAACCCTTGCACCTCTTGGGAATTTACCGGACGAAGAGGCGGGTCATGCAGCGTATGCACAGGCAAAACAGGGTTACGCCAGACCGGCAAAGTTCTTGAAACTGGGCCGGCCTCCTGGAGTGGACATTACCATGAGACGTGTACTACACTTGCGCCAGAGCAGCCGCTATCTTGGCCTGGAGCGCCTGATCCTGCAAGAGGCAGCACCGCTGCGGCGGCACGGCTACGAAACGGCCGTCACGATTCTCTACACGAATCGCGGTCTCCCGCCGGACGTTTCGCGCGGCCTTTCGCCAGTCCACCCAATGGTCGAGAGGGCTAAATCATATCGGGTAGCGGCAGATCAAATCCTGGATCGCTCGAAATGGCCGTGGAGTGCGGTGCGCCAGGTCAAGCAGCGTATCTGCAATGGGCATTTTGACCTGTTGCACACGCACGGGACCAAAGAAGACCTGGTTGGGTTCGTGGCCGCTCGCCGGACGGGCGTGCCGGTCGTCGCGACGGCGCACGGGTTTTCACACACCTTCCGGCGTTTGCGGCTGTACCGCTTGCTAGATTTGCTGCTCTTACGCACGTTTCCGATGGTGATCACCGTGTCTGAAGCCATGCGGCAAGAACTGGTGGCCGCCGGATTGCGACCGGAGCGGGTCCGCGTGGTCTACAACGCGATAGACGGCGATGACTTTCACGCGCAGGTGGGCGCAAGGTCCTCTGCGTTGCGCCGGACGTTGGCGATCGAGGAGGACTGCCCGGTGGTGGTCGTTGCTGCGCGGCTGAGTCCGGAGAAGGGCCACGTACATTTTCTCGCCGGCGCGCGGCAGGTGCTGGACCATTATCCTGAGACGCACTTCGTCATACTCGGCGAGGGGCCGTTGCGAGCAGAGCTGGAGGCGATGACGGCGAGCCTTTCTATGAACGGGGCCGTACACTTCCTGGGGTTCCGAACGGACGTCGCAGACTTCATGAACCTGAGTGACATCGTGGTGCTTCCTTCGATACGCGAACCCTCTGGCGATGTGCTGCTGGAAGCGGCAGTATTAGCAAAACCGGTGGTGGCGACAAGTGTAGACGGCATTGGCGAGTTCGTTCGTCACGACGAGACGGGGCTGCTCGTGCCACCGGCCGATGCGCGTGCGCTGGCCGGGGCCATGCTCCAGTTGATTGATCATCCGGCGCAGGCAAAGGCGATGGGCGCAAAAGCGCGAGAATGGGTTGCCGATGCGTTTTCTGTGCAACGTATGGCCCAACGCATGGCAGTGGTCTATGATGAGGTGTTGGGGGGGAGCAGCTCTGGAATGCAGAATGCGGAGCGATGAACGGTTGGGCGTGGAGCGTGGTGCGTAGAGCGTGGAGCGTGGAGCGATTGTCGCTCACCGTTCGACGCTCCACGACAACCCGTCGTCCATCGTCCGTGGTCAGTCGTCTATTTTCATAACAGCAGTGCCGATGAGCGATTGCTCCCTACCAAGGACGAAAATGGGGGACGGCGGCGGATGGAATCACGCCGCCTGGGTTAGCAGCCCAGGCCCCGTCATTCACGCGGGGCCGTCTGACGACTGACATCTGGCGACTGGCTACTATTTTCACAACAGGAGAGTATTATGAAAACGCACGAAAAGAATCTTTGGCAGCATCGTGGGGGATGGGTGTTGGTTGGTCTGCTGGTTGCCTTCTTGGCGACCCTTTCTCTGGGCGTTTTGCCGGGGAACGGGATCGTTCTGTGGGCTGCGCCGGCTTCCGAGTGTAGCGGAAGCATTCCCAATTCTTTTACCTTCCAGGGCGGTGTCTATGAGGGGGGATTGGGAGATACGAGCACGCCGTTACCCTCGGCGGTGGTTCAGCTCTACGGCTCTGGCAGTTCCTCCGGAGGGCCGGGTATTTGGTTTCAAACGACCACAAGTGGCTTTGATGGTTCCTATTCGTTGAACACGCAGGTGAAGTGTCCCTACTTCAATATCCTGGAGGTTGACCCCACCGGCTACGTCTCAGTTGGTGCGCTTGCTGGCAGTGGGGGGACGGTCAAGAATGCGAACTGGATACAGTTTGGCAACGCGGCGTCCGGCACGTACGGCGGCAACAACTTCTTCGATGTGCCGGCCGGCGGTACGGCAACGCCGACCGTCACCCCCTCTCCGACCAGTACGCCGGGCACGCCGACCGTGGGGCCGTCCCCAACAGCCAGCGTGACGCCATCCGTCACGCCCACCGAGCCGCCGGCGACGGGCTTGATCTGCGTGCGTGCCTTCGACGACCGCAACGGCGATGGACAATGGAGCGCGAACGAACCAGTGCTGCCAGGCGCGAAAATTGCGGTGAAAGATACCTCCTTTGTAACTTTGCAGAGTTACACGACGACGGGAGACGAACCGCACTGCTTTGCGCCACTCCCGGCCGGCGTGCAGTACAACGTGACCGAGACCGATCCCGTGGGCTATTCGTCCACCGTCAATCTGTTCGTGGTGCCGCTGCTGGCCGACCAGATCGTGGCAGTAGACTTCGCCGATGTGCTGCCGCAGCTATTCCTGCCAATTGTAAGCAGGTAGGGAGGGGCGGTAGAGGTAGAGAGCGTCGAGCGACTCGAAAACGATGAATGCGGAATGATGAACGACGTGAAACGTAATCCGTAATCCGTGCTGCGTGAGGCTTTCGCGGGGGGCCATTACGCAACATGTACTACGCAACACCTGACATCTGACACATTGTTTTCCAACAGAGGTAAACCTATGAATAACCAGGCAAAGACAAAGATGCGCTATCTGCCGGTGGCTTTGGGAATAGTCGTTCCTCTGGTCTTGTTGCTTGCTTTGGCGGCGGCCAATTTGTGGGTTGCCCAGGCAGACCCGATGGCGCAGACCATTGCCCCCTACTCGGAGCAGTGGCGTTTCGGTGTGGGCGTGGATGGGCGGTACGGGCATCTTTCCGACTTTGCCGTAGAGCAGTTGGGTGCAGGCTGGTATGCCGATTGGAGCACGAACCTGAATCCCCTACATCCGGGGGGGATGGAATATGTGCAGGTGATCTCTGTGAAGGACACGCTTTACCCCCCCGATTGGGCCAGCCTGGCCCAGAAGATTGCCAATAACCCCGGCGCTGTCTGGGTGGTGGGCAATGAGCCGGATTGCATCTGGGAAGATTGCAATAACCGAACACCTGATGCCTACGCAACAATCTATCACGACGTTTATGGTTTCATCAAAGGGCAGGACCCCACAGCTCAGGTAGCGATTGCCTCTGTGGTGGAGGGTACGCCGTTGCGCATGTTGTACCTGACCAAGATATGGGATTCGTACCAGCAGCAATACAGCGATACCATGCCCGTTGACATTTTCAACATGCACGTACACATCATCAAGGAGGGACATTCCTGGGCGCCGGCCGGAATCGGAATCCCGCCGGGAATTTCCCCGGAGGAGGAAGGGGCGGCACAGCAGTACGCGATCGCAGACAACGATAGCCTGGCTATTTTCATGGACCAGGTGATGCGCTATCGCCAGTGGATGAGGGATCGCGGCCAACAAAACAAGCCGCTGGTCATCACGGAGTATGGAGTGCTCTATCCGCCGGAGTACCCCTTTGGGTTTACCGTAGATCGTGTGAATGCTTACATGAAGAACACCTTCAATTTCATGTTGTACACGAAAAACCCTGCCCTGGGGTATCCTGCCGATGACTACCGGCTGGTGCAGCGCTGGCTCTGGTTTAGCGTCAATTCTCACCCCTACGATAAAGACGCCGGCCAAGGCTGGAATGGTGCTCTCTTTGATTGGCAGACACACGAGATGACCCCCTTCGGCCTGAATTTCATGCACTACCGGCAAGGGCTGAACAGGGCAACACCAACGCCCAGCACAACGCCGTACCCCGGCTGGTTCCAACGTGAAGCGGAAGGGGGGAGCCTGTTTACGCCGGTGGCAACGGTCGCCGATAATACGGTTTCGGCCTGCTACTATCTGGATTCTTCGGTGGGCCAGCCGGGGGGACGCACAACCTTCGGTGCCTACCTGCCGGCCGGAAATTACCAACTCTGGGGCCGGGTGCGCGCGCCTAGTGACGTCAGCAACTCCTTCTACGTGTGGGCCGACTCCGAACAAGCGCCAACCAATCTCGACCAATACACCTGGTACATTCCTGTGAGCAGCGAATGGTCCTGGCAGCCGGTCTCGTACGGCTGGGGCAACCCGCAGCAAGTGTTCACTCTGACCAGCGATTCGCATACGTTTGTCTTCCAGGTGCGTGAGGGAGGCGTGCAACTTGACGCGGTGCAAATTGGGCTGGTGGGGACGTCGCCACCCACGGACACCGTGCGCTGCGTGCCGCCGGCAACGGCCACCGCCACACCGACCAGCACGCCAACCCCCACTCCCACCCTGACGCGCACACCGATGTCGTCCGGACCGGCCTACATTCGTGGCCAAGTCACCTACGAAGGGCGAGGCACGCCACCGGCGGCCAACTGGTCTCGTACCCTGCACGTTGGCGTACACCTGCCGGGCGATTCGATCCCGGCTTACAAATTCGACGCGTTGCCCGACGCCTCCGGTGCTTTTACCGTCGGCGGCGTACTCACCGGCACGTACGACGTCTCGGCGCGCAATGACCACAGTCTGCGCAACCTGTGGCTCAACTTCTTCGCCGATGCGGGCGTCAACCAGATCAACCTGGACACCCTGCGCGAGGGAGACGCCAGCGGCGATAATTTCGTGGACATCTCCGACTTCTCTCTCTTGCGCAGCGCGTTTTTTACGTCGAATGGGGACCCGGGGTTTGACGCCCTGGCGGATTTCAATGAGGACAGTTTCATTGACATTTCCGATTTTTCTCTGCTGCGCAGCAATTTCTTTCAGGGGGGAGACATTCTGCTAAACGCTGGAACCGTGCAAGTGCAAGGGCAGGGGCCGAAAGTTCCTTCTGCTTCACCAGTAGGGATCTATTTTTCGCCGGGCGCGCAGACGGTGAACACCGGACAGCTTGGATTCACTGCCGATGTCTGGGTGAACCCCGCCGGCCAGGAGATAGATGCCGCGCAGGCTGAAGTGACTTTCGATAGTTCCTTGATGGATGCGGTGTCTGTTGTCTGCAATGGTTCCTATTTTGATACAACCTATCAGTTGGTTGCTTCGGGCAATGTTCGCGTAGCCTGCACGTTGAAGATTGGCCAAACGCCCCCGACAACGACCTTGCGTGTGGCTACGATAACCTTCAATGCAAAAACGTCGCCAGGCACAACGCTTCTCACTTTCGGCGGCTTCACCAAAGTGACCGGCCCGGGGGTCTCCCAAGGCTACCCGCTGAACAAGCAATCGGGCAGTGTGACCGTGCAAGCGCCGAGTCCCACACCGACAGCAACAAACACGCCAGTCAGCGTGGTGCGCACGTTCTCGGGGCACGTTTACGAGGGTGATACGCCCCAGCCGGTGGAGGGCGGTACCGTGCAGCTCTACGGCTCCAATTCTGCCGGCAATATCGGGGCCTGGTTGGGCACGGTGACCACGTTGCCCGATGGGTCCTTCAACATGTTGAACACGTCAAACTATGTCTATTACAACATCTACCTACCCGCAGAATCGTGGGTTGACTACACCTTCCGCCATGCTTCTTCTGCCAGCGGAGGGAATGTGCTCCATCCCTACTGGATTCAGTTTACTTCTCCTAGCGCGGGAACGTATGCCGGCAACGACTTTTTTGTCAATTTTAACGGTTCAACGTCTACGCCCACGGCAACGACCTCACCCGGGACCACGCCCACGCCTACAGAGACCCCCACGCCTACGCCTACCAACACCCCCGGCACGGGCACGAGCCAGGTGTGCGTCGAGGCCTTTAACGATCTGGACGCGAATAGCCAGCGTGGGGGTGGGGAGGACCTGTTGAATGGCGTCTTGGCCGAACTTCTTGACCTCAATTACCAGCTTCTTGATTCCTACACCACCGACGGCAGCGAGCCGTACTGTTTCCCGGGCCGGGGGGACGGTACGTACTTGCTCCGCTTTGCCCCGCCGAACGGCTTCAGTTCGACGACTGCTTCCTTGTGGGGGGTGGCCGTACAAGGCGGTGGGTCGCTGACCGTGTCGTATGGTGCGCTTTCGGGGCCGACGCCCTCACCGACTCCTGGCGGGGGCCGTATTTCCGGGGTGGTGTACAACGACGCCAATAAAAATCAGTTTCTGGACCAGGGCGAGGCTATGCTCCACGGGGCGCACATCCACTTACAAGATGGTGGCGGGCAGAATCTGGCCGACTACTGGACCGGTTCGGATGGGCTATTCCATTTCGATAGCCTTGTCAACGGCACCTACCGGCTGGTGGAGGATGATCCACCCGGCTTCCTCTCCAGCACGCAAAATACGTTGGTGGTCGGGGTCGTTTCCCAGCTCCCGATCACGGTTGATTTTGGGGACTATGAGCCAGCACGCCCTTTCGACATGTACTTGCCCATGCTGCGTAAACCGGAAGGAAACGTGACTGAGTTTCGCGGGGCGCGCCCGTTGTTGCGTTGGGGGTCGTGACCGGCGAGGAGGGATCATTAGGCGCTTAGGGTGTCAAGATCGACAAAAAGTTGTCTATGTTTCTGGCTGTGCAGTGATGGACTCACGGATGAAAGAAACAGGGATAGAAAAAAAGGAAGTCGAAAAGAAAAAATCTGTGTGCGAAGCCTGTGAGAATCTGTGTCCCCTGTCCTTTTGTCAACTGCCCCGTCAGGGGCTACTTTCACGGATGACACAGATTGAAAAACGAAGGATAATCTAAGAAATCTATGCAATCTGTGGCTCGCCTTTTTGGTCCTGCCTTGTCCAGGCTTGGAATGTCTCGTGGAAGTGCCCAGGTTCGCTTTTCCCTGCTAACGTTTGGTACGGCGATTGCCCTGGCGGCGGTCGTGGGGGGCGTGTTCTCCGGGGTGGACGCGCTTTGGTCGTGGATCATCGCGATTACCGTAATTACGTTTCTGGCTTTTGGCTATGACAAAGCGATCAGCGGCACCGGCGCAACACGAGTACCGGAAGTCGTACTCCTCGCACTCACGTTTTTCGGCGGTACCCTTGGCGCGCTCGTCGGCCGGCCTGTTTTTCGCCACAAAACGACGAAGGTCAGCTTTCGCCTGAAGTTTTGGTTCGTAGTGGGTATACAGATTGCGCTGGCCGCAGGCTATTTCCTGTGGACGCGCATGCCCTCTGGGGGCTAACGCAGATGAATTTCTGGCCGGCGGCCAATACGGTCGTGTTTCTGCTGGGTGCGGCCCTGGTCATCTACACGTTGATCTCCGCGGTTCGCACGTTTGTTTTGCCGCGCGGCGCAAATGTTTTCCTGACCCGCATTGTGTTCCGGGCCATGCGGGGCCTCTTCTGGCCGCGTATGAGGCTGGCCGATTCCTTTGAAGAACGGGACAAGGTGATGGCACTGTACGCGCCGTTGAGCCTCGTGGCCCTGCCGGCCGTCTGGCTGGGCTTCGTTCTGGCCGGGTATATGGCCATGTTTTGGGCGTTGGGCGTGCGTCCGTGGGAGAAGGCTTTCCTGCTCAGCGGATCGTCGTTGCTTACGCTGGGCTTTGCGCCGGCAAACAACTTGTTTGAGATGGTGCTCGCTTTCTCCGAGGCGACGATCGGGCTGGGTCTGATGGCGCTGCTGATTGCCTATCTGCCGACGATGTATGCGGCCTTCTCCCGGCGGGAGGCGGCCGTGGCCTTGCTGGCCGGACGCGCAGGCTCGCCTCCTTCGGCTGTGGAGTGGATCAAACGGGCGCACCGCGTCGGATGGATCGACCGCATGAACGAACAGTGGGCTGCCTGGGAGAGTTGGTTTGCGGAGCTGGAGGAAAGTCACACCTCGTTGGCCCCCCTCGTCTTCTTCCGCTCGCCACAGCCGGGGCGTTCCTGGGTCACCGCTGCCGGCGCTGTGTTGGACACCGCTGCGCTCATCCTGGCTGCCGTTGACGTGCCCTTTGATTTTCACGCGGCCCTCTGCATTCGCACCGGGTTTCTGGCCCTGCGCCGCATCGCCGACTTTTTCCAGGTTCCTTACAATGCTGCCCCACATTTTCCGGCAGAGCCTATCAGTATCGCCCGCGAGGAATTTGATGATGCCTACGACGCGCTGCTCGAGGCCAATGTGCCCGTGAAAGCGGACCGCGAACAGGCCTGGTGTGACTTTGCCGGCTGGCGCGTAAACTACGACACGGTGCTGCTGGCCCTCGCTGCCCTGACCGATGCGCCGTATGCTCCCTGGTCATCAGATCGTTCGGTTTGGCAGGAACATGATTCGTTTGTGGGATGGAAATGAGCGCGGAGCGGCGACGGCGCACGGGCGCGTGGAAAAACTGCCTGGAATGGGAGGATTCCGCACGATGACTCTTACCTTGCGAGACATCCGCGCTGCTGCGGAGGCCATTCGCGGTCAGGTGCAGGTTACGCCATGCACCCGATCTCTTACCCTGTCGCGGCTCACCGGCACAGAGGTCTATCTGAAGTTCGAGAACCTGCAATTTACGGCGGCTTTCAAGGAACGGGGCGCGCTATACAAACTGCTCTCCCTGACGCCTGCGCAGCGTCAGACCGGTGTGATCACCATGTCGGCCGGCAACCACGCCCAGGCCGTCGCCTACCACGCCCAACGGCTCGGCGTCCCGGCGACCATCGTCATGCCCCGCTACACACCCAACGTCAAGGTGGAGCACACGCGGGCCTTTGGGGCAGATGTCATTCTCCACGGGGATGACTTCGACGAGGCCGCGGCTTATGCCAAACAAGTGACTGCGGACCGCGGTCTCTATCTCGTTCACCCCTACGACGACGAAAAGGTGATTGCCGGCCAGGGAACCATTGCCCTCGAAATGCTGGAGGCTGTCCCCGATCTGGAGGTGCTGGTCGTGCCTATCGGTGGCGGCGGCCTGATTGCCGGCAACGCTGTGGCTGCAAAAGGGGTTCGGCCTTCGATCGAGATCGTCGGCGTGCAGACCGAACGGTTCCCTTCCATGCGCCAGGCCCTGGCCGGCGAGCCGATTCAATGCGGCACCTCGACCATTGCCGAAGGCATCGCCGTGAAGGAGCCGGGGCAGATCACCCGCAAAATCGTGCGCCGCCTGGTCGACGAAATCCTGCTGGTCGGCGAGACCGACATCGAAGAGGCCGTGCTGCTCCTGCTGGAAGTGGAAAAGTCGGTGGTGGAAGGGGCCGGCGCCGCCGGATTGGCCGCCTTGCTCAAGTATCGTCAGCACTTTGCCGATAAAAAGGTGGGCTTGATCCTCTCCGGCGGAAACATTGACATGATGGCCCTCTCCTCCATCATCCAGCGGGGATTGGTGCGCAGCGGACGGCTCGCGCGGCTGCGAGTCGGCTTGCGCGACGTGCCGGGCGCGCTCGCCGAGATCACGCGGCTCATCGGCGAAGCCAACGCCAACATCGTGCAGGTGCAGCACCACAGAGCCTTCACGAATCTGCCGCTTCAGGTGGCCGACGTCGAATTCGTGCTCCAGACGCGTGGCCCGCGGCACGTGTTGCAAATCGTTGAGGCCTTGCAGCAGGCGGGGTACCACGTGGAGCGGCCGGAAAATCCAGTCAACGGATAGCTTGACCAGTCGTCAGATGTCAGATATTGCGTGGGGCGTGGAAGCGCAGGACAACGCAACACGCACTACGCAACACGCAACATGAAGGGAGCCGTAGACGATGACCAATCGAAAATGGTGGCGCGTTGCCGTCGCAGCGCTCGTGTTTTCGCTGGCCTTTGCCACGCTCGTCTGGGCGTTCGCCGAAGAGCCGTTGCACTTTCGCGACCCCTACACCGGCGAGACCGGCGATCAATGGGAAGAGATCAGCACCCTCCATGACGATCTGACTTATGCGCTGGCCCTGGCTGCCGGCTTCTCCATCAGCGACAGTATTACCCTGCAAGTCTGGAGCCAGCTTGTCGATTCGGAACAAATTGGGCCGGGGGACGCCATTTCGTACACCAACTGCACCGGTGGCGCGTTCTACCCCACCCCTGACCCTGCCGACCCGCAAGTCTGTGGGCAGTCCTATTCCCTGGTCGCCTGGCCGCGCTGGGACGACATGCAAGACCGCGATCACTGCGTCACCTCACGGTTCGGGCCGTACTCGCCCTTCTTCCACTTCCCGCACCAAAACGCGCAAGAGATCGGCGCGCTCCACGATTGGGGTTGGGGCACGGCTGACCGGCTGGTCGCCTACGAAGCGTACGCCTGGGGCGGGCCGACCGTTTTCTCGTCCCAGTGCCGCTACACGCGCACCGCCGTGATCACCACCGCTATGCAAGCCGGCTCGCTGGAAGCCTTCGCGACCTACATCCATTCCCTGGGCGACTCTTACTCGCACCGTGAGTGCATCAAGGCGATGGACAAGCTGGGCCTGCCCTGGGGTACGCACACCTTGGCCGGCGTGCCGGCCTGCAATTACAATCCGGCCAACCCAGGCCCGGACGACGTGCACGGCCGCGAATTCTACACCTACACCGACGCCCTGCGCACCGATGAGGCCGTCCAGGCCATGTACGGCGAGTTGGTCGCACGCAGTGTGCAACGGGAGGGAGCGTACTTCCCCATCAGCCTGGACACGCCCATCTCCGGCACGATGACCTTGAGCGACACGCTCTACCTGTTCGTCCACGGCTGGGACTTTGACCACCCTGCGGAACGTCGTGCCCTCGCCGACCAGATTTCTGCCGCGGCCATATCAAAACGAAGACCGAACCGCCGCATTTTTGTCCCTGTCGTATTGAAGTAGGGGAAGTCTCTCTCCTGGGGATGGTAAACATAGTGAACCACAGATTACACGGATTACACAGATTGTTTGCTCTTTGATCTGTGAAAGGTGTCTTCTCAAGAAAGCGGGGAGACGTCCGCAGTCGTTGCTACTCAGGTAGGGTCCGTGCCGGATTGGAAATCGGCACTGGGCTGTCCCGCCAAGCCGCTAAAAGCGGCTGAATTCGCGCGGGGCAGTCGCTTCAGCGACTTTCTTGCATGGCCAGTGACGGCTTTAGCCCGTCACGGCAAGGTAGCCTGAGTTGTATAACCCGCAATCTAAAGAATCGGTATTTCGGAGACTTCGGAAGTCTGTTCAGGATGAAAGGAATGTATCGTGACATACAATCGCCGTAGGTGGCTGGCCGTGACGTTCAGCGCTTGTCTGGGCCTGCTGCTCCTCTTCACGCTGATGAAGACCGCTTCGCTGGTCAGCGGGTGGGCGGAGGAGGGCACAGAATTGAAGCCGCTGGACTATTTTGATCCCCTCGACACGACGCCGATCGCTTCGCGTACGACCTACACGCCGGGGGTGAGCAGCATCCACTTCGACCTGGTCGGCGCGCTGGCCATTGCCGCCGGCTTTTCGGTGACCGACGCGGCGACGATCCAGGCCTACTCGCAGGGCACCGATTCCGGCAAGTTGCCCGGCGCCAACGCCGTCTACCGGTTCGATGCCGACCCCGCAAAGTACCCGGTCGCGCCGTCGATCAGCAGCGTGATGCCCAGCACGAACTGTCCCTCGCCGGCCACGACCGCGCCCACGGTGACGATTGGCTCCACAGACGTCATGACCGAAAACGGCAACACAATCGAAGAGTTTACGTCCCGTTTCGGCCCGTACGGCGTCTTTTTCCACGAACCGCACAACCGGCCGGACGAGCTCGGCGCGATCCACGATTGGGCCTTCGGCACGACGGACGTCTTGACGGGTGTGGTCACCTTTGGTTATAGCAGCACGGTCACGTCCGCGTGGCCGCCTATTTACAGCGCAAAGCAAATGGGGAACATCTACGCCTCCACGGCTTGTTTCGTCACGGAGACCGTGCGCATCGACACCGGAAGCATTCAGCCGGGCAGCCTGAAAGCTATCGGCATTTACCTGCACAGCCTCGGCGACCATTGGTCACACCAGGAGTGCATCTCGGCGACCGATTCGCTCGGCCTCCCCTTCGCGGCGCACGTCTACACCCCCGGCATCCGCTTCGACGATCCCCTCTATCCCTGCCGGTGGGACGATCACAAAGCAGAATTTGGCCCGTCCACGACATTTCCTGAAAGTGACCGCACGTACAGCGGCACAATTCAGGTCTACCAGGCTTTGTATGCCTATGCCTTGCAGAGCGGCCACACGCTCTACCGGCCCATATCGTTGACCGCCGAAGGGGATCACATCCGCGACACGATATACGATTTCATACACAACACAGGCTCAGCCATGAATACAACGAACGAGCCTACCCGGCGCACCGTGGCCGATGAATTGCGCACGTGGGCCTTGCAAACGCGGGCGAGCAATCCGGCCTACTGGAAGTTTCGTCTGTATCTGCCGGTGGTTTTGAAGTAAACAGGACGAGTTCGTCGAGTAAGTTTTTGCGAAAGGACCTATAGGTCTTCAGATAATGATTTTGACGCGGAGGTCTGTGCCGTCTGGCCGTGCCGGATTGAAATCGGCACTGGGCTGTCTCGGCAAGCCGCTGGAAGCGGCTGAATTCGCGCTGAGTAGTCGCTTGAGCGACTTTTTCGTGCTGCCAGCCAGTGACGGCTTCAGCCCGTCACGGCAACCGGAAGTCCAAAACATTATCTGAACGTCTATAGAATGGAAACCGGAGGAGACGCTATGCAGGATGTAGAGTTTGATGTGGTGACCGGCGCGTTTGGCTACACAGGGAAGTATATTGCGCGGCGGTTGCTCGCGCAGGGCAGAAAAGTGAAGACGTTGACCGGCCACCCGGGCCGGCCCAATCCATTCGGCGAGGACCGTGTGGCGGCCCTCCCCTTCAACTTCGACAAACCGGACGAATTGCGGGAGAGCCTGCGCGGGGTCTCGACACTTTATAACACGT
The DNA here is from genome assembly GCA_964517425.1 of uncultured Ardenticatenales bacterium. Classification (GTDB taxonomy): domain Bacteria; phylum Chloroflexota; class Anaerolineae; order Ardenticatenales; family JAADHH01; genus JAADHH01. The sequence continues at coordinate 904 of CAZFFM010000017.1, read as the reverse complement.
ATTGGGTGCGCTTTTCCCATGGCCCGGTGACCTTTGAACGCGCTGTCCAAAACACGAAAACGCTCATCGAAGCGGCCTCTGCCGCTGGCGTCGGGCGGTTCATCCACGTGAGCATTACGAATCCTTCCCTCGATTCGCCCTTGCCCTACTTCAGCGGCAAGGCGCAATTGGAGCAGGCGCTCGCCGAATCGGGCCTTTCCTATGCCATTGTCCGTCCGACGGTGATATTCGGAATCGAAGACATCCTCGTCAACAATATGGCCTGGCTTCTGCGACATTTTCCGATATTTGCCACCCCGGGCTCGGGCGATTACCGGCTGCAACCCATTTACGTGGAAGATATGGCCCAGCTTGTGGTGGACGTGGCGCAGCGTGAAGAAAACGTTACCCTGGACGCCGTAGGTCCGGACATCTTCACGTTCGACGAAATGGTCCGGCTGATTGCAGAGAAGGTCGGCAGCAAGGCCAGAATCGTACACGTGAGCCCGAGCGTGGCCCTGCTCCTTTCCCGGCTTGTCGGGTATCTGGTCGGCGACGTGATCCTGACGCAGGATGAAGTGGATGGTTTGGTGGCCGACCTGCTGATCTCCGAGTCGCCACCGACCGGACACACTCACCTGGCGGATTGGCTGGACGAGAACGTTGACCGCATTGGCAGTGGCTATGCCTCGGAGCTATCCAGGCACTTTCGATGAGGTACGGCAAGTTCCTGCTCTGCGTGGCCCTTTGGGCAATGCTGGGTGGTTGCCGGGCGGCTACGCCACCGGTGGTGAAGATCGGTCTGATTGCGCGGTTCGAGGGGGCGGATCGGGATACCGGCTACGGCGCGGTGGCCGGTTTGCGCCTCGCGGTGCGGGAACAGAACGGACGTGCCGGTAGGCTTCTGCTCCCCCCCCCCCCCCCC
>CAZFFM010000016.1:0-23913 GCA_964517425.1 uncultured Ardenticatenales bacterium | reverse complement strand
CGTCGAAACATTTAACCTGGTTGTTCTTTGTGCCTTCGTGTCTTCGTGGTTCATTCGAGAGAGTTGCCGCGCAAAAATATGACGCACGCCCGGTGGAGCGGTAGTGTATACAATTCGGTCGGAATTCGACCGGGGGTGGAAAACATTGTGCGTCCGGCGCTACAAGAGGCTCACGGGGTCGACATCTATGCGCCAGCCGATGGGGTAGGAAACGGAGGTGAGCAAGGGGTAGGGATCTGCCGTGCGGACGACAATTTGCCAGCGGTAGTAGCCTCGCAGCCGGGCAAGATAGCAGGGTGCCGGCCCAATCAGGCGGATACCGGCAAGCCCTTTTTGCTGGATGCGCAATTGCAGCAGCCGGCCCATTCGTTGGGCCTCCTGCTGGCATTTCTCTGCCTGGCGGTGCAGGTAGAGAAGCTTGACGAGGCGGCCAAATGGCGGGTAGCCTTGTTCCCGTCGAAAGCTGCTTTCGTAGCGGTAGAAAGCGTCGAAGTCGTGCCGGCTGGCGGTCTGGACGGCATAATGCTGTGGCGAATAGCTCTGGACGATCACTTTTCCGCCAAGAACGCCCCGCCCGGCCCGCCCGGCCACCTGGGTCAGCAATTGAAAGGTCCGCTCCGCCGCACGAAAATCGGGCAGATGGAGGGCAGTGTCGGCGCTGATGACGCCCACGAGGGTGACCATCGGCAAGTCCAGCCCCTTGGCGACCATCTGCGTGCCGATCAGCACGTTTGCTTCGCCCGCCGAGAACGCCCGCAACAACGCCCCGTGTGCCCCCTTTGAGCCGGTGGTGTCGCGATCCCAGCGCAAGGTGCGCGCCTCGGGAAAACGCTCTTGCACGGCGGCCTCCAATTTCTGCGTGCCCAGCCCAAAGAATTTGATGCGCCGGCTCCAACATTCAGGGCACACCGTGGGAACGGCGACGCGGGTATTGCAATGGTGGCAGGTCATTTGACGCTGGTCATCGTGGTAGGAGAGGGTCACGTCGCAGCGTGGACAGCGCATGACGTACCCGCAGTCGCGGCAAAGGACAAAGCTGGCCGACCCACGACGATTCAGAAACAGGATCACCTGTTCGCCGGCCGCCAGCGCTGTTTCCATGCTTTCCTGTAAGGCACGGCTGAAGATGCTGGTGTTTCCGGCGCGGAGTTCCTGGCGCAAGTCTACCACCTGCACGGGGGGAAGAGGACGGGTTTCGGCTTGAGCGTGTGACTTGGCTTGTCCGTGGTCGTCGCCCGCCGGCGAGCGGCTGCCACTCATGATGCGCTGCGCCAGACGCAGGTACACGTAGTCGCCGCGACGGGCGCGGTAGGCACTCTCCATGTCGGGTGTGGCGCTGCCCAGGATTACGGTGGCGCCGGTCAGGAGTGCCATCTCCTGGGCCACGTCTCTGCTGTGGTAATGCGGCGTCTGCTGGATGCCGGAACCTTCCTGCTTGTAGGTCCACTCGTGGGCTTCGTCCAACACGACCAGTCCCAGGTGCGGCAGGGGGGCGAATAACGCCGAGCGGGAGCCGATCACCAAGTCAATCTCGCCACGCCGAATCCGCTGCCAAGAGTCGTACCGTTCGCCAAGGGAAAGTTGGGAGTGGATCACCGTCAGCCTATCAGGAAAACGGGCCGCAAAACGCTGAATCGTTTGCGGCGTGAGCGCAATCTCGGGTACGAGGACGATGGCCTGCCGCCCCTGCCGGATCACCTCGGCGACCGCGCGCAGATAGAGTTCGGTCTTGCCGCTGCCCGTTACGCCATGCACCAGAATGACCCGTGGAGAAGCGTCGCTGGAAAGGCGGGGCCGGATTTCCTGCCACGCCCGCTGTTGGTCCGCGGTCAATTGCGGCGGCGTCGCCAAAGCCGCGTCCAGCCCGGCCAGCGGGTCTCGCCAAACCTCGCGTGTTTCCAGTTCGACCAGGTTGTGGGATTGCAAATCCTGCACGTGGGCGCGGGCAGCGCCGGTGGCCTTCAACAAGTTTGGCCGCGGAATGGGATGACCGGTCTGCTGCAGATAGTCGAGGATCGCTTGCTGTTTGACGCTTCCCCGGAGCGCGTACACATGGCCCATCACCTCCGCAGGGGGCAAGGCCAGGTAGACGACAGCGGGATCACGACGACGGACAATCAGGCCCTGTTCTTCCAGGGGTTTGAGTGTGGCCGGCGTTGCGCCGGCGGTCTCGGCCAGTTCTTGCAGGAGGAGCGGGCCGGGGTTCTCACGCAGGGCACGCAAAATGGCCGCACGACGCGGTGCACGCACCGACTGGTCTTCGGCTTCGCGCAACCGGCCGGCGGAGACGAGCGGTTCGACAACCGTTCGCGCGGGTATGCGCGCCACCCAGCCCTTCTTGGCCATGGTGCGAATTGTCTGGGGAGTGCAGCCGGCCTGCGCACAGAGGACTTCTTCCGTCGGAAGGGGATCAGGACTGTTCGCCAGGGCCAGGAGAGCGTTGGCCTGCGGGGAATCGTGTCCCAGTTGTAGTCGTGCCCGGTCCTGGGTGGCAACATCGGAAAGCAGTCGCACGAAGGTTACCTGTTTGGGGCGGGCGCGCGGCGGGCGGTCCCGCGTTTCGCGGCGGACAAGCCCCCGGCGGGTGAGTTGCCGCAGGTAGGGGTGGGCACGCGCTTTTGATCCAACCTGCTCCTCGACCTCGGCCGTGGTTGCTTCCCCGCGCTCTTGCAGCCATTCGAGCAGTGCACGTGGTTCGGGCGGCAGGGTGGCCGGAATTTCCGTATCCGGGGCCACGGCTACAACTTCGTAGGTGTGCTGCAAGATGCCGGGTGGCAACATCAAGGAAAGGCAGTCAAAAAGGGGGGCCAGGTATGTACGACTCAGCCAATAGGCCAGCTTGATTTGGTGAGGCTGCAGAACTGGGTCGGGCGCCGCGATCTCGGATAAGTCCTTTGTGTGGCTTACGGCCGCTTGGATATCGAATCCGACGATAATTCCTTGCCGCCGGCTGCGGCCAAAAGAGACCCACACCAGGTGTCCCAGCCTGACCTGATCCACGAGTTTCGGTGGGATGCGGTAATGGAACGTGCGGTCCAGGTGGAGAGTGGCCGCTCCGCCATCGTCATCGGGCAGCAAAAATAGGCCCACTTTTTGGCGGGAGGTCATGTCCACGGCAACGCGCGCGAAGGCCGCGCCGGCCGGAGGGAGTGCGCTGCTGTCTGTGCCTGCGGTCATCATCCTTGCCGGCAGACTGCTGCAGCCAGATAGCCGACGGTGTACGTTCCGGGGACCAATTGTCCGGTCACCTTTCCGGAGTGCGTGTATGCCAGGATTTCCACGTGATTTGCCCCCAGTTTTTGCGCAGTCATGAGCAGGGTGATGATGGGCATGCGCCCACAGACGGTTGTTTCCGGCCGCATGAGTACGTCGGAGATGCGCGGCAGGTCGAAGGTGGCCAGCGCCTCGCGGACCACGGCGTCACGTTCTTCCACGACACGGTAGTCGTGCTGGTGATGCTGGTCGCTGCTGGCCACAAGCAGTGTGTATCGGTCATCGGCGATCAGTTCGGCCAGGGCACCGGCCAGCCTTTCGCAGGGGGGCAGGCTGTCTGTACTCAGCATGATCGGTACCAGGTGGAAGTCGCCCAACACGCGCTGTAGGAAGGGTAACTGGATCTCGAGCGAGTGTTCCACATCGTCGCGTGTGCGGTTCAGCGGTACGTTTTCTGCCAGGCGGGTGATGAACGATTCATCCAGCGGGACCAGTCCCAAGGGGGTCTCGTAGGCTTCTTCGGAGGGGCTGGCGTAATCCCCGACGTAAGCGTAGTGCGACGGGCCAAGCAGGACGACTCGCCGGATGGAGCGGCCACGGAGCAGCCGGTAGGCGTGCGCTGCGGTCGGGCCGGAGTAGGGGTAGCCGGCGTGGGGCACGATGAGGCCGATCAGATCGCCGGACAGTTCGCTTTCATGCGCGCCGGCGAGCATATTGTCCACGGCATGGGCCAGGTCGCTCGTGTTCCCCGGGTACCATTGACCGGCAATGGGGGAATGACGAATACGGGTATAGGTTGGTGTGTTCATTTGAGCACTCCTCTCGCCGCTATGGCTCAGGGGCGGCACACTCGGCGCTGTGTACCGCCGGCATGAGCGTGACCAATATGCGACGCGGTCCGTGATGAAATGGCGACATGGTTACCACTCAGGCAGGCTACCTTGCCGTGACTGCCCGGTGGAAATTCAGCCGCTTTTAGCGGCTTGGCGGGGCAACCCAGTGCCGATTTTAATCCGGCACGGACCCTACCTGAGCAGTAACGCGACACGAATATTGCCCTTCATGGGCCGATCTTGCGCAGAATTGCGCGCGCTTGTGCGGCGTCTTGGTCGGAGATGTCGAGCGCGAGGTAGGCTTCGAACTCTTTGCGCGCCTCATTTTGCTCTCCCAAAGACAGGTAGGTCAATCCCAGGTTCCAGTGGGCTTCGGCCATTTGTGGTTCCAGACGAACAGTTTCCTGATAAGCGGCCAGGGCCTGGTCGTACTCTTTCAGTTGGCTGTAGGCATACCCCAATAGAAAGTGTGTTGGCGCAGATTGGGGGTCCTTTTGGGCAGCGGTGACGAGTGCCCTGGTCGCTTCCGCATAGTTTTCTTGCTCGATGAACGTCTGGCCGGCCTGCAGGTACGTGGAGGCCGCCGTCTGGCGGCGAGCCACGCCAAAGGCCGTGCCGGCCACCAGTACGCCGGTGGCCACGACCACAACAAGCCACTGCCGGGCAAGGCTGTTCTGGTCACGCAGCACCGGACTGTTCGCCGTCCAATCCCAGTCGGCCCGGTAATTGGGGGCAAAGTACCAGCCGAGGAACAAACCCGCAGCCAGCCCGCCGAGATGGCCAAGATTGTCAATGCCGGGCAAGGAGAAGCCGATGAAAAGGTTGATGGCGATAATGAACGCAATGTTCATGAATTGCTGCCGGCCACGACGGCCAAACGTTTCGCGGTGGCGGGCAAAAAAGGTCATCAAAGCGGCGGCCAAACCGAATATCGCCCCGGAGGCACCGACGGAAATGCGTGCGCCGAAGTCAAAGCTCAGCACGCTGCCAAAGAGGCCGGCAACGAAATAGAGTACCAGGAACCTTTTGTAACCGTACACCCGTTCCACTTCCTGGCCCAGCACGTAGAGCGCATACATGTTGAATCCCAGGTGGGCAATACCGGCATGGAGAAAGATGGAGGTGAGCAATCGCCAGTACTGGCCCTGTACAATCAGGTCGTTGACCTTGGCTCCAAAGCGGATCAGCGTCTCCGTGTTTGTGCTGCCGCCGTTGGCGGTCACGACCAGCCAAACGACGACGTTGATGGCCAAGAGGATTTGGGTGAAGCGGGGCCGGCTCAAGGGCAGCGGCACGGTGCCAGCAGCGGGCGCGACCTCCGCCGGCTCAAGTTTCGGGTCCGGTGTTCCAGGATAATCGTTCATTCTACTCATTCTACAACGTGATATGCCGTTGGTTTACGCGGCATTTTTCCGCCGTGATGATGGAGGCAATCGTATCTACTGCGCCGTCCAATTCGCCGTCGCGATTGAGCACCACATAATCGAACTCACCGATTCGTTTGACCTCTTCGCGTGCCGTGGCAATACGCATTTTGAGGCCTTCTGTTGTTTCTGTCTTGCGCTCGCGCAAACGATTGATCAGCTCTTCCTCGTTGGCCGCCATCAGGAAAATAAAGACCCCCTCCGGACAGAGTTGGCGAATGGTGGCCGCTCCCTGCACATCAATGCGCATGATTACGTCTTTTCCGCTGGCAAGGGCGTCCCGCACCTGTTGCTTGGGAATGCCTTTGTAATCTCCATAAACAATGGCATGCTCCAGCAGTTCGCCCTTATCCATCATTTCGGCAAACTCAGTCACCGATATGAAGAAATAATCTTTGCCGTGAATCTCGCCTGGTCGTTGCGGGCGGGTGGTCGTCGTGACCACGAAGTGAAACGGCAAGTTCCGCTCCTTCATGCGCTTCAGGGTGACATCTTTGCCGACCCCCGACGGGCCGGAGATCACAATGAGCAAGGGCGACGGTCGGCGATAGTAAAGGTTGGTGGCTGTCTTTTCCTTGTGGTGTGCAACATCGTGCATGGTACTGACTCCTCGATCAGGCCGGCACTGCGTCTGGAATGGCGCATTTGCCGACCAGCACTTTGCGTTTCAAGACTGCTTGTAGTATAATTGACCGGGCAGCCCGGTGCGCCTTCTGGAACCGTGCCGGTCTGACGATGACACTGTTTTTCATATCAGTGACCATGAGCGCGCCGCGCGCCACCAAGGATGAAAAAGGCAGGGCGCAATGGTCAATGATCAAATGTCAATTTTCAATGGGCGAGCGGCACGCAACACGCAGTACGCAATACGCGCAACCAACGGCCGCCTGACCAATTCTATTTTCAAAACAGGAGTTGAGAAAACTATGCCAATTTACGAATACGGTTGTCAAGATTGCCACCATCGTCTGACTGTCTTCTTTCGAAGTTTTTCGCAAGTAGTCACGCCAAGGTGTTCAACCTGTGGCAGCGAAAACGTAGCGCGGCTCGTATCTCGCGTGGCTGTCGTACGCTCAGAAGAGAGTCGGCTGGATAGTTTGGCCGATCCGAGCCAGTTTGGCGACCTGGACGAGAATGATCCCCGCAGTCTGGCCCGTTTCATGCGCAAGATGGGCGACGAAATGGGCGAGGAACTGGGTCCTGAGTTCGACGAGGTAGTCAGTCGCCTCGAATCTGGTGAGAGTCCGGAAGATATCGAAGCGGCTATACCCGAGCTGGCCGGAGGCGATGATTTGGGCAACATGGCCGGCTAGCAGTTTGTCGGAGAGAGAATCATGGGACACAGATTTGCAGGATAAACACAGATTTTTCGATAACTTGGCCTGAACATCTGTGTTTCTCTGTGAGAATCTGTGTCCTAACAAGAAGAAAACAGACCTCTCCGACAGCCTGCTAGGCAATTTCAACGAGTTTGACGTCAAACGTGAGCGCCTCTCCGGCCAGGGGGTGGTTGGCGTCTAGAGTCACACCCTCTTCAGAAACGTCCGTGACAACGACGGTAACGGATTCGTCGTTCGCCCGGCGCAGTCGCACTTGTTGCCCGACCTGTGGGGCGGTGTCGGGCGGAAACTGTTCCTTGTTGACGACCAGCACCAAGTCTTCACGACGCGGGCCATAGGCCTCCTCTATGGGAAATCTCGCACTTTTCGTTTCATCTACGTTCATGCCGATGACAGCTTCTTCAAACCCTGGAATTACCTGCCCTTCCCCAACGGTGAATTGCAGCGGGTCTCGATTGTCTGATGTGTCAAAAACTGTACCGTCGTCCAATTTTCCTGTGTAGTGAACCTTTACGGTATCTCCTTGTTTGGCTTGAGCCATGTCTCTATCCTTTCATGTCATGTTTGCTAAAAGCTGATCTACATGCTGGCGAATTTCGCCGGCTACGTTTTCGAAGGGCTGCATGGCATCTACCACAACCCATCGCGCCGGTTCCCGCTTCACCAATTCGCGATAACCTGCGTGAACGCGCTTGTGGAAAGCGAGGTCACGGGCATCAATGCGGTTCCACTCACTCGCGCCGCTTTCGTAGGCCATGCGCTTGCGGCGAAGACCTTCTTCTACGGGCAAATCGAGGCAGAATGTAAGGTCTGGAAGCAGTCCCCCGGTGGCAAATGAGGTGATTACCCGCAGGGCGTTCACGTTCAGGCCCAGGCCGTAGCCTTGATAGGCGTATGTCGAGTCCGCGTAGCGGTCACAAAGAACGATTGCGCCGCGCTCCAGAGCTGGTCGTATGACTTCGCCGACCAGTTGCCCGCGAGACGCCGAGAAGAGGAGCAGTTCGGTGTTGGGCAACATACCCACGTTGGCGTGATCGTGTAACACTGCGCGGATCTGGTCGCCAATCGGCGTTCCCCCCGGTTCTCGCACGAGCAAGACGTCAAATCCCTCCTTGCGCAGCTGTTCGAAGAGCAGACGGGTTTGCGACGTCTTGCCTCCCCCCTCAGGTCCCTCCAGCGTGATAAACCGTCCCTTCATCATCAAACCAGCGTATTGTTTGCGTAAATGCGAACACGACGACGCGGTTCTTTGCCTCGACTGCGCGAAAGGAGATCGGATTCTCGCGCCAGTTGATGCTGTAGTCGTCTGGTGTAGGCATTCTGGGGGGACAGTTCCACCGAAGATGCTCCGCCCGAAATGATTCGCTCGATCGCCGTTTGTGTTTCCTGGATGGCGCGCGTGTGTGGGTCATCTAATTCGCCATGCTCGATTCCGTAGATGTCGAGCAGCCCCCGTTCCATCTGCGGGACCGTGTTGGAGCGCAGAACGTAGACGGGAAGCCCCCTCTGTTCCGCGCTGGTCACCACCCGCGGCCGCCGGCGATAGTAGCTGCGCAACGTGATTACTGCCTCGGCTTCGCCCATATCTGGCACAAGAATGATCGGCAATTGCAGGCCGCGCGCAGCCTGCCTCAGGCGATTCTGGCTGATGCCGTAAGGAAAAATGCGTACAGGGCGGGCGGGGCGGGCGGGCGGGGTGTCTTCCCATGGGGTCGCAGTTTGCGTTGTGGCAACGCCATTCCTGTCGGCAAGAGTTTGTATTACCGCTTCTTCTCGATGGATTTCACCATCCTCGTCTCGATGGCGAATTTCGGCTGGTAGGGAGCGTGTCCGCAAGATGGCATCTACGGCTTCGGCAACGTCGTGGCGTATGGCCAGCCGTTGCCAGTCCTGAATTTCTACGACGACATCGAACGTAGGAGGGGCCTTACGCTCCAGCACCGACTTCTGCGTGTGACGACGTCGCGCTTCTTCATCACTAAGCGTCACAGCTTGGATGCCGCCCACCAGGTCGCACAATGTTGGATTCATCATCAGGTTATCCAGCGTGTTCCCGTGTGCAGTACCGATCAGCTGTACGCCCCGTTCGGCAATCGTACGGGCGGCCTCGGCTTCCAATTGACGTCCGATTTCGTCAATGATGATTACCTCCGGCATGTGGTTTTCTACTGCCTCGATCATGACTTCGTGTTGCAAGGAAGGTGTGGGAACTTGCATACGACGGGCCTTGCCAATAGCAGGATGTGGAATGTCGCCGTCCCCGGCGATTTCGTTGGAAGTGTCCACAACGATGACTCGTTTGTTATCGGCCAAGATGCGGGCCACCTCTCGCAGCATCGTTGTCTTGCCAACGCCAGGACGCCCCAGCAGGAGGATGTTCTTGCCTGATTCCACGATGTCCCGGATGATGTCCACTGTGCCATAAACAGCGCGGCCAATGCGGCAAGTGAGGCCTACGATGTGCCCTTTGCGATTGCGTATGGCCGAGATGCGGTGCAGGGTGCGCTCAATGCCGGCGCGGTTGTCTTCGCCGAATTCTCCGATTCGGGAGGCAACAAACTCCAGTTCCTCGTGCGTAATTTCTCGCTGGCTCAGTATGGCCTCTGTTGTAGAGAAGCGGGCTTCGGGCAAGCGCCCCAAATCCAATACAACCTCGAGCAATTCCTCCTTTCGATTGGCTGCGTCCAGTGCAATACGAATCTCAGCCGGCAAAACATTGAGCAGAAGCTCAATATCATCAATGATCTCTTCTTGCATATTCTTCGTTCTCTCCAGTCCCGCCTTGGAATAGGGATTCCAGGGCTACGTCTAACCGTAGCGCCGGAATCCCCATTCCGGCGCTATACCTTCTATTGTCCGGATGATGTACTTGCCGTGGGAATCTGCTCGGCTTGTCGCTCCAGGTGGGGCACCAGCACACGCCGTGGTTCGCGAATCGGTACGGTCATTGACCTGACCATGAGTGCTCGGGAAACGAGTGGCTGAAATCCCAGGCGTTCCAACGCGCTGGCCACATAGCCCTCGTATTCTCGTACAGCGCAGTACAAGGGTTGTGCGGGGCGGATGGTCCCCAGTGCGGCAATCCCCTGGGGAAGTACGATATCTGCTTGACCACACACATTCGGATGCATGATGATCTTTAACCAATCCCCGCGCCGCCCTTGGCGCAAGGACAAGTGGCCCAGGATTTCCTGGTTGTCGGATACCAAGACAACGTTCGATGCGGTTGAGGCGGCCAAGGTTTCCTGACGATCTTGGTTGGTTGTGTTGGCAAGCGTTCCCTCGGCATGTTGCACAATGGCCGGCGTTATGAGGCTATTCAGTTTTTGCAGTTCCCACAGATCAGGAGGGCGCATTTCGCGCCATTGTAAGTTGGTCGCTGCGATGGTTGATTGCGGCAGTGCGTTGGCATTTTGCAAATGGAAAACCTGGTCTTTTGCGTAAATACTAAACCCCGACTGACGGAATACTTCAATCTCGGCTGATTGCTCCTCTCCAATTTGCACGAATATTCGTTGGATGCCACGCTCTCTGCCAAGGGCACAGATTTGGTTGAGGAGCCGTTGCCACGTCCAGATTACGCCATTGCCGCTGGATAGACGGGGCGCTACAAAGGTAATGTCTTGCTCGGGGACGCCGGTACGGTCCCGTGCCTGGACGAATCCGTGCAGATAATGTTCGCCGGCATGGTCGTCTACAACTGTGGTGGCGATGCGGTTCCCATATCCGGGCAACAGCATGCCTCGCAGCGCAGCCATCAGCGGGGAAGTGGGGGATAGCACCGAACCGTACAAATCCAATTGCAGACCCACCGTCTGTAGTCTCCGAATGAGGAGCAAATCCGGTAATCGAATCTGATGTGTCACCATATCCTCTTCAGAAGTCGTGAAAGGAAATTTGTTCCGTCCCTTGTTTGCTCAACCTGTGTCAATCTTTCTTCGAGAGACAGCCTATGGTTCCAGTCAGTTTCCTTTAGTTCGGTCAAATCTCTTTCCACGGTACGCAATCGTTCGCGCAACTTCTCGTTCTCGGATTTCAGGTTGAAATTGTCTTGTATGACAATCCCCAGCAAGTTGCGATTCGATTGTAGACTGCTCAACAAGGCCTGTTGGTTTTCCTGGAGAGAGCGGAGAGCCTCCGCCAGAATGCTTGCTGCGGACGAAGATATGGCTCGTTCTTGCTCCTCGGTTAGCACAGACATTTTCGCCGAGACGGCCGCGGGCAATAGCTGCTTTTGAAGTCGCTCGATGATCTCCTCTTGTGCCGTCCCCGCCGAGCGCATGTCGCGGATTTCGGTCAACGTTTTCACATCATCTACAGAGTACCGCCGCCGGGCAGGCTGCTCTCCTTCCGTACGAAAATCGGGTTGGCTGGCTTCTGGAGATAGATAAGCAGCATACAACGTTGACCAACGACGAACTGTAGTCGGCGAGATTCCCAGCAAGCTGGCCACTTCGCTCACGCCACGTGTTGTGTCTTCGCTCATAACTGTTCTTGCTCCGGCCGGACATTCTCTACCACCTTGTACGTGGCATCTATGATTTCTCCGGTGTGCTTCCCGGAAGCCTCTTCTTTGGGTGGTTCCGTACGCGCGCTTCCCCAGTGATCACGATATTGCTGGACGATTCCCGGCGGACATAACCGCAAGAATACGCTCAGGCCAAAGAGGATAATGGCGAGGTCGTCGAGTTGGCCTAGCCCTAGAAAAACATCGGGGAGCAGGTCGACAGGCATGAGAAAATATACGAAGGTTGCCAACGGGATCAACTTGAGTACCCGTGGCACTCTTCGGTCTAACAAGAGCCGCCAAACCAATTGGCCCTGACGGAAAAGTTCTCCGAGAATGTTCAGACTTTCTTGAGGCGACCGTGTTCTTTTTGGCGTACTGGCCATACGAAAACCCCTTAAGAACTTGCAGGATAGATTTTCACCCATATTTATTATACTCGTCCAAGGCTAATTTGGCAACTGAAAGCCCAGGCGACTGTAGGGGCGAGGCATTCCCCTTGGCAGCGTTCTTCCTTACTCTCTAGGGCACGCTAAGGGGATTTGCCCTCCTCATGGGTCTGCGGGAATGCCTCGCCCCTACCCCCCAGGCGAAATTGGTTCGCGTCGTAAACTAGATGTAGCTTGTTCTTAACTCCTTCGTAATCTCTTTCCCCCTTTTCTCTGGTAGGATAGTAGTACTGAAGAGAACGTATCGTTTTCTTTGCCAGACCGTTCGTCCTTATAAGGATAGACAACAATATGCAAGATGTCTGTAGTGACGCCGAGATGGTTCGGTTGGTTCAGGCAGCAAAGGTTTATGACTCGGCAGCATTTGGCACACTCTACCAATTGTATTCCGATAAGTTGTATCATTATCTTTTGTATCGTGTGGGCAATCAAGGGGTGGCCGAGGACCTGACGATGGAGGTTTTTGTGCGGTTGCTGGAGAAGATCAAGACATTCTCCTTTGGCCAACGCCGCCCTGTTCCCGCTTTTTCAGCCTGGATCTACCGAATCGCTTTCAACCTGGCCATGGATTATCACCGGGCACATCGCCCTGGTCGTATGCCGCTGCCTATCAACTGGCGGGAGGTTGATAGACGGCCCGGCCCGCTGGAACGGGTCACGCTCGGCGATCGCTTCGAGCGAGTGCAACAGGCTATCTCGAAGTTGAGTGTAGACCAGCAGCAAGTCGTGATCCTCCGCTTCATAGAAGGGATGCGTGCGAAACAGGTGGCAGAAATCCTCGACAAGACGGAAGGAGCGGTAAAGGCTTTGCAACACCGCGCACTGGTCAATTTGCGCCAGATTCTCCGGGAGGACAGCTCGTGAAGCTGGAGATGATTTTGGATGCCTGTTTGGAAGAGTTGCGGCAGACCGGCGACTTGGAATCTTGTTTGCGCCGCTACCCGGAACAGGCCGATGCACTCCGCCCGCTGTTGCAGGCAGCTCTTTCCGTGATGCGCGCGCCAACGCCCCCACTGCCGCCCGCCCGCAAGGCCCATGACGTGCAGGCCCTGCGTGCGCTGGTGGATCGACGACGGGAGCGAGAGGAAAAGCGGTTTCTCGCGAACATCCTGCCACCGATGCCGTGGCTCTCTGCACCAATCTTGCGCGGGGCCGTCAGCTTTGCCGTTGTCGTGCTCCTGTTTTTCGGCGCGGCGTCGGCGATTGGCGGAAGCCGGCCGGGCAGCGTCTTCTACCCGCTCCGTGTCACGCTGGAACAGGCCCGCTTGGCGGCCGCAACCGGCCCGCAGGCTCGCGCCCAAATGCACCTGAACCTGGCCCGCCGCCGGCTGCAGGAGTTCCAGCCCCTGGCGACGCAAGGTCAGGCGACTCTCGCCCTCAAAGTGATGGCAGACATGCAGCGTGAGACGCAAGCCACCCTGCACCAGATTGCGCAAACATCGCCCGAAGAGGCCGTGCCTCTGCTGGGTGATGCGGTCGCTCTGTTACAAGATGAGTCGGTGGCCCTGCGGTCGGCTGTCGCAAATGCGCCCGACGGACAAAGCGCGGTTCGCTTTCGCAAAGTGGGTCTCACGGTGCAGGCACAATTGGACCGCACCATGCGCGTTTGGCAAAACCCGCAAGATTTGAAGAAGCTCTTGGAGGAAGTTTCAACTCCATCGCCCACACCAACCGTTGTGCCGCCGACGACAACGCCGGCAGCAGAGGCAACGATGGAACCCATACCCACCCCATCGCCCGCGCCGACGATCACGTTGCCTCCGGTTTCGCCGGCAGCTCCGTTGCCCACGCTGGCGCCCCTTGCCCCTGTGCCGACGGTTATGCCGACGCCGGACACGCCCGCGTCGCCGAGCGATCGGGGCGAACAGGCTCATCCATCCGGCCAGCAAGACCAATCGAGGACGTCGCCGGAAGATAACGAACACGGGGGCAGCGAGGATGACGGCGAACCGGGCCAACGCAACCACGACTCCGGCTAATTTGACTGGAGTCTGGCGAAAATCATTTTGCCCGGCTTTTTCCGCCAGCTCCTGAATGCTTAACACGTTCGTAAGGACTGATTAAGCGCAATGTAATCCGGCAGTCCAGTATTTCTGGTATAATTAAAAAGAGGGAGGCCAAAGTCAAATAACTTGCCATACTTTTCTTCTCCTCCAGTGCCTCTCTCTGGACAACAGAGAGGGGCACTCTCTTAGGGCTTTCACTCTTCATGGGGGAGAGCCGTGTTCTTACTGTAGAAATAGCTTGTTTACGGGGAGGTCCGCATGAAGTAACTTTGCGAAAGGCTGTCCGTTCGGATTTACACATCCGACCAGAAATTGTGCTGTACCCGAACTGCGTATGTTGTATCTATGACTGCTTGTAATCAAGCAGCAATTGTTTGAATAAGGAGGAACGTATGATGCGGATGATCAAATGGACGGGGTGGTTGGTTCTCGCTATCCTTTTGGCCGGGACATCTCTAATGTCGCCGGCAATCACTCACGCCGATGAAGGGGGCACGGAGTTCTATGGCACCGTGCAGTACATGCCGGCGGGGCGGCTGGGCACCTGGACGATTGGCAACCGGCCGGTTGTCGTCAACGCCGGCACACAAATCAAAGAGGAACATGGCGTGGTCATGGTAGGGGCGTATGTGAAGGTAGATGGTATTCCTCAGGCCGATGGCACGTACCTGGCGACACAGATCGAGGTGACCGATTCCCCCGGTGGGGAAACCCCAACGCCAGGAACAGAAGATGACATCTATGGAACGGTGGAGGTCATGCCGCCGGGCCGCATCGGCACCTGGACGGTTGCAGGACACACAGTGCAAGTCACGACCAGCACGGTGATTAATGAGCGCGAGGGCACTGCACAGGTAGGTGCTTATGTGGAAGTGCGCGGCCAGCATCAGGCGGACGGCTCCACGCTGGCGACTCGTGTCGAGGTCAAGAGCGGCGATCGCCACGAAAACGACAGCAATTTCTATGGCAACGTACAAACGATCCCCGCCGGCCGCATTGGCATGTGGGTTATTGGTGGGCGCAACGTACAGGTTACGGCCAACACGAACATACACAATGAGCACGGCACAATCCAGGTTGGCGATTACGTTGAGGTAAAAGGCTATGCCCAAAGCGATGGATCGTTCCTGGCATACGAGATGGATCGCCAGGGTGGCAGCGATGGCAACAATGGCACCGACCGCCACTTCTACGGCACGATTGACAACCTGCCACCCAATCGGATTGGTACATGGACGATAGGTGGCCAGAGTGTGCAGGTAACCCTGAGCACGCTGGTGAGCGAAGAGCATGGCGCTGCTGTGGCCGGCGCTTACGTAGAAGTTACCGGCTACGCTCAGACCGATGGGTCCACATTGGCGACAAAAGTTGAGGTGAAGAGCAGTGGCATCGGTGGTGATGCCGGGAGTGATCAACTCTTCTTCGGTACGGTGGAGGCAATGCCGGCCGGTCGCATCGGAACTTGGACGGTTAGTGGGCGCACGGTTCAGGTGACGGGCGGAACCACGATTGACGAGCACGAAGGCACGGTACACGTAGGTTCCTTCGTTGAAGTAGAAGGAACCGCGCAAGCAGATGGCAGCGTGCTGGCTACGCTGGTCGAAGTCGAAGTTACGGGGGGAAGCCAAGGTCATTTGTTTGGCGTGGTAGAAAACCTTCCGGCAGTAACCCAGGGAGCAGCAACCAGTGCCGTCAGTCCGGATAGCCTCGTAGGCATGTGGGTGATTAGTGGTCAAAACGTGCAGGTAACGGCCAGTACAGAGATCGACCAAAGTCGTGGCGCGGTCGGGATCGGCGCGTACGTGGAAGCAAAAGGATATACACAAGCTAATGGTACCTGGTTGGCCACAAAGATCGAGGTCAAGATACCGGCGAGCGGTACGGTTACGCCTTCACCAACAGTTTCACCATCGCCAACGCCGGGCACACCCACACCGACACCCATCCCCGGCACGAGCGGAACCACCGGTTGGGTAGAGCCGGCACAACGATCGGTGGGCCTATCTGGCGGCATGTTCACCATGGACGTTGATGTCCGCGACGTAGTGAATGCAGGCGGGTTTGAGATGGTACTCACCTTCGATCCGAACATTTTGCAAGTCGATACGGCAAACACGGTGCTGAACGATTTTCTGGCCAGCACAGGGCGCTCGATCAACCCGCTTGGCCCGATTGTAGATAACGCGACGGGCACCGTGCGGATCGGTGGATTTAGCTTTGGCAGCCAGGCCGGTGCCAGCGGTTCCGGAACTCTGGCCACGATAGCTTTCATACCGCAGGCTGCCGGCACCAGCCCCCTGAACTTCCAACTGTTTTCACTGGTTGACACACAGGGTACCGACATTCCTGCTGCGGCACAGCCGGGCAGTGTCAATGTAACGAACGGCCTTGCCGGAGATTTGGATGGGAATTGCTCGGTAGACATCGTAGACATCATGCAAGTCGCCGGACGATGGGGTACGCAAGTAGGTGATGTAGGATATGATGAACATGACGACTTGGATGGCAACGGACAGGTAGACATCGTAGATATCATGCAGGTAGCCGGCCACTGGGGCGAGTCTTGCGGTACAAGTGTGGCGGCGATGAGTGCGTCATCGGCGGTAGCTGCACCGGCCGGCCCGGTGTCACTCCAGCTATCTCGTGCGGCGGAGCCGGTGGTTGCCGGTGAACAGGTCGCCGTAGCGGTGGACCTGAGCGGGGCCCAGAACCTGGGCGGTTTGGAATTCGCCGTACACTTTGATCCTGCTATCGTCCGCTTCGATGGCTTGACCCTCGACGGTTGGGCAGCCAGCACGGGGAATACCTGCCGGCCGCTGACGGCTGTGGATAACGCAGCGGGCCGCGCGCGTGTAGGCGCTTTCTGTGCCGGCGGCTCCATCGGGCCAAGCGGGGCAGGAACCGTAGCAAACTTGGTCTTCACCGCGGTTGGTCACGGGCAAGCTATCTTGCGCATTGACGCGGCGAAAGTGACCGATACGGTCGGCCAGGTGCAAGAAACGGGGTCTATCGAAGGAGCGACGCTGCTTGTGCATGACGCTCCGGCGAAGCATTCGCCCCGTATGCCCGCCACAGCGCCCAATTCACAAGGGCAGTAAACGGGTAGCGGCAATGTCCTAGCAAAGTTGCGAAAAAGCGGTGTAGTTGAGGAGGCTTGTGCCGCCGGTGCAGGTTTCCTCAACCGCTCGCCGAAGCGAAAGTTGGCCTGCAATCATAGGAAATAGGTTGCTACTCAGGTATAGGGCCCGTGCCGGATAAAATCGGCACTGGGTTGCCCCGCCAAGCCGCTAAAAGCGACTGAATTCCCACCGGGCAGTCGCTTCAGCGACTTTCTCTTACAGCCAGTGACGGCTTTAGCCCGTCACGGCAAGGCAGCCTGAGTGGTAACGGAAATAGGATCGAAGCAAATGAATGATAAAGTTTACCGGAAACTAGGGGGCGTGCTGATCGCATTTGTGTTGTTCGCGACAGTCTCAATCGCCCATGCCCAAGGAAGTCCTACGGTCTCTTTGCAGCCACCGTCTCAAATCATAAGCCCAAGCGCGCCATCATTGACCGTCACGCTCTCGGTGCAGAACATCTCCAACCTGGGAGGCTTTGAATTTGTGATGACGTATGACCCTTCCGTCGTCCATGTCACATCGGCCACCATGAGTTCGTTCTTGAGCAGCACAGGCCGTACGGTATTTCAGGTCGGACCGACGATTGACAATGTGGGAGGCACGTTGCACATGGGTGCCGCCAGCTTTGGGACGAAGGCCGGCCCATCCGGCAACGACCTGCTGACGACGATTACGTTGACGCCTCAAGGAAACGGAAGCACTACTTTGGGGTTTAGCAAGATGGTGCTGACCGATGCGCTGGGGAATCCAATTTCTGTGGCCGCCTATGGCAGCTCGGTGACCGTGCAGCCGGCCTTGTCCGGAGATGTCAATCAAGATTGTACGGTGGACTCCGGCGATATGAATTTGCTCTCAACGCATTGGCATAGTACAATAGGGGGACAAAACTTTGTGCCCAACTTTGATTTGAACACAGACAACTCGATAAACCTCACTGACGTGATGATCATCGCTTCGCAGTGGGGCATGAGTTCTTGCTAGAAATTGTTCCCATTTTCATTTTTTAGAAGTTCAACTTCTCAAAGAAGTTGAACTTCTTGAGCATCCAAGAAGGAGAATTACAAGAAATGTCAAAGCCCCGAAAATTATTGTTGTTTGTGGGAGCAATCTTTGTTGCTCTCTTCATCATCCTTCCCTCTGTTTCTCTTCGCCTTTCGTCCCCCCTTGGGACTGCCGAAGCGAACAGCGGAGATGCTACCATAGCAGCCACAACGAATATGCGTCTCTCGCCATCATCCCAGTCGGTCTATCGAGGTTCATCCTTCACCGTGGACGTGATGGTGGATAATACCACTAAGCTCGGTGGCTTCGAGTTTGTGCTTTCCTATGACCCAGCGGTCTTGCAGGCGAATACGGCCGTGCTCGGCGACTTTCTCGGCTCGACCGGGCGGGCGGCTGTACCGGTTGGCCCCACCATTGATTCTGTCGCCGGCCGAATCTCTTTTGGAGCTTTTAGTTTTGGCTCGGCCGCCGGCCCCAACGGCAGTGGCAAGCTTGCAACTGTAACGTTTGTGGCTACCGGCAGTAGTTCGGGCAGTGCGATCAGTTTTGTTAGCGGCCGGACGACGGACGACCAGGGCACTCCCCAGACGCCGACCTTGCAATCGGGCAGCGTCACCATTGTGGCTGCTCCACATAGCATTTACCTCCCCGTCGTGAAGCGATAGGGACAACCGGTTTTCGCAATGCCAGAACTGCCTGAGGTAGAAACAATAGCCCGTGACCTGAGACGGGCCAATCTGCCCGGCCAAACTTTCACCGGCGTGCATGTTTTTTGGGACCGCACGGTGGCCAGCCCAGACGTGACGTCATTTCGTGCGCGGCTTGCCGGCCAGGCCGTAGATTCTGTTGCACGCCGGGGAAAGTTCCTGCGCTTCGAGCTGTCGGACGTGCAAACGCTGCTCATTCATCTGCGCATGACCGGGCGGCTCTATCTGGCCCCGGCTGCGGAGGCGACGAGGCCGCATCTCCGTGTATCGTTCGATCTCGGCGATGGGCGGCAGCTTCGCTTTCACGACATGCGCAAGTTTGGCCGCATGTACCTTACGGCGGACCCTGACTCGATCTTGGGCAAACTGGGCCCCGAACCTTTGGACGGTACCTTTCGGGTGGGCGATTTGCAAAACCTGCTGGCCGGCCGGAAAATGATGCTGAAACCCCTTTTGCTCGACCAGCGGTTCATCGCCGGCATCGGCAACATCTATGCGGACGAGGCCCTGTTCCTGGCCGGACTGCACCCGCAACGGCACGCAAACACGCTCACGCCGGCCGAAGGAGCCGCGCTGTTTCACGCGATACGCGAGGTGCTCACCCTGGCCCTGGGGAACAGAGGCACAACCCTGAACGATTACCGCACGGTTACCGGAAAGCCGGGGGAGAACCAGGACAGTTTGCTGGTTTTTCGACGCACGGGGGAGCCTTGCCCCAGGTGTGGGCAGCCTATCGAGCGGTTGGTCGTCGGGGGGCGCGGTACGCACATCTGCCCGCACTGTCAGCCGCCAGAGGATGGGGGCTAGCAGGCTGTCGGAGAGGTCTGTTTTTTTCTTATTAGGACACAGATTCTCACAGAGAATCACAGATATTCAGGCCAAATTATCGGAAAAGCTGTGTCCCATTATTCTTTCTCCGACAAGCTGCTAGGGCGCGGAGAGTTGCCAACTCCTCCGCCGTCACCCCACGGGCATCGGCGACATCGCTTCGCGCCCGCCGGCGCCCGGCCGGGTAGGATACCGGCGCTGTGGCGCGATGCCCTCTTTTGCGGTCACGCGATTTGCTCCAGGCGAAACAGTCCGCCCAGGCCGGCGGCAATGGCGATGGCGGCGACAGCGTAGGCTTCGATGACGCCGGCCTGACTGACGAAGATGGCCAGCGATCCCAGGACTCCGCCGACCAGGTAGAGCGCCATGACCGCTTCCCGGCGTGTCCAGCCCATACGCACCAGGCGATGGGAGACGTGGTCTTTGCCGGGGGTGGTGAAAGGGTTCAGCCCCTTGCGGAGACGCGATATGACGACCAGCGTGGTATCGAAAAGGGGCACGCCCAATACGAGCAAGGGAATCATCCAGGTCACGACCGGCGAATTTGCCGGAAAACGGAGTTTGATGCCTACGGCGGCCAGCAAGAATCCCAAGAAGAGACTGCCGGTATCGCCCATGAAAATGCTGGCCGGATTGAAGTTGTACAGCAAGAATCCGAGACAGGCTCCCAGCACCGCCGCCGCCAGGCTGCCCACCAGATACTGGCCGCTGATCGCCGCCAGGAGCAGAAAAAACATGGCGGCAACAGCGCCTACTCCGCCGGCCAGTCCATCCATGTTGTCCAGGAGGTTGAAGGCGTTGGTGATGCCCACCACCCACAGAATCGTGATTGCGCGGTTGGCGATTTGGGGGATGGGGAGCAGCACTTGTACGCCCGAGACGATCAGAATGAGGCTGGCTGCAATCTGGGCCAGCAATTTGCTCAAGGGAGAAAGGCCCCGCCGGTCGTCCCAGATTCCGAAGAATGAGATAGCGGTGGCGCCCAGGGCGATGCCGGCCAGTTGGGCGACGTAGAAGCGGTCTCCGAAAACGAGCAAGGCTCCGATTACACTGGCGTAGATGGCAACGCCCCCGAGCAACGGGATGGGCGTTTGGTGAAACTTTCGCGCGGCGGGCTGATCTATGATGCCCAGCCGGAGGGCCATCCTTCGGGCCACCGGCGTGCCGCTGGCGGCCAGCATCAGCGCAGCGGCAAATACCAGCATGAGGTGGGTCACGAACCTCCTCCCTGGGAGGCGGCAATCTGGGCCTGTAGCTGGGCAATGAAAGTTTGTATCGCCTGCTTGTCCTTATCAGCGGCCACAGAGAGTGCGGCCTGGGCCTCTTGCAGGGCCCGGGAAATGTCGCCGGTGCCTTGGTAGAGCAGGGCGAGGTTGTGGTGGCTGATGAAATCGCGAGGATTGATTGTCAGGGCAGTCTCGTTAGCAGAGATGGCTTCTTGTACCTTGTTTTCCCGCGAGTACACGTAGCCAAGGGCGCTCCAGGCCTGCATGGACTTGGGGGCGATCTTAGTGGCCGAACGCAGGGCGATCTCGGCGTCTGGAAATCTGTTTTGAGCCAGGTAGACGTTTCCCAACAGGAGGTACGTGTCCACATACTCCTGATCCAGATCGAGCGATTGTTGTAATTTCTCCAGTGCCTGATCATAATTTTGGTGACCCATGTAAAGCGAGGCCCATTCGTTCAGAATCTGGGCGTTGTGCGGGCTGAGTTCGTGTGCTTTGGCATAGTACTGCT
Organism: uncultured Ardenticatenales bacterium; assembly: GCA_964517425.1. Lineage (GTDB taxonomy): Bacteria > Chloroflexota > Anaerolineae > Ardenticatenales > JAADHH01 > JAADHH01. The sequence goes on along the minus strand of CAZFFM010000016.1, from coordinate 2,745 downwards.
CTGCCTTCTGCCACTTTTCTTCGCGGACTTGCGGGTCTTTGCTCATCTCGCTCCATGCTCTGTGCAGCGAGGCCAGGTTGCGGGTGTGATCGGTGTTCAGCGGGCTGGTACGTTGTGCTCGAAGCAGAACATTCAGGCTTTCTTGCAGCAGACCCTGGCGTTCCGTCTCGTCTTTTGCCTCTCGACTCTTTTCCAGATAGGCGCGACCGAGATTCAAGAAGTAGCGATCCTGGTGCGGTTGCAGATCGAGGGCTTTCTGGAAGAGGACGATGGCCCCATCCCAGGCGTTGTTTCGTTCATAGGCGCTACCCTGCTTACTAAAGATGTCGGCGCGACTGATGTTCAGATTAAGGGTGACGATGAGCGGCAGGAGCACGACGACGGCAATGACGGGGTAGGTGAAACTCATTTGCTGCCGCACGAACGCGGCAGGCAGATAGCGGTTTGTGAGCATAGCTCCAGCGATGAGCAATATCAGCATAAAGACAAACACGTATAGAAGTGAGACAACGTTTGCCAGGTGCCCAGTCATGGCGACGACGCGTTGCAAAGTCAGCGTGCCGCCCATGGGTTGTCGTATCCATGCCAGGTGGATCAGTAAGTAGATCAGCAGGATGCTCAGTGTGACCCCCGCGTATAACAGCGAACGTTGCCACCATGCGTTGCTTTCTTCGTTTTCCCCCCGTTCAGAGATAACGATCAGGCCGGCTACTGCCCAAACACCGATGAACATCCAAAGCATGATGTAGTTCTTGGCAGATATATGGAACTGCGGAGAAACGAAATCGAACACAATGACGATCAGGATCAGGCCCATCAGCAAGGAGAGCGGGAGTGTCGTCTTGTACCAATTTGCTTTGGCTCCCACCGCACGAGAGGGTCGTGGGGTTTGTTTGTCTTTTCTGCGACGCCTGCGTTTGGCCCGTTTCTGTGATGGCGGTGATGGCCGGGGAGACGCGGCCTGCGCCGTGCGTGTCGGTTCAGTTTCGCGGATCAGGGGCACACCGATGAGTACGATGAGTGCGGCGTATGTCCAAAATTGCGTCCGTGTGGCCGCGATGGCGATGCCGAAGTGGATTTCTATGAAGTGGGCAATCACACCGGCCAGTAGTCCCAGGAGCAGCAAGTTGTAGCGGCTGGCGGGCGGCGGCTGGTAGTCAAGGTGCAAGAGCGCATAGGTGATCAAATATAGGATGATGCCGGTGGCAATGCCCGCCGGCAGCCCGACCCCCAGGAAGCGGAAGCTATGATCCAGAAACCAGGGGAGAATGGCTCCAACCAGCCCTCCCCCCACCCAGGCTCCAATGAAAGCGTTGCGGTGTTGCGTCGTTTGTACCATGCCCAGCCAACGAAGAGCATAGTAGATCAGGCTGCCAAAGAGGAACATGTAGGCCGCAAAGCCGAGCAGGCCGGTCGTCACAAGAGAGTCGAAGGTCTCGTTGTGGGACCGGTCGGGCGAGGCGTTTCGGGCCTCAACGTGGGCCAAGTCGGGCGGATAGTAGGGGTTGTAGGCAACGTACATGGCCTCCAGCCCGTAGCCGGTGACCATCCGCAAAGGGTTCGCCGTGACCAGTTGTACGGCCCCTTCCCAAATCAACACGCGCACCTTGCCCGTCCCTGTTTCCGTCTGGAAGATTTGTCCCAGGCGGCCGATGTATGGGGTTTCGCGGAGTGGCTCCAAGGGCGTATTGGGCAGGTTGAACGTGACCAGGAAGAGGCTGCCGGCGATTGTCAGGGCAATAGCGCTGAGGGTAAGCCAGCGCACGCGCTGCCGCAACGCATAGATCAGCACGAAGAAGAGGAGCCCGGCCCCCAGTCCTAGCCAGGGACCGCGACTCTGACTGAACATGATGGTGATCAATTGTATCAGCAAGAGGAAGAGGTATGCACCGGCCAGCAAGGCCGGTCCAATCATGGCATCGTCGCTCTCGTCCGTGATCAGGCGGTGGAATAATTCCAGCACGCGAACCAGCGTCAGGGGCACGACCATGATCAGATAGGCGGCAATGAAAATGGGGTTGCCGGCAACGGAGGAGACACGGGTGATCACGTCCCCTCCCCAAGGCAACGGGTCCAGCCCGTAATGTTGCACCACGCCATAGAGAGAGGCCGGCAGACTGGTCAGGATGATGACGGTGATCAGGCGATTCAATTGATCGCGCGTGCGCAGCGTGTCCAGCAAGAGCAGAAAGATGACGATGTAGGAGAGATCGCTATACAGCCCCTGCCGCCGGATGTAGGCTCCCCACAAGCTAACTCGCGGCACGATGGAAAGAACGGTGGAAAGGACGTACACGCCGGCCAAGATGAGCGTAGGCAAGAGAATCGGCGTCTCTTTTATGCGTTGCCAGAGGCTCGGCCGGCCCTCTTTCGCGGGGTCACGGTTTCTGCTTTCTTCCAACCGCCGGATGATCCAGGCGGCGATCATCAGCAGGACGATGGAGCGCAACAAGGGAGTCTTGTCTTCTTCAAAGACACGTTCTGTGTAGACATCGAAGAAGAGGGGAACAATAATGAGAGAGGCCAGCCAACCGGCTTCAATGACACGTTCGCAGTAAACGCTCAATTTTGTCTGCATGGGTTGTATTCCTTATGATATTGCCCTGTGAACGTTACCCTGTTGCGTGGAAGTTATCGCCATCGTATATTAGCGCATTTGAAGAGAATTGGCAAGTCAAGCCAGCGAGTGTCCGTCAAAATTTTGCGTTTGCAATCATTCACGCCCTGCCCTTACCACCAAGACAC
>CAZFFM010000015.1:0-24050 GCA_964517425.1 uncultured Ardenticatenales bacterium | reverse complement strand
GGCGCCGACGCTGTGGGAGCCCCACAAAGCGGTCGGGACGACACGACGCCTGCTCTACAAAGGCGTCCTGCTCGGTCGCGCGCGGTCTGTCTCCGAGGGATTGATCCGCGTGGACCCGGGGGCACAACGCACCGATGCTTACCAGGCCAACCGCAACCTGATGCTCAGCCGGAAGGCGAGGGCCGATTCCATGCCCCAGCTAGAGATCGAGGCGAACGACGTGCGCTGCTCGCACGGCGCTACCGTCGGGCAACTGGACGAGGACGAACTGTTCTACCTCATGAGCCGGGGATTGAATCGCAAGATGGCCAAGAAACTCGTCGTAGAGGGCTTCTTCTCCGAGGTCATGGACCGCATACCGCTGGAAAGCGCACAGCAACGATTGCGACAGGCCGTGGAGGAAAAGCTGGGGCTGGAAAAATAGTCAATGGTCAACGGTCAACGGTCAATTGGCAAGGAGCAGCGCGTAGCGAGTTACGCATTACGTTTTACGAAACACGTTTCATGTTTGAAAGGAAAGTCGATCTGGCATGACACACCATAAAACATTCGATGTACAGGCAGTCCGTGAACAGTTTCCCATCCTGCAACATCCAATTCATGGGCACAAGCTGGTTTATTTGGACAGCGCGGCCAGCTCACAGAAGCCGGAATCGGTCATCGCCGCCTTGGATCGCTACTACCGCGAGACCAACGCCAATGTTCATCGCGGTGTCTACGCCCTCAGTGAAGAAGCGACCGAGGCGTACGAAGGAGGACGGCGCAAGGTTGCCCGGTTCATCAACGCCAAGAGCTCACGCGAGGTCATCTTCACCCGCAACACGACCGAGGCGATCAACCTGGTCGCGTATAGCTGGGGTCGGAGCAACCTGCGGCCCGGCGACGAGATTCTGCTGACCGAGATCGAGCACCATTCAAACCTGGTTCCGTGGCAACTGATCGGCGAGCAAACCGGCGCCAAATTGCGGTTCATCCCCGTCGCAGAAAACGGGACGCTCGAGCTGGACACGTTGGACGATCTGCTGACCGCGCGGACGCGCCTGGTCGCCTTTACGGCGATGTCGAACGTGCTGGGAACGATCACGCCGGCGAAGGAAATCGTGCGTCGCGCACACGAAGCGGGCGCGCTTGCGCTGGTGGACGGGGCGCAGAGCGTGCCCCACCTGCCTGTGGACGTGCAAGACCTGGATTGCGACTTTCTCGCTTTCTCCGGTCACAAGATGTGCGGCCCGACCGGGATCGGCGTGCTCTACGGCAAACGGGCCTTGCTCGAAGAGATGCCCCCCTTTCTCGGCGGGGGTGACATGATCCGCACCGTGCACCTGCAAGAGTCCACTTGGAACGACCTGCCGTGGAAGTTCGAAGCGGGCACGCCGGCGATTGCGCAAGGCGTGGGGATGGGTGCAGCTGTTGATTTTCTCGCGGAGTTGGGCATGGATGCGGTGCACGAACATGAACGGGAACTGACCGCTTATGCCCTGGAAGCACTAAGCGAGGTGGACGGGCTGACGCTCTACGGCCCACCGGCAGAGCAACGTGGCGGCGTGCTCAGCTTCAACCTGGCCGGCATTCACCCGCATGACGTGGCCAGCATTCTGGATCGCGAGGGCATAGCCGTGCGGGCCGGCCACCATTGCGCGCAACCGCTGATGGATTGCCTGGGCGTACATGCGACTACGCGGGCCAGCTTCTACGTCTACAACACGCAAGACGAGGTGGATCGTCTCGTTAAAGCGTTGTACATTACCAAGCAAGTCTTTGACTTTTGAGACCAGTTCTGCTACAATCTCCCTGCAATACGACGAGGACACAACATGGCCAAAGCAGACATCGGAAGCAAGCGGTTGCTGGAAACCGAGCCGGAGACCTGGGTTCGCTGGGTGCTGGGAGACGACACGCTACAAGTTGCGTCCATTCTTTCTGGCGAATTCGAGTTCGTCTTGCGGTATAACGATGTCTTGTTACAGGTGGAAGGACCGGAAGGCCCTTTTCTCGTGCTGGCCGAGTCGCAGTTGCACGTGGTTCCTGACATGCCATTGCGAATGCGGGCCTACACTGCTCTGGCGGAGGAAAAATACCGGCAGGATGTCTATCCGGTGGTTTTCTTCTGGTTGCCTCCTTCGCCTGGCGTAGAGCTGCCGGCCTGTTATCACCGCGAGTTTCGGGGCATGGTGGCACACCAGGACTTTCACCCTGTCGCCGCGTGGGAGATTGATGCCCACGAAGTGCTGAACAGGGAAGTGCTCGGATTGATACCCTTCGTCCCCCTGATGAAAGGGGCCGATGAAGAAGTCGTGCGAGAGGGGGTGTCCCTTCTCCGTGAGCGAAATCTGGGCGAAGAAGCGGAGGTTGTGCTGGCGCTGTTCGCCAGTTACGTGATGATTCCGGCAGACATACAAAGAATTGTGAGGTGGAACATGGAGGTATTGCGCGAGTCTCCGTGGTATAAACAAATTGTGGAGGAAGGGCTTCAGCAGGGGCTTCAGCAGGGGCTTCAAAAAGGGCACATCGAGGGAGAACGCGAGGCAATCCTGAAAGTTCTCCAGGCCCGCTTTGATCTTTCTTCCGGCATGGGCATGGAGATAGATAGCCGTTTGACGACAATTGCGAACAGAACGGCATTGGAAGAGCTGGTAACGGTTGCAACGCTGGCGGAGGACATCCAGACTTTTCTGGATACGTTGGCTCAGTTCGAAGGATAGCTAGAACAGAGAAAAAAGGATATTCATGGACGATCTATATCGCGAATATATCGTTGATCACTATCGCAATCCGAGAAACTTTGGCAAGTTGGAAAGCCCGGACATTTCGTATGCCGAAGACAACCCGGTTTGTGGCGATCACATTCAAATTGATTTGATGGTAGACGACGGCCGGATCACAGACGTGCGCTTCAGCGGCCACGGCTGCGCGATCAGTCAAGCCTCGACTTCCATGTTGACGGAAGAGTTGGTGGGTATGTCCCTGGAAGATGCTAAACAGATCAGCAAAGAGGACATCCTGGAAATGTTGGGAATTAAGTTGGGCCCGGTGCGCGTCAAGTGTGCCTTGCTATCGCTCAAGGTGTTGAAGGCCGGCCTATATGGACTGCACGGTGCGGAAACAGAAGATGAGGACACAGGGAACGGGGACGACTTCTTCTAGGAAATAGAGGTAGAGATAGAGATAGAGATAGAGATAGAGGTAAGCGATTGCTCGCCACCAGGGATGAAAATGGCAGGGCGCAATGATCAAATGTCAATTTTCAATGGGCGAGCGGCACGCAACACGGAATACGCACCACGCAGTACGCAATACGCAAGTACGCAACACGCGCAACCAGCGGCCGCCTGACCAGTTTTATTTTCATAACAGGAGCAACATCATGGCAGAATACACAACGGTAGCCCATCTATCAGAAATCGAAGAGGGCCACACAAAAGTCGTAGAGGTGAACGGGACGAGACTGGCCGTGTGCCGCGTCGTGGGCGGCAGCGTGTACATCATTGATGATCGCTGCACACACGATGGCGCACCGCTCGACCAGGGCGAACTGGACGGCCATGCTATCGAGTGCCCACGCCACGGCGCCCGCTTCGACGTGCGCGATGGACACGTGATCGCCCTGCCGGCCATCATACCGGTCGACACGTACGAAGTGCAGGTGGACGGCGACGAGATCAAAGTGCGGGTGTGAGAGGGGGGAAGAAAGATGAGGGCAAATACGGAAACAATTACCTACTCCAAAATCCAGGATTTGGTTATGCGCTTACCGGTCGAAAAACTTGCTACTGCTTACCATGTATTACTTGACTTAAGTGCGAATGAACCTGACAAACTTTCACAACAAGAGAGTTTCATGTTACTGCCTCTGACAATGCGACGTCGCCTCATGGCAGAACAAGCAGAACAAATGAAAGTACACTACGCACAAACGGTATCAGAGCGTTCAGCCTGGCAGGGTGGGGATTTTGTTGACTATTAGCCGTGGAGACATGATGTTATTCCCACTGAATGGACAGTTGTAAAATAGCATGAATAACGACCGGTTTTTCGGGGTAAATAGTCCGTAAGTTTTGCAGAGGACAAGGAGTCTAGATAAGAGCATGAATGAACGAGAAGAAGACCTGCGCACGGCATTGAGAGAAGTGGTGGACCCGGAAATCCGACTCGATGTCGTATCCCTGGGATTGATTAAGTCCATTGAGTTCAGCGAGGAGCAAACCAAGGTCGAGATGTTGTTGACAACACCATTTTGCCCCTACGCACCGTACATGATCCAACAGGTGAAAGAGGTCGTGGAACGGGAAGTGCCCGAGGTGCCGGCACACGTAGAACTGCTGGCCGACCCTTGGAGCCCAGAGTTGATGGAAGACCCCAGCCTGCTCGGTTTTGGCGCCGGCATGATGGGCATGGAGTGGTAACGAGAAAGGCTGCGACCTAGCTATGGTTATGGCCGTGACAACCCATTGGGTGCTAAATGAAAGCGTACAAAGCATTATGAACCGGTGTATATGTCTCAAGCGGGAATGATAGCCGTCCCGCCGTGACCGGTTTCACTTTGTTGTGACCCCAGAACCCCGGACAGCTATCATTCCCGCAAATCCACAAAGGATGTGCTTTCTAAGCACGCGCGGGGGTGGTTTTCAGGGCTTGCCGCGCCCCGACGCTGTTTGCAGGGTTCTTTCTTTTTGCCAAACGATGAACGGAGAGCGACTCGGAAATGATGAACGCAGAATGATGAACGATGAATCAGGGAGTAGGGAGTAGGGAGTAGGAAGTAGGGGGAGCGCGTGAAGGCGTGAAACGTGCAAACGTTCCAACGTGCAACGCAGAATGGTGAATGATGAACGGGTGGAACGTGAAACGTGCTAAAGTTCAAAGGCAACACGCAATAAGCACGCAATACGCAACACGTTCTGACGACTGGCTACTGACGACTATTTTCAAAGCATAATCATCGCATAAATCATGTAGGAGGATAACCAATGGCAACTGTTTTTGTACCCACACCTTTACGACGATACACAAACGGACAATCGAAGGTTCAGGCGAATGCCAGCAACGTGGCCGAGCTGCTGGACGTACTGGAACAAGACTTCCCCGGCATGAAGGCCCGTCTGGTTGACGAAACCGGCGAGGTCAAACGCTTCATCAACCTCTTTGTCAATGGGGAAGACTTTCGCACGTTGCAAGGTGCGGACACCCCGATCCAACCGGACGACGAGGTCTCGATCATTCCGGCGATGGCCGGCGGGCGTGTCTTGACCTCGACAGCGGTAGACCAAGAGCTAGACCTGAAGGGGGAAGTATGTCCCTTCACCTTCGTCAAATCGAAACTGGCCATTGAAATGATGGCCCCCGGTCAAATCCTGCAGGTGACCGTGAGCAATAGCGAATCGGCACACAACGTTCCGCGCAGCTTGACCAACGAAGGGCACGAAGTTCTGAGCGTGGAGAAGGTAGACGATACCGACTGGCATATAACCGTGCAGAAAAAAGCATAACATGATTGGAGAGAGACATGTTTGGCTTTACGAATGAGCAAATTTACCGCTACAGCCGCCACATCATCTTGCCCGATGTCGGCGGTACCGGGCAGCGCAAGCTGCTCGAATCCAGCGTCCTGCTGATCGGAGCGGGCGGCCTGGGGTCGCCGGCGGCCATGTACCTGGCAGCGGCCGGCGTGGGCAAACTGGGCATTGTGGACTTTGACGTGGTCGACTTTTCCAACCTGCAACGCCAGCTCCTGCACGGCACCGAAGACGTTGGACGGTCCAAGATCGCCTCGGCCATCGAAACGCTGCACCGCATCAATCCAGACGTCGAGGTGCAAGGGTACGACACGGCCCTGACGTCGGCGAACGTCATGGACATCATCGAGCCGTACGACATCGTGCTCAACGGCTCCGACAACTTCCCGACCCGCTACCTGGTCAACGACGCCTGCGTCTTCGCCGGCAAACCGCTCGTAGACGGCAGTATCTTCATGTTCGAGGGACAAGCCACCGTCTATAAAACAGACGAAGGCCCCTGCTATCGCTGTCTCTACCCGACCCCGCCGCCGCCCGGCGAGGTGCCCAGTTGCCAGGAAGCGGGCGTACTCGGCGTGTTGCCCGGCATTGTCGGCAGCATTCAAGCCATCGAAACGATCAAACTGCTGCTCGGCATCGGCGAACCGCTCATCGGCCGGCTTCTGCTGTTCGACGCCCTTTCGATGGAATTCCGCACCATGCGGTTCCACAAAAAGGCCGATTGCCCGGTCTGCGGCGAACACCCCATGATCACCGAGCTGATTGACTACGAACAGTTCTGCGGCTCTCCGTTCCCGCAGGCGGAAGAGGCAGAGGCAGAAATTGCCGCATCCGGCAACGGACGAGAACGGGAGAAGGTGACAGCCTGATGACGAAGGTGGCGACCAGGATTCCGAAGTGGGTGGAAAAGGCGCATCAGCGCAAGAACGGGCACGACGTGCCCCCAGTTGTGCGCTATCCCGAGCTGGTGTTGGACAGGGTAGGCAATACGCCTCTCTTGCGCCTGTCCCGGCTAACAACTGACTTGCCACCGGGTATTGAAATCTATGCCAAAGCGGAATGGTTCAATCCGGGCGGTTCTGTGAAGGATCGCCCGGCGCAACACATCATCGCTTCGGCGGAGGCCAGCGGCGAACTAACCCCCGACAAAATCCTGATTGACTCGACATCGGGCAACACCGGCATTGCCTACGCCTGGATCGGCGCGCTGAAGGGCTACCGCGTCAAGCTGGTCATGCCGGCCAACGTCAGCGCCGAACGGGTGAAGATCCTTCGTGCGTATGGCGCCGAACTGCACTTCTCCGACCCGCTGGAAGGCTCCGACGGCGCGATCCACGAAGTCCGCCGGCTCATCGAAGAAGATCCAGATCGCTATTTTTTCGCAGACCAGTACAACAATCCGGCGAACTGGCACGCCCACTATTTCCATACCGGCCCCGAAATCTGGGAACAAACGGAGGGGCGCGTGACTCATTTCGTCGCCGGCGTGGGCACCTCCGGCACATTGATGGGCACCGGCCGTTATTTGAAGGAACAGAACCCGAACGTTCGAGTGATTGCCGTCGAACCGGCGGACGAGTTGGAGGTTGTGGAAGGACTGAAGTACATCGAGACGGCCATCGTCCCCGGCATCTATGACCCGCAGGTCTTGGACCGCACAGAGTACGTCTCCGCCGACGCCGCATATCGCATGGCCCAGAAGCTGGCCCGCGAGGAAGGCCTCTTCGCCGGATTCTCTGCAGGCGCAGCCCTGCACGTGACCATTCGCGTGGCCATGGAACTGGGACACGGCGTCTTCGTCACCGTCTTTCCCGACAGTGGAGAAAAGTACTTGAGCCTACGCTCGTGGGACTGATTCTATAACTAAGAGAAGTTCAACTTCTTGGACTTCTTTTTCTTTTTTCTCTTCTTCATGGCCTACGCACCGGCAGCACCACGACGAATGACATGCGCGGCTGTAGCCTTGAATGCAGCGACGACCTCGCGCCCTTCCACCAGACCCAGTCCTTGCACCGACCGTGGCGTGATCATAGCCACGATGGGAAACCCGCAGTCAACTGTTACGTGAAACATCCGGCCCTGCGGCACAACCCGGCTCACCCGCCCGCGAAAGCGGTTGCGAGCGCTGCTGAGCGTGAGGGGCACTTCTCCCGGCGTCAGAGTCACATCTTCCGGACGCAAACAGATCAGCACGTCATCACCCGCTTCCCCTTCAACCGGCACTTCTAACACCTGTTCAGCGACCTGCACGGCGGCCAGTCCATCGGCAAAGCCGGCAATCTGTCCAGCCAGAATCGTTTCCACGCCCACAAAGGTTGCCACCGCCTCATCCGAGGGTGACGAAAAGACCTTCGCCGGCACATCCAGTTGGTGAATGCGTCCATTGAGCAATACCGCAATCCGGTCACCAAGGGATAGGGCTTCGTCCCGGTCGTGAGTGACGAACAGCGTTGTCGTTCGGCCATTGTCCAGCAGCCCCCTCAAGTCATCTATCAGAGAAGAACGGGTTGGTGCATCTAGTGCGCTAAAAGGCTCATCGAGTAACAGAATGTCCGGCTCTAACACAAGGGCACGCGCCAAACTGACGCGCTGGGCCTCTCCTCCGGAAAGAGCATGGGCCGACCGCTGCGCCAGATGTGCCACACCAAGACGCTCCAGGGCATGCATAGCACGTCGGGTCGTTTCCTGGCGGGCAAGATGTCGGAAATGTAGACCGACAGCTACGTTAGCCAGGACGGACAAATTCAAGAGCAAGGGCTCCTGCAAAACCAGCGCAATACGCCGCCGATACGAAAGACCCGCAGCAGCTACAGTTTGCCCACGGTAAAGCAAAGCCCCGTGCTGTGGTCTGAGTAGCCCGGCCATCACCTCCAACAACGTACTTTTTCCGGCACCGTTCGGGCCAATCACCGCCAGAACTTCCTGTTCAAAAACATCCAGCTCCGGTACGTCCAGCACCACCCGTGAATCTCTGGTGATCTGCAATTCCCGCAGAGAGAGGATCGGCTCGTTCACGTTCGCGTTACTACACCCTGTTGGAGCCACGTCATGCACAGCGTAATTAGGTACGAAAGGAATAGCAGGATCAGGCCCAAGGCCATGGCCATGCTAAAGTCGCCCTTGCTGGTTTCCAGGACGGTTGCCGTGGTCAACACCCGCGTTTGCCCGACAATGTTCCCGCCGACCATCATGGAAGCGCCCACTTCCGATATGACGCCGCCAAAGCCGGCAATCGCCGCTGCCAGCAGGAGCAGGCGGGCTTCCCACCACAGCGCAAGCAGCAATTGCGGACGCGAGGCCCCCAGCCCGAGAAGTTGTAGCCGAAGCCGGGGGTCTAGCTGCTGGATGGCGGCCATGCTCACGCCGGCCACAATGGGCGACGCAATCACCGCCTGCGCAACGATCATGGCCACCGGCGTATAGATCAGGTGGAGCCGGCCGAGAGGGCCACTCCGCCAAAGCATCAGAGCGACAAACAGTCCCACGACCACCGGAGGCAGTCCCATGCCGGTGTTGACGAGGCTGACCAACACGCGCCGCCCCGGGAATTTAGCCAATGCCAGAAAGGTCCCCAATGGAATACCTAGCACCAGGCTGACTATCGTAGCCACGCCGGACACCTGCACGGTACGCAGCGTGATTTCTAAAACAGCCGGGTCGCCGTGCGCGATCAGCCAGAACGCTTGTCGCAGTCCTTCGATAATTGGGTTCATGAGTCAGTCATCAGGTGGCAGTCGCCAGTCGTCAGTCGCCAGTCGCCAGTCGTCAGTCGCCAGTCGTCAGTCGTCAGTCGCCAGATGCCAGTCGTCAGTCGCCAGATACGCTCCACGCTCCCCACTCGACGCCCCACGCTCCACGCTCCACGCTCCCCACTCGACGCCCCACGCTCCACGCTCCACGCTCCACGCCCCACTATTCCCCTTTGCCGGCATCGGGGAAAAAGAGGGGCTGGCCAAACTGATCCTTGCCATACACAGCAATCATTTTCTGGGTTTCGGGAGAGGTCAAATAATCAGCAAAAGCAGTGGCCCCTTCCGAATTTACACCCGGATGCTTGTCGGGGTTCACGGTCATCACGTGGTAGATGTTCTTCAGCAGAGGATCGCCTTCAGACAAGATTTCCAGGTCCAAATTGTCACGGAGGTGCAGATAAGTGGCCCTGTCTGTGAGCGTATAAGCGCTCTTCTCGGAAGCGATCTGCAAGGTCGCTCCCATGCCCTGGCCACTCTCTTGGTACCATTTCCCCGCCGGATCAAGGTTTGCCTTCTTCCACAAAGAGAGTTCCTTCTTGTTCGTCCCCGAATCATCCCCGCGCGAAATGAATAGTGTTTCCGCCTGGGCAATCTTTTGCAGAACCTCTGCCGCCGATGCCACACCTTGAATGTGTGCGGGGTCGCTCTTCGGCCCAACGAACACAAAATCGTTGTGCATGACCAGGCGACGGTCAACCGCGTCACCCGAATCGACGAGCTTCATCTCGGAAGAGGGAGCGTGAACGAGAAGCACGTCAGCGTCACCCCGTTGTCCCATGGCCAACGCTGCCCCGGTGCCAACGGCGATGGTCTTGACGACGTACCCGCTCTTCTGCTCAAAATCGGGCACCAGCACGTCCAGAAGGCCAGAATCTTGCGTGCTGGTAGTCGTCGCCAATATCAGGTTCGGATTGGAGGGAACCGCTTTCGCAACAGGGGTAGGTGAAGGCCCGCAAGCGGGGACGAGCCATGAAACTAGCAGAAGAAGAAAGGCAACTTTCGACACATTGATTAATGACTGTGCTGAAAAAAGCTCTTGTACCCGTCCTCGGGTGCGGGAAATCGGCCGGAGGACGGACCTCTGAGTGACTTTTTTCAGTGGAGTATTTGATGAGCGTTGATTCATGGCTTTGTCTCCTATTCTTATTCTTATGGTTCAATGAACATCTCATCACCGGTGTGAGATACCTCGTAGCCCCCCAGACTCTCAACTTCACTACGAAATCTTCCGTCCTGCACCAAGTCCAACAACGGCTTTAAGAGCGGGCTTTCATAGTGTTCCTGGGGGATAACCAAATCGTACCGCTCTTCGAAGAGGGGGATGAATCCCAGGCCAAACATTCGTGCCGCCCCCAGCAAACCAACCCCTGCGTCGGCGAGGCCACTCTGCACAGCCTCGGCCACTTCTGTATGCGTACTGACCTCACGGTCATAGCCGCGGATCATCTCAGGCAAAATCGCTCGCTGACGTAGCTGTTGGTCCAACCATAGCCGCGTTCCGGATCCGCGATTGCGGTTGACCAGGCGTACACCCTGCCGCGCCAGGTCCGCGATTCTCTGAATCCTTAGAGGGTTGCCGGGGGCTACGATCAAACCTTGCTGGCGGTTCGCCAACGTGATGAGCACAACCTTACGGCCGGGGAAGAGGTGGCGTACGTAGGGACGGTTGTACTCGTGACTGTCTGCATCCAACAGATGGCTACCGGCCAGGTGGCCGATCCCTTGCTGCAAAGCAACGAGACCATCCAGGCTCCCCAATGCGAATGAAAGCATGTCCGGCACCCGGCGATCCTCGTGCAAACGCCGGGTCAGGAGGTCGAGTGCCAGGTCGTGACTGCCCAGGGCCACCACCGTCTGCTCCTTCGGCTCGGCCGGCATGACCATAAAATTGACCGAGAAGGCCGAGGCCACTGCCTGGTAATACTTTTCCGTGAAACCACGGACAGGGCGTTCAGAAGTCAGCCGGACCAGTCCCACCTGCTCCAGCTGCTTCACGTGGTGGCGAATCCAAGCCGGATGTTGGCCAAAGGCACGCCCCAGTTGCGACACCGTGGCCGGCCCGGCCATCAGCTTTTGCAGGATCGGCAAACGGCGGGCGTCTGCTATCGTCTTCACCTTCTCAATCGTGCCAACCTGTTCGATCTTGTCCATCTGACTAAAAACACCCCTGTTTTGACTTGAGAACAACTATAAGTTTTTCTTTACAATAAAATATATTTTACAATATTTTTTCGTAAAAGTCAAATTACACCTTTCGGGCCCTTGTGTCTTCGCAGTGAGATATTCCCGCCCAAGTCACGAGGAAGCCCTTGAAGACTCTGCAGAAGAAAGGTTCCCGTACCCGTCCTCGGGCCGAATTCCCGTACCCGAGGACGGACCTCTGAGCAACTTTTTTCAGGGGAGTCATTGAGAGGATATGGAATCCTATCCGTGCTTCTTTCCATCCGTGAGTCAAAGGTAGTGCTAATCCCACTTTGACCGTTTCGTCACACCATGATACAATTGCCCCATGAACATCCCGCCGTTCCGTGACACCATTCTACATGGCAACGTACATCAGCGCGAACCAATCCTCCGCATCATGCAAGCCGCCCTGCAGGCCGTAGATCCTTACGAGGCTGTTCGATCCCACCTGCACCGGCGTGAAGACCGGTTGCGTTTGGGCGCAACACATTACCCTCTCCAGCGAGGCAAGGTCATTGTGATCGGCGCGGGCAAGGCCGGCGGCCCCATGTCCGTGGCAATCGAGGAGATCGTGGGCGACGAGATAGACGACGGCGTGGTGACCGTGAAATATGGCCACGGCGCAGCAACACAGCGAATCCGCCTGTACGAAGCCGGCCACCCTCTCCCCGACGACGCCGGCGTGCAGGCTACTGCTGAAATCCTGCGCATCACGAGCAGCCTCTCCCCCCATGACCTTGTACTCTGTCTCCTCTCCGGCGGCGCATCCGCACTGATGGTGCAACCGGTAGACGGCGTCACGCTCACCGATTTGCAGCACACCACCGACCTCCTGTTGCGCAGCGGCGCAAACATCCAGAAAATCAACACGCTCCGCAAACATCTATCGCAAGTCAAAGGGGGCCGCCTGGCACGCCACGTGGCGCCGGCCCCAATCGTCACCCTGGTTCTCTCCGACGTGGTCGGCAGCCCATTGGACGTGATCGCTTCCGGCCCTACCGTGCCCGACCCAACAACATTCGCCCAGGCCTTGGACATCCTGCAGCGATATGGTCTGCCAAACCGAGTCCCCCATTCCGTTTATGCCCACCTGAAACACGGTCTCCAAGGTGCGGTGCCGGAAACGCCGAAACCAGGGGAGCCTCTATTTGAGCACACTCAGGCGGTGATTATCGGCAGCAACGAGGTCGCGGCCAACGCCGCACTGGCCCGAGCCCAAACCGAAGGTTTCAACACTCTCCTGCTCTCCACATCGGTCGAGGGGGAGGCACGCGACGTGGCGAAGGTGCTGGCAGCCATGGCCCGCGAAGTTCGCCACTCCGGCCACCCTATCCCCGTGCCGGCCTGCCTGGTCGTCGGCGGCGAGACCACCGTCACCGTCCGCGGGGCGGGCACAGGCGGACGCAACCAGGAACTGGCGCTGGCAGCCGCAATCGAAATCGCCGGCATGGAAGGCGTCTACGTTGCCGCGCTGGCCACCGACGGGACCGACGGCCCCACCGATGCCGCCGGCGCACTCGCCACCGGCACCACCCTGTCGCGCGGAACCGCACGAGGTCTGGACGCCCGCGCATACCTGGCAAACAACGATTCCTACCGCTACTTTGCAACGCTGGGCGACCAGTTTCTCTCCGGCCCCACACGCACCAATGTCAACGATCTGATGCTCGTCCTCGTTTTTCCATGAGATACTAGATACTGCCCTCGCTTCCTTTTGCCATGATCTCCCTATCGCAGTATAATACTTGAGCATCGAGCGGGACGGTAGACAAACACGACGGGAGTTACACAATGATCCAAGAAACAACCCAGCGGATAAGCACGAACGTAGGCCACGTGGTCGTCGGACAAGAGCGTGCCGTAGAACTGGTGCTGACTGCCCTCCTTTGCGAAGGACATGTACTGATTGAAGACGTGCCCGGTATCGGCAAAACAACCCTGGCACGCGCGTTTGCCCATTCGCTGGGCTGTATATTTCGGCGCATCCAGTTCACACCCGACCTGCTTCCGTCCGACGTCACCGGACTCTACGTCTACAACCAGCGCGACCAGACGTTTGATTTCCGGCCTGGCCCGGTCTTTACCCAGGTGCTGCTGGCCGATGAAATCAACCGCGCCACCCCGCGCACACAATCCGCGCTCCTGGAGGCCATGCAAGAACGGCACGTCACCCTGGAAGGAGAAACACACCCACTGCCTCGTCCCTTCGTCGTGTTGGCCACGCAAAATCCGGTCGAACTGGAAGGCACTTTCCCATTACCCGAAGCCCAACTGGATCGCTTTTTGTTGCGCATCAACCTGGGGTATCCCACAATCGAACATGAACACGACATTCTGCTCCGCTTCCAGACCGAGGATCCGCTGGAGCAGTTGGAACCGGTCGTCTCGCCGGAAGAGCTGGTAACGCTTCAACGTCAGGCGCGCCAAACCCGCGTGGAAGCCAGTGTCCGTGGCTACATCGTGGACATTGTGCGCGCCACCCGCACCCACAGCGCCGTCTCCCTCGGCGCAAGCCCGCGCGCAAGCCTGGCCCTCTTCCACACGTCCCAGGCCTTGGCAGCCATTCGGGGACGCGAATACGTCATTCCTGATGACACCAAATACCTGGCCCCATACGTCTTGACCCATCGCCTGCTGCTCGATCCCCAGGTACAGCTGCGAGGCCGCACGGCAGAAGACGTCGTGCGCCAAATCGTAGACGAAATCACGGTTCCCGTCGAGGAGTTGTGAACTCCGATGTTCAACGAAACCTGGGGCGCGCTGGCCATTCTGCTCGTAATCCTTGGCCTGCTCCTGCAGCAAGAATCCCTTTTCGCCCTTGCCGCCTTCTTGCTGGCCATGTCCCCCCTGGCCTGGCTGTGGAATCACTGGTCGGCGCAGCGTCTCCGGTACCGGCGCTCCTTTGCCACCTCCCATGCCTTCGCCGGGGAGACGATCACGTTCAACATAGAGATCGCCAACGACAAGTGGCTCCCGCTGCCCTGGGTCCGCATAGACGACCGCTTCCCCGAAGCGATGTCGCCCACCGAACGAGCCCTGGCCGCCTCGTCTCTACCGAAGGCCGGATTGCTGGTACACCTGGCCAGCCTGGGCAGCCACGAACAGGTGCGCTGGACCTATCATCTGCACTGCCCGCAACGCGGCTTCTACTTCTTCGGGCCGGCCCGCCTGCGTACCGGGGATATTTTCGGTCTCTTTGGCCAGGACATCCAGGCAGTGCAAACCGACCGGCTTGTGGTATACCCACAGATTCGCCCCCTGAAAGAACTGGGCCTGCCTGCGAAAAGTCCCTTCGGCGACCAGGCCGTGCAATCTTTTATTTTTGACGATCCATCACGTGCTATCGGCGCACGCGACTACCACCCGGGCGACCCCTTAAAGCGCATTCACTGGAAGGCCACAGCCTCCCAGCAACGCATGCAAGTGCGCGTCTTTGAGCGTACCCGGTCCCGGCAGGTAGTCGTATTCCTCAACGTGGCGACCTTCGAAAAACATTGGCACGGTGTGGATCCGCAGTTGCTGGAAGCGGTAATCCGCGTGGCCGCTTCCCTGGCCTACCACGCATTCACCCAGCACCGCCCGGTCGGCCTGATCGCCAACGGCAGCCTGCCGCGGTCCGATCAGCCGATCCGCGTCCTGCCGGGCCGCGACCCCGGACAAATGCGCAGGCTCCTGGAAGCCCTGGCCGCCGTCACCAGCTTTCCAACCAGTTCGATGGCCGCTCTCCTGGCCCTGGAAAGCCCGCGCTTACCCTGGGGCGCGACTCTGGTCGTCGTGACCGCCGTCGTCCAAGACGCCCTGGTCGCCACACTCACCGGCCTGCACAACGCCGGGCGGCCGGTTGTGCTCGTCTCGCTGGATGAGAACTTTCGTAAGAAAGACCCGCACCTCGATTTTCTGACCTACCACCTAGACCAGGCGGCCGTCCTATGAGCAACATGGCACGAAGGGCAACCTACTATCTCGCCTTAGCCGGCATGGAACTGACTTTATGGGCTTTGGCCCAGCGAATGTGGGCCGAAGCGACAAACCACACGGTCGCCTCGTTACTGGCCGGCATGGCCGTTGTCTTGCTCTCCTCGTTGACGATCAACCTGGCCCTGGCTCAAACCAGCCCCGAGACCAACGTAAGGCTCTGGAGTGCTCTGGCCGGGTTGACCGGTGCCTGGCTCTTCGCTGCCTGGAGTGCGCGGGGCGACCATGCCCTACCCGCCGGGATGTGGCACGTGCTGCGCGATGTGGCCGCGGCCGGCTTTGGCGATTTTCGCCCGGCCTTGTTCGCCTTGCTTATAGGGCTGATCCTATGGTGGCGGGGGGCCGCGATCATTCGCATTCCACGCACCTACGGTCACGTGGCCTTCCATTTTCGGCTCGGCGTGCTTGTCTTGCTGGTGCTTCTGGTCATGCGCGCCTCCATGCCCACGGTAAGCCCACAACCCTACATCATCTCCTTCTTCATTTGCAGCCTGCTCGCTTTGGCCCTGGTGCGCGCGGAAGAGATTCTTTCCGTCCCAGGAGGCACACCGCTGACTCTGGGCCGCACTTGGCTGTTTTGGCTGGTAAGCGCCACCTTCGCCACGGTGGGCCTGGGCCTGTTGGCCGCCAAAGCCGTCTCGTTTGCAGCGCTGCGAGCCCTGCTCACCTGGATGTCGCCTGCCTTGGAACCGGTCGCACAGGCCATCTACGAACTGCTCCTCTGGTTCGCGCGCCTGCTCGACCCGCTCATGCGTGCCCTAGTGGCCCTCATCCAAGAAAGCTACCAGGGACAACCACCGGTGCCCATCGCGCCGCCCGCCCTGATCGAGCAAGGCCCCGCTCCGGCCGCCATCCAGTGGCCCCACTGGCTCTCGCTCATCCTGGGGCTGGCACGCACGTTGGGCATTGCGCTGATCGGGCTGCTCATCCTGTGGATTCTGCTGAATTCGCTGGCAAACAGCAGACAAGCCGTCGAAGAGATGGCCGGCGGCCAACGCCAAACCATCCGCAAAACCGGCCGTTCGTCTGGCGACAATGCCATCAGCCAACTCACCAACCGCCTGCTCGACAGCGCGCGCAATGCCATGCGCCGTCGCCGGTATCCGCAAAGCCCGGCCGAACAAGTGAAATGGCTCTACGCGAAACTACTGCGGCTTGGCGCCGAACGCGGCATCCCTCGCCCCGTTGGCACCACCCCGTACGGATACCAAAACACCCTGAGCCATACCCTCAATGGGTGTGATAATGAAATTGGTGTAATGACCAAAGCCTACGTCCAGGCCCACTACGGCGAATCGAGCATAGACACCACAATCCTCGAACAAGTCAATGCCGCCTGGGATAAAATTCAATCAATTAGCCATTGACAATTAGAACAATATGTGGTAATATAACGATGTCAGATAGCCACCAACAACTGCAAGAAAGGGGCAACTCATCATGGTACGATCAAGAACGGAACAGATGGTGGACCGGCTGCGGGAGCTGCAACGCAGTACCCCAGACATCGAAGCATCTGCCATCGTCAGTGTAGACGGGCTGACCATTGCCTCGGCGTTGCCCGGTGAAGTAGAAGAAGATCGAGTCTCCGCCATGTCTGCGGCGATGATTTCCTTGGGCGAGCGCATTGCCCAAGAACTTGGTCGTGGTGTTTTGGACCAGGTTTACATCCGTGGTGAAACAGGATACGTCATCTTGATGGCTGTAGGGGAAGAAGCCGTCCTCACGGTGCTAGCCTCCTCCAAGGCAAAACTCGGTCTGATCTTTTTGGACATGCGCCGCGCTGTAGAAGACCTGGTCCGTATCGTATAATGAATTGGGTTTCCGGTCCGTGTCTGACACCGGGACCCTGGAACGGGGATTCCAGGACTACAGGAATTAGGATTCCGGGGCTGCTCTAACACAAAATACTACCAAAGGAACCTATTGAATGGGAACACGGAGAGTCCCGCCTCTCCGTGTTTTTCTGTGAAAGGGAGAAGCAGCGATGGCCGACACGAGATATATCTTTGTAACCGGCGGTGTAGTCAGTTCCCTAGGGAAAGGCATCACCGCCGCGTCCATTGGCCGCCTCCTGAAAAGCCGCGGAGTCGCGGTCTCGATCCAAAAACTCGACCCCTACATCAACGTGGACCCGGGCACCATGGCTCCTTACCAACACGGCGAAGTGTACGTTACCGATGACGGCGCAGAGACAGACCTCGACCTGGGACACTACGAACGCTTCATTGACGAAAACCTGGGCCAGGAAAACAACTTAACCACCGGACAGGTCTACTCTGAAGTCATCGCCAAGGAGCGCCGTGGTGACTATTTGGGCGGTACCATTCAGGTCGTTCCGCACATCACCAACGAGATCAAACATCGGATCATCGAGGTCGGACAGATCCGCAAGGTGCAGGTCGTAATCGTCGAAATCGGTGGCACCGTTGGAGACATCGAGAGCCTGCCCTTCCTGGAAGCCATTCGCCAAATGCGCAAAGATGTCGGTTCCGACCACGTCTTCTACGTCCACGTGACCCTTTTGCCCTATCTAACAGCGACCAATGAGCTGAAGACCAAGCCAACCCAGCACAGCGTCAAGGAATTGCGCAGCATCGGCATCCAACCGGATGTCATCGGTTGCCGCTCAGACATCCCCCTGGACGAAGCCACAAAGGCCAAGATCGCCCTGTTCTGCGATGTCGAAGAGCGCGCGGTCGTCCCGTTGCTCACCGTGGAAAGCATCTATGAAGTTCCGCTCGTGCTAGAGGAAGCTGGCCTGGGAGACCTCATCGTGGAACAGCTCAAGCTCTCGTGCAACGCACCCAACCTGCAACACTGGCGACAGTTGGTCACCCGGCTAAAAGAACCCCGGCCACAGATACGAATTGCCCTCGTCGGGAAATATGTCGAGTTGCAGGACGCGTACATGAGCGTGCGCGAGGCGCTAGTACACGCCGCCCTCTTCTACGACCGCGACGTGACCATCGATTGGATACACTCTGAAGACCTGGAAAAGGGCAAAGATTTCAACCGGTTGGCAGAAGCTGATGGGATCGTCGTGCCGGGCGGGTTTGGCCACCGGGGCATTGAGGGCAAGATTCTGGCCGCACGCTATGCCCGCGAACACAAGATTCCCTATTTGGGGCTCTGCCTGGGCATGCAAGTGATGGTCATCGAACTGGCCCGTCACATCGTCGGGAATGATGAGCCAAACAGCACCGAGTTCGACCCCCATACTCCCTATCCCGTGATTGCCCTCATGGCCGACCAAGAAGATGTCACCGACATGGGCGGTACGATGCGGCTGGGCTGCTATCCCTGCCGGCTGGTGCCGGGCACGAAAACGGCCGAGACATATCGCGTGGAAGAAGTGCAAGAGCGCCATCGCCACCGCTTCGAACTGAACAACGCCTACCGAGACCTGTTGCGCTCCGGCGGCATGGTCATCAGCGGCATGTCACCCGATGGCCGGCTCGTCGAGATCGCAGAACTGGCCGATCACCCCTGGATGGTGGGCAGCCAGTTCCACCCTGAGTTCAAAACCAGGCTCGACAATCCCCACCCTTTGTTCCGCGGATTCATCGCTGCGACAATCCAGACCCTTCACGAAGGGGATCAGCCGAAGCTTCCGTTAGATTGAGCCGGTTTTCCAACACCACTTCCGGAGAGAAACCCTCAACCTGGAGATAGAAAGCCGCCGCATCAAGCAGCACCTTCTGAGGAACCAGACCGATAATTTCGCTGCCGATGATCGGCACGCCATAACGCGCAGCCTCAACCCGAATCAATTCCAGCACCCGGTGAACCGGTGTGTGCGTAAAGTCCGTCAAGTTCATTGAGACCTGCACGATTCCGCGATGTTCCAGGGGAATACCCAGGGCCTTCACATAACGCAAGCCGCCGCTGGAGTGGCGTACCGCCTTCGCAATCGCACGGGCAATGCCCAGGTCTTGCGTACCGAGATTGACGTTGAAGGCCACAAGGAAGAAACGTGCGCCCACAGCCGTAGCCCCGGCCGGGCCAACCCGACAGGGGCCAAAATCGGGTGCGCGATCCGGATTGACGGCGATCTCGGTCCGCAGCCCCTCGTACTCCCCGCGACGGACATCGGCCAGGTTGCGCCGCTCCGGTCGGATGGCGGCCTCCTCGTAGAGGTACACCGGAATGTCCAGCTCCACGCCAATGCGCTCGCCGACGCGCCGGGCCAGAGCGACGCACTCCCCCATCATGGCACGATCCAGGGGAATGAAGGGCACCACGTCCGTTGCGCCAATGCGTGGGTGTTCGCCACGGTGCCGGTCGAGAGAGATCAACTGCGCAGCTCGCTCCGTGACGCGAAAGGCCGCCTCCCCCACCGCTGCCGGCGGCCCCACCATCGTGAGCACTGAACGGTTATGGTCCGGGTCCATGTTCACATCGAGCACCCGTATCGCCGGCACAGCACGCGCCGCCTCGACTATGGATTCGACCACATCGGCCCGCCGGCCTTCGCTAAAATTCGGCACACACTCAATCAAGGTCGTCATCCGGCTCCCTCCTTCCTCTGTCTTTCGCCCAAACTGTCCCGCAATTCGCTGATCTGGTCCCGAAGTTCAGCCGCGCGCTCGAACTCCAGCGCTTCCGCTGCCACGCCCATTTGCCGCTCCAGCTCTTGGATGAGCCGCAGGCGTTCGTCAGGCGGGATATCCAATCCGGTTTGATACGGAGCGCGCTCCTCGGCTACCTTCTGCACCCCTTCGGTCAGATCATGGACACCCTTGACGATAGAACGCGGTGCAATGCCGTGGGCTTTGTTGTACGCCGTCTGTTTGGCGCGGCGGCGATCGGTCTCTTCGATGGCCCGCTCCATGGAGGGCGTGACCTTGTCGGCATACATGATTACTGTGCCCTCCACGTGCCGGGACGCACGCCCGATGGTCTGGATCAGAGCCGACGTAGAACGCAAGAACCCCTCCTTGTCGGCATCCAGGATAGCGACCAGCGAAACCTCAGGCAAGTCCAGCCCCTCGCGCAGCAAGTTGATGCCCACGACCACGTCATAGGTGCCGATCCGCAGATCGCGCAAAATCTCCACGCGCTCAATCGTGGTGATCTCAGAGTGGAGGTAGTGTACTTTGATGTCCAACTCGGCCAGATAGTCGGCAAGGTCTTCGGCCATCCGTTTGGTCAAAGTCGTCACTAAGACGCGCTGGCCTTTTGCAGTGCGCTGCTTGATCTCGCCTACCAGATCGTCCACCTGGCTCTTCGTCGGTCGGATAATTACTTCTGGATCCAACAACCCGGTTGGCCGGATCACCTGCTCTACGACCTGGGCGCTGTGCTCCAATTCGTACGGGCCGGGCGTTGCCGAGGTGTAGACAATCTGCCCGACACGGCCCATGAATTCGTCAAACGTGAACGGGCGATTGTCCAACGCCGAGGGCAGGCGAAAGCCGTATTCAACGAGCGTGGTCTTTCGCGACTGATCGCCTTTGTACATGGCCCGAATCTGCGGCAGCGTCATGTGCGATTCGTCAATGATGGTGATAAAATCGTCCGGGAAATAGTCAATCAGCGTCCAGGGCGGACTGCCGGCCGGACGCCGGGCCAAGTGGCGGGAATAGTTCTCCACCCCAGAGCAGTAGCCGATCTCCTGCAACATTTCCAGGTCATAGTTCGTGCGCTGTTCCAAGCGCTGCGCTTCCAAGAGACAATCATGTTCGCGGAGGTATTGGAGCCGTTCGGCCAGCTCGGCCTGAATATCCTGGATGGCGACCAGCAACTTTTCTTTGGGTGTGATAAAGTGTTTTGCCGGGTAGATATCAATGGCGATGTCGTCGGCCAATATCTGACCGGTTAGCGTGTCCACCTCTGTGATGCGCTCAATCTTGTCGCCCCAGTATTCCACGCGATAAGCAAACCCCTCGGACGCCGGCTGGATTTCCACGGTATCTCCGCGTACCCGAAAGGTACCGCGCCGCAAATCAAAATCGTTCCGCTCGTAGTGAATTTCGACCAAGTGTCGCAGCAGTTTGTCCCGTTTGTGTGGCTCTCCGCGCCGAAGACGCAGCACCACATTGCCGTAGTCTTCCGGCGAACCCAGGCCGTAAATGCAGCTCACCGAGGCGACGATGAGCACATCGCGCCGCGAAAAGAGCGCGGAGGTCGCCGCCAGCCGCAGGCGGTCGATCTCGTCGTTAATGCTGGAATCCTTCTCGATGTAAAGATCTCGCTGGGGGACATACGCCTCGGGCTGGTAATAATCGTAGTAGCTCACAAAGTACTGCACGGCATTATCGGGAAAGAAACCCTGGAATTCGCTATAGAGTTGGGCCGCCAGCGTCTTGTTGTGCGCAATCACCAGCGTCGGGCGTTGCACACGGGCAACCACCGAAGCCATCGTGAACGTCTTGCCCGTTCCGGTCGCCCCGCGCAGCGTCTGATGTTTGTGTCCTTTGCCCAGGCCATCAACCAGAGCCTCGATTGCGTTCGGCTGGTCACCGGTTGGTTGAAACTGAGCATTCAAACGAAATTCAGCCATACACCCTCATCTCACGGGCCCAAGTCGTAGACACGCACATCATCGAGCATGGTGGCCCCGCCCGACGTGGCGAAGGGATGGTGCGCCTGCAAGAAGAGGGTCGTCCACGGCCCGGCCGCCGCAAACGTTGCCGTCGTCTGTACCCATGCGCTCTCCCGGCTATCGGACCAGGCGGACCATTGCACAGCCGCCGCTGGATCCGTGCCGCCGGCAGCATCCAGGCCCAACGACATTTCCACCGGAGACTGACTGGCCACGTGCTTGGCCCAGGCTTCCACACGGAACCGGTGGCCCGGCACAGTCTGGAAGCGGCGCCAAATGCCGGCCGTAGCATCCACATAATCGAACGTCATTTCCTGCGAGCGTTGTCCCCGCCGGATGTTTACCGGATTCTTGTTCTCATTGAAGCATGACGTCTCCGATACCTGCTTACCCGGCCACGTGTAGGCCGTCCAGCCTGTAGAGACACGGTCCTCCCCGCATTTCGGCCCCGGATTTTGCCATGTTGCGTAGGTCTCCATATCCCAGTCCCCGCCTTCACGGGTGGGCAAACGCGCTGCGGGTAGTGTCGCCGGCAGGGGCGTAGCCGGAGGAGCCGTAGCCGCCGGCAGGGATGGCAGCGTAGCCGTGGGCGGTGGGGGCTGCGTGGGGCTGGGTGGCACCGGCGTGTGCGTCGCCGTCACCGTGGGCGACGAGCGGGGAGAGGGCGTAGGCGGCACGGGCGTTCTCGTGGGCCGCACCGTTGCCGTCGGGCGCACCGTGAAAGTCGGCCTCGGCGTGCGCTGCGGCGTGCGCGAAGGCTGCACGGCCTCTGGCTGCCGGCTGCCACCGGCGCAGCCGCCGATCAGCAGCACCGATAGCAAACCAACCCACCACCCTTTTTTCAAGCGCTCCATCCACAACACGCAATCTCCCTCCAGAGCGGAAGTATAGCACACCTCCAAGAAGGTAGCAAACAAGCGCACACCACCTACCGCTCGACGGGCCTCCGCTGGGATGATACCTGGGATGATACCATGGGGCTGTACTGTGTGTGTGGGTGGGCAGGCGAGCGCACGGCAAGTAATGATCCACCGGCGGCAGACCCAGCCGAGCCGGCACAGACATCCTTTCTCTTTCAGCAACCAATGAACAGGTGTCAGGGGTTTGTCAGCCGCGCACCCCCAACTTCCCCGACAGGAAGGCCTGCACGCCCTCGCGGTGCTCGTCCGTGGCGATGGCCTGGGCCTGCAACGCTGCTTCCGCTTGCAGCGCCTCTTCCAGCGCCAAGCTGCCGGCACCTTGCAAGAGCTGTTTGGTCCAGGCAATGGCCTGCGCCGGTCCCTGCGCCAACTGCCGGGCCATCTCCTGCGCAACAGGCAACAGCGACTCCGCGGGTGCGACGTGATTTGCCAACCCGATGCGCAACGCCTCGTCTGCGGTCACCCGCCGGCCGGTCGCGGCCAGCTCGAACGCGCGCGCCGGCCCGACCAATCGGGACAGGAAGAAAGTGAACCCTGAATCGGGCACCAACCCAATGTGGACAAACCCGGCGGTGAAGAAGGCCTCTTCGGCCATGATGCGCAGGTCGCAGGCCAGAGCCAGGCTCATGCCGGCACCCGCCGCTGCGCCGTTGACGACGGCAATGACCGGCTTGGGCATGTCGTAAATCGCGCGGATCACCGGATGGTAGGTTTCATCCAACAGCCTCTGCACGTCGGGGATTTCGCCGGTGCGCAGGGCCTGCCCGAACGTGGTCAGGTCCTGACCGGCACAGAAAGCGGCCCCCGCACCGGTCAGGAGCAGCACGCGAACACCGTCATCTCGTTGGGCGCGCTGCAAGGCTTCCTGCAAAGCATGGAGCATTTCGGCATTGAGCGCATTACGCACTTTGGGACGGCAAAGGGTAAGGGTTGCCACCTTCTCGTGTACGGCAAAGTCTACCGGTTGAGTCATTTTTCCTCCTGTATTCTTTCGTAAGCCTGTAAGCCTGGACGCGCCGGAATCCATAATCCGGCGCTACGGTCAGACGCATAGCCCTGCGACCAGACGTAGCCCAGGAACCCCCATTCCAGGGCGTTTCCTCGCTAGCAGTTTGTCGGAGAAAGAATAAATGGGACACAGATATGTCCCGGTAATAAT
>CAZFFM010000014.1:0-24184 GCA_964517425.1 uncultured Ardenticatenales bacterium | reverse complement strand
CTGACACCTGACACCTGACACCTGACACCTGACACCTGACACCTGACACCTGACACCTGACGACTGACATCTGACACCTGGTTTTCAAAGCAGTTGAACTTCTAGCTAAAAGGAGGGAGCATGACGGACCCGGCGGTTGATTTGAAATTATTTGCCCAGGCGATAGAAAAACACGTTCGTCCTGACACGTTTCCCGTCGCCATTCGCATGATGCGGAAAGGGGAGGATTTGCCACCTCGAACAAAACGTCCCCTGAAAGATATGAACATCCGGGTAGCCATCTGTCAAGCGATTGGCATGGCCCGTCGTCAGGGTTGGGCAATTGCCGTGGGCACGGAAGACCTTTCTTGCCCGCTGGCCCAAGTAGCCTTTGGCTTTCAACCGAATGTAGACTACTACAAAGACGGATGTCTGTGCGCCGGCATGTACACCGAAACGTCTGAAGCCGGCGCGATCACGGAATCTGAAGTCGAGAAATTCGAGTACGAGACATACGAATCCGTGCTGGTGGCCCCGATTCACCGTACAGCGTTCGAGCCACAAGTCGTAGTCATCTACGGAAACTCAGCACAGGTTATGCGCCTCCTAACGGCGGCTCTGTGGAAAAGCGGAGGCCGCATGACCTCCAGTTTTGCCGGCCGGCTCGATTGCTCCGATAGCATTATTGTGCCATTACGCTCTGGCAAACCGGAAGTCATTCTCCCGTGCTATGGCGACCGCGTCTTTGCGCAGACCCAGGATCACGAGATGGCATTTTCCGTGCCGGCGGAATGGCTGCCCGCGATGATTGAAGGGTTGGAGGGGACACACAAAGGGGGCGTGCGCTACCCGATTCCGGCGTTCCTACGATACACGGCACAGTATCCACCGCACTACGACAAACTGTCGGCGCAGTGGGAATAACGCAGCAGGACAGTTCTACGGAAGAGGACGGCTGCCGGCGTGGATGGAAAGCATGGCGGCGATGATGAGGAGCGTAAGCACCAGGAGTACCAGTCCCCAGTTCTTTTGCCAGGCGTAGAGCCACCCATTGCCATTGGCGATTTGCGGGGAAACCATCTGAGGATGCATTCTCGCCGGTATGGCACCTGCGAGAGCTTGCATGAATGTGGCCACATCGGGTGGACGCGCCTCCGGGTGCATCTCCATGGCCCAAAGAATGGCCTGCTCGGTCTGCAAAGACACCTCCGGATTGAATGTGCGGAGAGGGACAAGGCTGCCGGGCTGAAGAAATCGCTGTCTGGCGTCGGCCGGCGGCTGACCTGTCAAGAGATGGTAGAGGGTGGCACTGAAACTGTAAATGTCGGAGCGAACGTCTCCCTGGTTCAGGTCGCCTCCGTACTGCTCCAGCGGCGTATACATCACTGTTCCTCGTCCCTGGAACACAGTAATTGTGCGGGCGTCGTCAGGTGCCGCCAGTTTGACCAGTCCAAAGTCTACAAGTTTCAGCGTACCGGCCGAAGTTAGCTTGATATTGCTTGGTTTAATATCACGATGCAACACCGGGGGAGTTTGGTTATGTAGATACGTCAGGACATCACCCAGTTGCTGGGCCCAAGTAAGCACCTCGGATTCGGGTAAGAGTTTTTCTTGCGCCAAGGCATTGGTGACAACCCATTCTAAGTTCTGACCATCCACATAGTCCATCACCAGATAGTCGTATTCGTCCTGTGAGAAATAGTCCGAGACCTTCGGTAAATTGGGGTGGTCGAGCCGCGCGAGGATACTGGCTTCCTTGTGAAACTGTTTTCTGTCCCGCGCTATGGTTTCTGCGTCCGCTGTGACATCGGCAATGATCTGTTTGATGGCACAGCTGCGTCCTTGCAGGCGAAGATCGTCTGCAAGATAAACAGTACCCATACCGCCCTGACCGACTCGTTCGACGATTTTGTATCGTTCGTACAGGACGATACCTGGCTTCAGTGTCTGGGCCAATGGTTTCTCTCCTCCTATTTACTTGGGTTCCGCAAAGCGACCCACGGTACCTTTAGCTTACCTCATTCTATCTTGATTGTCAAGGAGGAGCGTTACTGCTCAGCCATCGCTCCCCGCCCCCGTCTCGGGGGCGGCTTACGGGGAGTGTGACCGCTCAGGACAATGTGTGCTTGGGAGCAACGCCCTCTGGGACGAGGGCTGATATCCCAACAAATGTCCGATCTGCACCAGGTTGAGCAGTAACGGAAGAGGTTTGTTCCAGCGTGTCCGTCGCACCTGGATGCGTACGGAACACGCACAAACAACCGCTGGTAATCGCGCGAAAGGAGCAAAATGCAAGCCACCGTTGCACCCGTGTTGGTGCTCATCGAAGGGCAAGGCGTAGGCCGGCGTTGGCCCCTAATGACTCATACGCCGGTTTCGCTGGGCCGGGACGCGGATAACGACATCGTACTCACCGGTCGCCAGGTCTCTCGTCATCACGCCTTGATCCGCTGGATAGGAAAGGAATTCCTGGTTGCCGATTTGGGGAGTAAGAATGGCACCTTTGTAGATGGCGTGCCGGCCGGTGAGGGAAGACCATTGCCCATTGGCGCAACCTTGCAGATTGCTTTGAGCTACGCATTCTCGCTGGTGGAGCCTGCCGGGGAGCAGCAAGCACCGGAGATACCCTCACGGCCGCAACCTCGTGCCGCCGAGCGTTTGCGCATAAACCAGGAACGTCGCCAAGTTTGGATACAAGACCGGGAAGTGCAGCCTCCCCTTTCACCGGCACAGTTCTCCCTCTTATCGCTTCTGCATAGCAGAGCAAACCAGGTCGTTGGGCGTGAGGAAATTGTGGACGCCGTTTGGGGCGAGAAAGCCGCCGTGGGCGTTTCGGAGGAAGCGCTTGACGCGCTGGTGCGCCGCCTCCGCCGCCGCTTATCGCAGGTAGACTCCGACCACGCTTACATTGTGACGGTGCGCGGTCACGGATTTCGCCTGCAAAAAAAAGAACTGTAGCCCGCCGACTTCATCGGCGGGCAGGGTGTCCGTCATATTTTTGCACGGCAACGCACCTTCTCGCAAGGAATGAACCACGAAGGCACGAAGAAAAACAAAACGAGAAGTGAGGGAGTAGGGAGCAAGGAGTACGGGCAAGGCCCCCTACGCGAAAACGCAACAGGCACCACAACAGTACCGAAGGAGGAAGCTATGCCCGAACCAACACCGTTGGTAACCCGCACGCCGGCAGGTGACATCGTCAACATCTACCTGACGCCGGAGATGGAGAAGAACCTGGACGCCCGGCTGGCGCGTATCGAGGGGCACGTCCGTTCGGTGCGACGCATGTTATCCGAACACCAGGACTGCGACAGCTTGCTGATCCAGATGGCGGCCATCAAGGCCGCCATGAATCAGGTGATCATCAAGCTACTGGAAGGCCACATTGATACCTGCGTGACCGAGTGCGTGGCCGATGAAACGGGGGCCGACACGCTGGCCAAGCTGAAAAAGGCGATGGCCATCGTGCTGAAGAGTACGTGAAACGGGACATAGATTTTTTTGCTTTTTTCGTGTGAATTCGTGCAATTCGTGGCAGATACACGGGGTGCTGAACGGTTACACTGGTTGTTCTTCGTGCCTTCGTGCCTTCGTGTCTTCGTGGTTGCTACTCAGGTAGGGCCAGATTAAAATCGGCACTAGGTTGCCCCGCCAAGCCGCTAAAAGCGGCTGAATTTCCACCGGGCAGTCGCTTCAGCGACTTTCTCTCGCAGCCCGTCACGGCAAGGCAGCCTGAGTGGTAACTCTTCGTGGTTCATTTGAGAGAGTTGCCGCGCAAAAATATGACGGGCACCCCCCATGCCATCCACCATTTGACAACATTTTGCCCCTGTGTTATACTTGTGGCTGTTCAATCAGTCTACACAAGCGAAAAGAAATATCAGGTTCTATGAACACCATGACGATAAGCAAAAGCAAGCGGGGAGGCAAGAAACCGGACACAAGGTCTGGATAGTCTCCACCTGCTCGCAACGAAGCGTCAAGCCGGTTACCCAGACCTACATTGGGTACCGGCTTTTGTTTTTGTCGTACTGCGCATAATACGTAATGCGTAAAGACTGCATGACGAATGGCCTTACGCATCACGTTTCACGCAGTACGCATTCATCAAACATTTCTAAAAAGGAGGGTTCAACCCATGATCACCAGTTGTCCCGAATGTGAAGGCGAAGTCACGCTGCAGGCCGATGTCATGCAAGGCGAAATCGTGCAGTGCCCTGACTGCGGCGTGGAACTAGAAGTGATTCGGATCGAACCCATCGCCCTGGAACTCGCTCCGGAGGAAGAAGAGGACTGGGGCGAATAGCGAAAAAGGACTCCCCTGAAAAAAGTCGCTCAGAGGCCCGTCCTCGGGCCGATTTCCCGCACCCGAGGACGGGTGCGAGAGCTTTTTTCAGCAGGGTCGAAAAGGAGGCTGTACTATGCTCGTCGGTGTACTGGCTTCGCGCATCCGTGCCGAAGAGAAGCTGATCTTCGACCGCCTGCGCCGGCGCGATATTCCCTTTGACATCATCAACGACGGGAACGTCATCTTTGATCTGCACGAGGATGGTTGGCAGCGCTACAACGTGGTGCTGGAGCGTTGCGTACACCACTCCCGTGCGCTGTACGCGCTGCGCATCTTGGACGACTGGGGCATCCCCACCGTCAACAAGCACAATGTGGCGCACACCTGCGGCAACAAGCTGCTCACCTCGCTGGCGCTGGCGCAGGCCGGTGTGCCAACCCCTCGCGTCAAAGTCGCCTTCACGCCCGAATCGGCCCTGGAGGCGATCGAACAACTCGGCTACCCGGTGGTACTCAAGCCGGCCGTTGGCTCCTGGGGGCGGCTCCTCTCCAAAGTCAACGACCGCGAGGCCGCCGAAGCGATCCTGGAACATAAGAAAATCCTGGGGAGCTACCACCACTCCATTTTCTACATCCAGGAGTACGTCCACAAACCGGAGCGGGATATTCGCGCCTTCGTCGTCGGTGACGAGACGGTCTGCGCGATCTACCGCACCTCGGAACACTGGATCACCAATACCGCGCGCGGCGGACGGGCCAGCAATTGCCCGGTCACGCCCGAGCTGAACCGCATCTGTGTGGACGCAGCGAACGCGGTCGGCGGCGGCGTCCTGGCTGTGGATGTGTTCGAAGACCCGAAACATGGCTACAGCGTCAACGAGGTCAATTACACGATGGAGTTCCGCAACTCCATTGCCCCGACCGGCGTGGACATTCCAGACCGCATCGTGGATTACGTCTTACAGGTGGCGCGAGCATGATTGCCGCGTCCATTGCCGGTGCGTCGGGCTATGCCGGCGGCGAGTTGCTGCGTCTGCTCCTGGATCATCCGCAGGTGACGGTCGCCCAGGCGACGTCGGAGCGGTACGCCGGTAAGTTCGTGCACACCGTACACCCGAACTTGCGCGGCCAAACGCGCCTGGCCTTCAGCCGTATGGACGACCTGACGGGCTGCGACCTGCTCTTCGTCGCCTTGCCGCATGGCCGGGCCGCCCGCCAGATCGCCCACTTCGCCGGCCTGGCCGAACGAATCGTAGACCTCTCGGCGGACTTTCGGCTGCGCGACCCGGTAGATTACGAGCGGTGGTATGGCAGCGCACACCCGGCCCCGGACTGGCTGGCCCGGTTCGTCTACGGCTTGCCGGAGGCGAACCGTGAGTCGATTCGCTCCGCCGGCTACGTCAGCGGCGTGGGGTGTAATGCCACGGCGAGCAACCTGGCGCTCCTCCCGCTCGTGCGTGCCGGCCTGGTGGACGAAAGCCGCCCGCTCATCGTAGACCTGAAGGTCGGCTCATCGGAGGGGGGCAACAAGCCGGGGCTGGCCTCCCACCACCCGGAACGGAACGGCGTAGTACGCTCATTCGCGCCCACCGGACACCGGCACACGGCCGAGGTGCGACAGGTCACCGGCCTGCCGGACGTACATCTTTCCGTGACGGCGGTCGAGATGGTGCGCGGCGTGCTCGCAACAGCGCACGTCTGGCCGTCACGCGCCCTGTCCGAACGGGACTTGTGGCGTGCCTTCCGGCAAGCCTACAACGATGAGCCGTTCGTGCGCATCATCCACGAGCGGGGCGGCATCCACCGCCACCCGGAGCCGAAGATCGTGACCGGCTCGAACTATGCCGATGTCGGCTTTGCGCTGGACGAAAGCAGCGGGCGCGTCGTGGCCCTTTGCGCGCTGGACAACCTGATGAAGGGGGCCGCCGGCACGGCCGTGCAGTGCATGAATCTGATGATGGACTGGCCGGAGACCGAGGGACTGGAATTTCCGGGGCTGCACCCCCTGTAAATGAGGTCAATGATCAATTGTCAACGATCAATGGAGTACGAAGCACGCAATACGCAACACGTGACGCAACCATGAAACCAACAATCCAAAATCCAAAATCCAAAATCCAAAACGGCCTCTTTGTGGTCAAGGTCGGCGGCGGCGAAGGGATTGACCTGGACGCCGTGTGTGCCGACCTGGCCGAGTTGGCCCATGCCGGCCGCCGTTGGGTGCTGGTCCACGGCGGGTCGCACGAGACGAACATCGTGTCCGAGCAGCTGGGACATCCGCCGCAGTTCATCACCTCTGCTTCCGGCTTCACCAGCCGGCGCACCGACCGCCGCACGCTGGAGATCTTCGAGATGGTCTACTGCGGCAAGGTGAACAAGGGAATTGTCGAACGGTTACAACAACTGGGGGTGAACGCAGTCGGTCTCTCGGGGGTGGACGGACGACTCTTGGAAGGACCGCGCAAGAAAGCCCTGCGCATCGTGGACCCGGAGACCGGTCGGCGGCGTATCATTCGCGACGACCTGACCGGCAAGGTGGAGCACGTCAACGCCGGCCTGCTGCGCCTGCTGCTCGACGCCGGCTACTGGCCGGTGATCAGTCCGCCGGCGATCAGCTACGAGGGCGAAGCGGTGAACGTGGACGGCGACCGGGCGGCGGCGGCGATTGCGGCGGCGCTCGGCGCGGAGACGCTGCTTATCCTGTCGAACGTGCCCGGCCTACTGCGCAACTTCCCGGACGAGAGCAGCCTGATCCGCCACGTGCCGGCCGGGGAGTTGGACGAGGCGATGGCCTACGCCGAGGGGCGTATGCGCATCAAGCTGCTCGGTGCGGGCGAGGCGCTGAAGGCCGGCGTGCAGCGCGTCGTGCTGGGCGACAGCCGGCGCGAAAAGCCGGTGCAAGCGGCACTAGACGGCGAAGGGACCGGGATTCAATGATCAATTGTCAACGGTCAACGATCAACGATCAATGCACAACAGTCAATTTGCAACTTGACAATTGACCATTGATCAGGCCAGTCGAATCCCTTCGCGGACGGCACGGTTGAGAATAGTGATCTGCTGTCGCTTGCGGGAAAACTCTTTTGGGGTATAACAGAGGACATCAATCGCGCCGACCTTGCGATCCCGAGACACACCGATCCGGCGCAGAAGGAGAGCCATGCGGCGAGAAAATTTGATATTGTTGAAGGCCTCCGAGACAACAATGAGGTCTATATCACTTTCTGCGTGAGGCTGGCCGTAAGCAGATGAACCCCACAACCAGACGGATGTGGGGTGGTACAGTTGTATAATCTTGTCTAAGTAATGAGTATGGAAGTACTGAAGTCTTTTGGCATGTGTAGCTGTCATGAGAACTATGCTTTCAGAATTGCTTCTACAGCAGTCAATAGATTATGTGCTTGCGTAAGGCCATGGTCGGCATCATCTTCATCACATAGCTCGTAGGGAAGATCCTCGCTGACGTCAGGATAGCGCAAGCTCAAATAGTAGCCGTCTAGGTCCAAGGCGTAATCAAGGACATCATTGGGTAGATCACAAAGCTCAACAAGCCGTCGGAGGGAGTGTGTGCGTGGTGGTTCCTGGCTTGTCTGATAAATATAGAGGGCCTTGAGCATTTTCTCTACCGCTTGCTGGCAGAGGACCAGACACACATCGTAACAACCGATGTCATAATTCTTGTTCGCACTATCGAAGTCGTGCAAAGCTTGTTGTCGCCAGCGCCCAACAGTTTCGTTCATGAATACAATTCTAGCATGAGAAAGACAAAAAGGCAAGCAACCGTTCAGCATTCCCTGAATCTGCCACGGATTGCACGGATGAACACGGAAAAAAACAAAGAATCCGTGTTGCTGCTCAGGCCGCCTTGCCGTGACGGGCTGAAGCCGTCACTGGCCACACAGGAAAGTCGCTGAAGCGACTGCCCGGTGGAGATTCAGCCGCTTTCAGCGGCTTGGTGGGGCACCCAGTGCCGATTTCAGCACGGGCCTTGCCTGAGCAGTAACGAATCCGTGAAAATCGGTGTAATCTGTGGCAAAAAAGAGCGTGCAGTAGCTGTGTTCAGGGTAGTACCTGAACGCTTACAAAGGCAATTCGATGAGAAGCTACGCAGAAACGGAACAGCAACACACCAGCAGCGTTTACCCCAAGCGGGACGTGACGATCGTGCGGGGCGAGGGGGTGTGGCTTTGGGATGACCGGGGCCGGCGTTACCTCGATTGCGTCGGAGGGCACGGGGTGGCCGCACTGGGTCATGCGCATCCCGCTATCGCCGGGGCCGTCGCCGAACAGGCCCGCCGGCTGATCACTTGCCCGGAGGTGTTCTACAACGACCGCCGTGCGGAACTTTACGCCGCGCTGTCCGAGGTCACGCCGCCCGGCCTGGACCGCTTCTTCCTGTGCAACTCCGGTGCGGAAGCGGTGGAGGCGGCGCTCAAGTTCACACGGTTGAGCTGTGGCCGGCACGAGATCGTGGCCACCATGCGCGGGTTCCACGGGCGAACGATGGGCGCCCTCTCGGCGACCTGGAACAAGCGATACCGCGAGCCGTTTGCACCGCTTGTGCCCGGTTTCTCCCACGTGCCCTTCGACAATCTGGCGAAGATGGAGGAGGCGGTAACCGAAAAGACCGCTGCCGTGCTGGTGGAGATCGTACAGGGCGAGGGGGGCGTGCGCCCCGGTTCGACCGAATACTTCCAGGGGCTACGCCGGCTGTGTGATGAGCGGGGCGCGTTGCTCATCGTGGATGAGGTGCAGACCGGCTTCGGGCGCACCGGTCGCTGGTTCGCGTGCCAGCACCACGACATCGTGCCCGATTTGATGACCATGGCCAAGGCGATGGCGGGTGGGTTGCCGATGGGGGGCGTGGCCATCGGCCCGCGCGTGACCGGGCTCTGGCCCGGTGCGCACGGCACGACGTTTGGCGGCAACCCGCTGGCCTGCGCGGCGGCGCTGGCCCTGCTCGGCGTTATGCGCGCGGAAGACTTACCGGCACGAGCAGCGGAGAAGGGCGCGTACCTGCTGGAACGGTTGCGCCGTATCGAATCGCCGGCGGTGCGCGAAGTGCGTGGCCTGGGCCTGATGGTGGGCATTGAGCTGAAGGGACGGGTTACGCCGGTGCTGCGCAAGTTGATGGCACGCGGTGTGCTCGCCTTGCCGGCCGGCTCCACGGTACTCCGCTTGTTGCCGCCGTTGGTCATTTCGTATGATGAGCTGGACGAGGCAATCGCGGCGATAAGCGAGGCCCTGGATTGAGCGTGGAGATAGGGGCGTAGAGGTAGAGACAGAGATAGAGGTAGAGATGGAGATAGAGGTAGAGGTAGAGATGGAGATAGAGATGGAGGGTAGAGAGGGTGGAGCTTTATAATCCACAATTTCACGAAGGAGGTGCTGGCCATGGAAGAGACGTTGACAGTTTACATTCCCTCTGAGATCAGGCAAATGCTCAACCGCACGCGGGAAGAGTTGAGTCGTGACTTGCGTCTTTATTCGGCCCTGTTGTTATTCCAGCAAGGGAAGCTCTCATCGGGTGCCGCTGCAGAGATGGCCGGTGTGCCTCGAGTGCTGTTCCTCGATTTGTGCGCAGAGTACGGAATTCCTGTTTCGCAAATCACCGTGGAAGACCTACGCCGAGAGGTGGCACGTGGCTAAAAGGACTCTCGTATGACGAACGCCATAGATTTGCTTACCAACATGCTCCGCATCCCCAGCCTTTCGGGGCAGGAGGGAGAACTGGCCGCCTATCTGGTACACCGCATGAACGAGATGGGCTTTTCTGCGCAGGTGGACGGAGCGGGCAACGCGGTCGGGGTGATGGGCGGCGGCCCGCGCGAGCTGGTGCTGCTGGGCCACGCGGACACGGTGCCCGGCGAGATCCCCGTGCGCCGCGAAGGGGGCCGGTTGTGCGGGCGCGGCGCGGTGGACGCGAAAGGGCCGCTGGCCGCGTTTGTCAGCGCGGTGGCCCGCGTGGGGCCGCGACCCGGCTGGCGCTGGGTGGTCATCGGCGCGGTGGAGGAGGAAGCGGCCACCTCGAAGGGGGCGCGCTACGTGCGCGACCGTTACAAACCCGACGCCTGCATCATCGGCGAACCGAGCGGCTGGGACAGCATCACGCTCGGTTACAAGGGCCGGCTGCTGGTGGACTATCGCCTGGAACGGAGGGCGTCCCACTCCGCCGGTCGCGCTACGCCGGCAACGGAGGAATCGGTCGCGTTCTGGAACCGGGTCGTGGCGCATTGCGCGGCCTACAATGCCGGCCACGAACGGCAGTTCGACCGGCTCAGCCCCTCGTTGCGCCGCATCACCAGCGGCGGCGACGGTCTGCACGAATGGGCCGAGCTGACCATCGGCTTTCGCCTGCCGCCACGCTGCGCGCCGGCCGAATTGGAGGAGACGGTGCGACGACTGGCCGGCACAGTGGAGGTGGCCTTTCACGGCGCAGAAGTCGCTTACCGCGCACCGAAGAACACGCCGCTGGTGCGCGCGTTTCTGGCTGCAATTCGAGAGCAGGGCGGGAAGCCCCGCTTCAAAGTCAAGACTGGTACATCGGACATGAACGTCGTTGCTCCGGTGTGGAATTGCCCGATCGTCGCTTACGGCCCCGGCGATTCATCGCTGGACCACACGCCGGAAGAACACATCGTGATAGAGGAGTATTTGCAGGGGGTAAGGGTATTGGAGGCAGTTGTCAGAGGTCAGGGGTCAGAGGCCAGGGGTCAGATGTCAGGGGTCAGAGGTCAGAGGTCAGATGACTGACGACTGTCATCTGCCATCTGACGACTGACAACTGACATCTGACGACTGACGACTGACATCTGACGACCGGCATCTGACGACCGGCATCTGACGACTGACGACTGTCTACTGACGACTGACATCTGACCTCTGTCGACTGACATCTGACGACTGACATCTGACCAAGGAGGTTTTCATGGGTCTACAAAACTACGCCATCATAGAGTCCACATTGCGGGAAGGGGAACAGTTCGTCAACGCATTTTTCACGACGGAGCAGAAAGTCGAGATTGCACGCTTGCTGGACGAGTTCGGTGTGGAATTTCTGGAGCTTACGTCACCGTTGGCCTCGCCGCGCAGCGAAGAGGACTTGCGTGCGATCACCCGTCTGGGCCTGCGCGCCAAAATTCTCACACACACGCGGGCCACGGTGGGCGACGCCAAACGCGCCGTGGATACCGGCGTAGACGGCGTGGATGTGGTCATCGGCACGTCGTCCTACCTGCGGGAGTTCAGCCACGGCAAAAGCATCCCGCAAATCATCGAGATGGCGCAAGAAGTCGTTTCTTACCTGAAGAGCCAGGGCGTGATCACCCGCTTCAGCACGGAGGACAGCCTGCGCAGTGAACCGGAAGACATGTACGCCGTCTACGAGGCGGTAGACAAGCTGGGCGTGGACCGCGTCGGGGTGGCCGATACGGTGGGCGTGGGCACCCCCCGCCAAATCTATGACTTGGTCTCCGAACTCCGCCGGCGGGTGCACTGCGACATCGAGTTTCACGGCCACAACGACTCCGGCTGTGCCATCGCCAACAGCTACGCTGCCCTGGAAGCCGGCGCCACACACATAGATACCAGCATCCTCGGCATCGGCGAGCGCAACGGCATCACGCCCCTCGGCGGATTGGTCGCCCGCATGTATGCCACCGACCCCAAACTGGCCGAGAAGTACAACTTGCCCTTGCTCGGCAAACTCGACCGCACGATCGCCGAGATGGTCGGTGTGGACATTCCATTCAACAACTACATCACCGGCTATTCGGCTTTCACACACAAGGCCGGCATCCATGCCAAGGCGGTGCTGAACAATCCTTCGACCTACGAAATCCTAAAACCGGAGGCCTTCGGCATCAGTCGCTACATCCACATCGCCCACCGTCTCACCGGCTGGAATGCGGTGCGCAATCGTGCCGAACAGTTGGGCCTGGTGATGGACGACGAGCAGATCAAACGGCTGACCGGCCACATCAAAGCGCTGGCCGATGAGCAAGCCTTGACGCTGGATGACGTAGACAGCCTGCTCTATCACTGGGCGAAGACGAACGGCGAGGATGTGGACGCATGACAGCCGGCACCGAACCGCCCCGAACGTTCGCACAAAAGGCGATCGCGCGTGCCGCCGGCCTGGACGGGGTGGAGATCGGCCAGGTGGTGGACGTGTGCCCCGACGTTGTCCTCTCCCACGACAACACCGCCGCCATCGTGCAAATCTTCCGCCGGCTGGGCCGCGAACGGGTACGCTATCCGGAGCGCATGGTCATCGCCCTGGATCATGCTGCGCCGGCCCCCACGCCGAAGCACGCTGCCAACCACGCCGAAGCGCGGGCTTTTGTTGCCGAACAGGGAGTGTCGCACTTTTACGACGTGGGGCGCGGCGTGTGCCACCAGGTCATTGCCGAAGAGGCTCTGGTGCTCCCCGGACAGATGATTTTGGGTGCGGATAGCCACACCACGCACCACGGTTGGATGGGCGCTTTCGGTGCCGGCGTGGGGCGCAGCGAGGTGGCCGCGATTTGGGCCACCGGCGAGCTGTGGCTGCGCGTGCCGGAAAGCATCCGCGTCACCGTCGAAGGTGCGCTCCCTGCGGGCGTGACGACGAAGGACCTTTGCCTGCGCATCATCGGCGATTTGGGTGCGGACGGAGGCCTGTACGCATCGGTCGAGTTCGACGGCTCGACGATGGGCACGCTGACACCGGCGGCGCGCATGGTCATCCCCAACATGATGGCCGAGTTCGGCGCGAAGAATGCCTACCTGCCGCCCGACGAGCGTGTCATCGGCTGGCTGGCCGAACGGCGCGCTCGCCGGCATCTGCGGGAAAATCCCCGCGCTGGCGAACCGGATGAACTGGCCGCGCACTGGGCCACACGGATCGCCGAATCCGCGCTCTATCCCGATGATGGCGCGGCCTACATCGCCGAGTACCGCTACGCCGCCGCCGGCCTGGAGCCGATGATCGCGCGACCGCACACCGTGGACAACGTCGTTCCGCTGTCTGAAGTGGCCGGCACGCAGGTTGACCAGGCCTTCATCGGCACCTGTACGAATGGCCGGCTGGAGGATTTGGCCGCGGCAGCAGCGGTCATGCACGGGAAACGGGTGGCGGCTGGAACGCGGCTACTGGTCATACCGGCGTCCCGCGAGGTGCTGGCCGAGGCCTTGCGTCTCGGATACATCCAGACGTTCGTGGAGGCCGGCGCGGTCATCGGGCCTCCCGGCTGTGGCCCGTGCATGGGCAACCACCTGGGGGTGCTGGCCCCCGGCGAAGTCTGCATCAGCACGGCCAACCGCAACTTTCGCGGGCGCATGGGCACCCCAGACTCCGAAATCTACCTGGCCAACCCGGCGGTCGTCGCCGCTGCTGCTCTCGCAGGAGAGATCGCGCCACCGTTTGACCGTTCTCCCGATTGTGGGTATAATGGAGGCAAAGATAGCGGGAAAAGTGGGAAAGCTCGTTCACCTCTAGATGTTAAAGATATTGTGGAATTCATTCATGAAGGTAGAAGGGTACAAACAAACGAGGGCAGAATGTAGGACATACTTGAACGCTCGTCAGACAATGAAAAGGGAGGTGAAGAAGTTCAATCATGGACTGGCAAAATTATGTTACGGTCGACTCATCTGTTTGTCATGGAAAAGCCTGCATCAAAGGTACACGCATCATGGTATCGGTAGT
Source organism: uncultured Ardenticatenales bacterium (assembly GCA_964517425.1). Taxonomy (GTDB): domain Bacteria; phylum Chloroflexota; class Anaerolineae; order Ardenticatenales; family JAADHH01; genus JAADHH01. Next base: position 10,230 of record CAZFFM010000014.1, on the reverse strand, counting down.
TCTGGACAACTTGGCTGCCGGCCTCACAGCCGATGAGATTGTCGCAAGTTACCCGTCATTGAGTCGCATGGCAGTGCAAGCAACCATTGCATACGCAGCAGAGCTTGCGCGAGAGCGGATTGTCGCGATGGCCGCATAGGGAACATCAGATGAAATTTAAGGTTGACGAGAACCTGCCGGTTGAGGTGGCGGAATTGCTGAGGCAAGCAGGACATGACGCTACAACAGTACGAGAAGAGGGGCTTGGTGGGAAAGGCGACGATGAAATTGCGTCAGTGTGTCAACAAGAAGAGCGTATCATCGTGACGTTGGACACCGGCTTTGCTGACATCCGGATGTATCCACCGAGGAATTACGCAGGTCTGATTGTGCTACGCTTGAACCGGCAAGATAAGCCATATCTACTGGATGTTCTCTCCCGCCTATTACCTGTATTTTCACAAGAGACCCCACAGCGACGTTTGTGGATTGTAGAAGAGAGACGGATCAGGATCAGGAAGTGAAATACGTTGGGGTAAAGCGGATCGCAATGCCCATTCGAGGACAGGCGTGGAAATATGGCGACAACGTCAACACGGACGTCATCTTTCCGGGCAAGTACACCTACACAATTACAGCGCCGGCGGAGATGGCGGCACACGCGCTGGAGGACCTCGATCCTGCGTTTGCGCGCTCCGTGCAGCCGAACGACGTGATCGTCGCCGGCCGTAACTGGGGCTGCGGAAGTTCGCGGGAACAGGCCGCCGCTTGCCTGACCGCGGCCGGCGTGGGCGCGGTGATCGCCGCCTCCTTCGCGCGCATCTTCTATCGCAACGCCATCAACAATGGCTTGCCGGCCATCGTCTGCCCGCCGGCGGTGGAGGCCATCGAAGCAGGAGACGCCGTGGAAGTTGACCTGGCCGCGCACGAGATCCGCTGCACGGCCGGGACGTTCCACTTTGCGTCGTTTTCGCCAACGGTGCTGGCCATTCTGAATGCCGGCGGTTTAATTCCCATGCTGGCCGGTGAATCCATGCCGAACGCTGACTGATGAATGGAGCGGATAGCAACGCAACACGCAGCACGCAACCTGCAACACCCGAAAGGAATCCAAACCGGCATAGGCTTATTGACAGAGTTTGACACAAGTGGTACAATGGACACCGAATCGCAGCACGCCCCATACCAAAACGAAAACGTTACTGCTCAGGCTACCTTGCCGTCACGGGCTCGTGCAAGAAAGTCGCTGAAGCGACTGCCCTGTGCGAATTCAGCCGCTTTTAGCGGCTTGGCGGGACAGCCCAGTGCCGATTTCCAATCCGGCACGGACCCTACCTGAGTAGCAACACGAAAACAATAAATTCAAGGAGCATCGTTCATGCAGAAGATGAAAGTACTTGTCTCTGATCCACTGGCCGAGCCGGGGCTTGCACTGCTCCGGGAACAAGTTTCGGTCACCACCAAATTCGACCTCAGCCCGGAAGAACTGCTCACCGCCATCCCGGAATACGACGCGCTGGTCGTACGCAGCGGGACGCAAGTGACCCGCGAGGTCCTCGAAGCGGGGACGCGCTTGCAGGTCGTCGGGCGTGCCGGCGTTGGCGTAGACAACATCGACGTGGACACCGCGACGCAACGGGGTATCGTGGTCGTCAACACGCCGACCGGCAACACCCGCGCCGCCGCAGAACACACCATCGCCCTGATCATGTCCCTGGCCCGTAACATCCCGCAAGCCAATCAGGCCTTGCGACAGGGAGAATGGGCGCGCAAACGGTACGTGGGCGTCGAAGTGCGCGACAAAACCATCGGCATCATCGGCATGGGGCGGGTTGGCTCCGAAGTCGGCCGGCGCGCACGGGCCCTGGGCATGAACGTGCTGGGCTATGACCCCTTTGTCACCCAGGAGCGCATCCAACAACTTGGCGCCACCCCCGCCTCGCTGGCCGAGCTGGCCGCAAAATCGGACTTCATCTCCGTGCATACCCCCCTCAGCGACGTGACACGTAACTTGATTGACGACGAGTTTCTGCGGCAGGTGAAACCGGGCGTGCGTATCATCAACTGCGCTCGCGGGCCGATCATCGTCGAAGCGGCATTGCTCGCGGCGCTGGAAGAGGGTCGTGTGGCCGGCGCAGCACTGGACGTCTTCTCCACAGAGCCGCCGGCACCGGATAACCCGCTGATCCAACACCCAAACGTTGTGGCTACGCCACACCTGGGCGCTTCCACAAAGGAGGCCCAACTGAGTGTCTCCATCGACGTGGCCCGGCAAGTGCTCGCCCTCTTGAACGGGGAACTGGCCGAACACGCCCTGAATATGCCCATGGTGCCGCCGGAGACGCTACAAGTCTTGCGCCCCTACGTCGGCCTGGTCGAAAAGTTGGGTAGCTTCATGGGACAGTTGGCTGCCGGCCAATTCGGCGAGTTGCGCATCGTCTACAGCGGCTCCCTCGCCGCCTTGGATACCACCTTGCTGCGGGCTGTCGTGCTGAAAGGCGTCCTCGAACAGGCCTCTGACGACCGCATCAACTTGGTCAACGCCGATTTGATCGCCCATCGCCACGGTTTGAAGGTTTCCGAAGAACGCAACTACGAAGCGGGATCGTACACCAACCTGATCTCCATCAGCTTGAAGTCGGGCGAACAGGAACACAGCATTGCCGGCACGATCTCTCAGGATGAACCGCGCATTGTCAAGATTGGCCCCTACCGCATCAACTTCGAACCGGAAGGCCGCTTCCTCGTGCTCCAAAACCTGGACCGCCCCGGCATGATCGGCGCTGTGGGCATGACCCTGGGCAAACATGACATCAACATCGCTTTCATGGCCTTCGGTCGCCGGACACCACGTGGGGACGCCATCATGGTGCTGATCCTCGATGAGGATTTGCCCGACCATGTCACGAACGAAATTCTGGCCATCCCCGATATGTGGGACCTGAAATATGTGAAGATTTGAGATGACCACGGTTTTGCTTGTGCGGCATGGCGAAAGTTTCTGGAACCGTATCGGTGTTTATCAGGGGCAGATTGACATTCCCCTGAGCGACCTGGGACAGATCCAGGCAAAGGCCATTGCCGACCGCTTGAAAGACAAACACCTGGACCTGATCGTCTCTAGCCCCTTGCAACGTGCTGCCAACACCGCACGCAAGATCGCGCAATACCACGACTGCCCGTTCGAAGTGGAGCCGGCCCTGGCCGAAATCCACCACGGCGTGTGGCAAGGTCTCACCGCGGTGGAAGTGAAGGCCCAGTTCACCAAACTCTACGAAACCTGGACCGAACACCCGGCGAAAGCAACCATGCCGGGGCCGGGGGGCGAAAGCGTGGCCGAAGTCCAGCGCCGCGTAGTGCCGGCCGTGGACAGGCTGGCCGAACGCTACCCCGCAGGACGCGTCCTGATCGTCGGACACGACCTACCCTTGAAAGTGATTCTTGTGTCCGCTCTTGGCGCAGACCTTTCCACACTCGGCCACCTTTCGATTGAAAATTGCGCCCTCAACGTGGTAAAATGGGATAGCAAACATACGCAACTGCTGGCCCTCAACCGCAACGAACATCTGACCGGCATCCGGTCGAACCTGAAAGGGCAGGCACTATGAACCCGCGACTGTGCGTCATCGAAGGGGACGGCATTGGCCACGAGGTCGTGCCCGTCGCTGTACGTTTGCTAAAGTCGTTGTTGCCGGAGCTGGAAGTTGTGCCGGCCGACGGGGGCTGGGATTGCTTCCGTCGCCGGGGCGAAGCGATTCCGGCCGAAACGCTGGAGAAGGCGCGCTATTGCCGGGCCGTCCTCTTCGGTGCAGTCGCGTCGCCGGCCCACAAAGTGACAGGGTATCGCAGTGCCATCGTCACCCTGCGCCGCGAGCTGGACACCTACGCCAACCTGCGACCGGTGCGCAGCCTGCCCCTCCCCGGCAGCCGGCCGGACGTTGACCTGCTGATCATGCGCGAGAACACCGAAGGTCTCTACGCCGGCGAGGAACAAGGCGACGGGGAACGGGCCACCGCCACGCGCGTGATCACGAAGGCCGCTTCGCAGCGCATCGCCCGGCGCACCTACGCACTGGCCCGCGAGCAGGGCCGCCGGCGCGTGACCATCGCCCACAAAGCCAACATCCTCCCCATCACCTGTGGCCTCTTCCGCGACACCGCCCGCGAGATTGCGGCCGATTACCCCGAAATCGAAACGGACGAAATGCTCGTAGACGCTCTGGCCTTCCGGCTGGCGCACGACCCCGAATCGTTCGATGTGATTCTGACCACAAACCTGTTCGGCGACATCCTTTCGGATCTCACCGCGGTGTGGTGCGGCGGCATGGGGATGGCCCCCTCGATCAACCTGGGTGACAAGTTTGTGCTGGCCGAACCGGTCCATGGCGCAGCGCCCGACATTGCCGGCCGGGGCATCGCCAACCCCCTGGCCACGATTCTCAGTGCGGCATTGCTGCTGCGCTATGCCTGGCACGAACCGGCGCTTGCCCAAGCGGTTGAAGAAGCGGTGGATCGCGTTTTGCGTGAAGGCGCGCGTACGGCGGATTTGGCGAGGAACGGAGAACAAACGATTTCAACCGTTGAGATGGAACAACTGCTGACCAATTCCTTGAAACGCGTGAGAAAGGAGTGAGCAAAGCGCATGCCCAAAGTCAACTTTGAAGAGTTCTTCGAGGACATCGTAGAACTGGTGGAACTGACGGAGGAGGACATTCAGCTGCTGAAGGAAATAGGGGCTATCGTTGAGCCCCATACTCTCGAAGCTACAGACTTTTTCTTTGACACCCTGCAAGCGCATCCCAGCACGGCACAATATCTGGAGAACCTTTCTGAAGCAGAATGGAAGCGCATTCGCATTGGCTTTGGACGCTCGTTCGTGGGGCTTTTCTCCGGTAATTACGACGCAAATTACTCCAAACGGTTGTGGCGGAGCAGTCTGGTCTTTTACATCCTCTTGCGATTTGACCCCGCACACATGATTACGGCACGAGGCCTCCTCCGCCGATTTGTGATCAATAAGATTGGCGAGGAAGTAACGGATCGTGAGAAGCTGGTTGCATACGTGATGGCTTTTAACCGCATGATGGACCTGGACCTGGCGCATCTGGTAGCAGCCTACAGCCAGGCCCTGCTCGACACGGCCGGGTGGCGGCTGGTATTGACCAAGCGACTTGCCGCACAAGGCGCGTCGCGCATTCTAAAGAACCTGCACATCGAATAACGGGCGGCGTCCAACCGAAGGATGGGATCATCAAGCTGGGGCAATGCTCAGGAGTTTCCGAGTGTAGCTCGTCAGGGACTTTGCGCCGTCCGCAGTTACAACAATGTCGTCTTCAATGCGCACGCCTCCGAGGCTCGGGAGATAGACACCCGGCTCGATGGTGAAGGTCATGCCGGACTGCAAGAGCGTACGGTTTCCGCCCGCAATGTAGGGTGGCTCATGGATGTCTAACCCGAGTCCGTGCCCGGTGCGGTGGGTGAAATATGCGCCGTAGCCGGCCTCTTCGATCACGGCTCGGGTTGCAGCATCTACATCTTCCGCCGATACATCGGGCCGCACGGCCGCGCGGCCGGCACCATTTGCTTGCAACACAATATCATAGATGTGTTCCAACTCTTCATTGATTTCCCCGACCGCCACGTTGCGGGTGATGTCCGAAGCGTAGCCATTCCACGAGGCCCCACAATCAATGGTCACGATGTCGCCGGCTTGAATGGGGCGGTCGCCCGGCAAGGCGTGCGGGGAGGCGGCATTAGGCCCGGCCACGACGATTGGCGCAAAGGGCAGCGGACCGCTCCCGTGCCGGGCCAAAGCAATTTGCAAATTGGTGGCGATCTCTCGCTCTGTCCGGCCAACCTCCATGGTACCGACCGTGTCTGCCAGAGCGGCCTCCACGATTTGGGCTGCCTTGCGCATAGCGACAAGTTCGTCATCACCCTTGATCATGCGTAGGTCCATGAATAGCTCGTCAGCCGGCGTGATTGATATACCGTCGGCAGCTTGCTGCAACGCATGTTCTTCGCTAACCCACATGCCACGAAATTCCACGCCAAGCGACTTGTCGCGCAATTCCATCCTGGCCGTCACGTCTCGCAGCGCACCGTCCGGCCCCTCGGAATCGGAATAGGTTCGCAACTGAACTCGCTGATGTTGGACACGCTCAACCTGCGCCCGTTCGAGCTCTGGAACAAGAAAGTTGAGACGCCCATTCACTTCGATAAAGGCCAGGGTCAACCGTTCGGAACGATGAAGGGCGAGGCCGGTGAAATAAAAGAAATTCGGGCCGGGGACCATGGCCAAGGCAGGCATTTCGTGTTTTTTCATCTCCTTGCACAAACGGTCAATTCGGTAATTCGTTGTCATTGGGAGCTCCTCAGTTCGATCCTGTGTTCAATTCCCATCCTGCAAAATTTTCCCGATCTGATAATGCAGGCTGAGATTGCGCAGCAGGTTGCTGTGATAGGCCGGGGGGAGAAAATCGGCTACCGTTCGGGCGGTCGGTGTGCGCCGGTCGCGACTGGCCACGCTGATTGTAATCTCCTGGCGGTCAATTAGGGGGTGCGATTGCGAAGCGGTTCCGGGAATGGTTCGCGCGCTGGAGGTTGGGACAAGCAGATCGCCAAAGGACAGCTGTCTTCGATAGATGGTTATGTTCCAGAGACGCACAGACACGATCAGGCGGATATCTCCATAAAAGCAGTGATAGTCTATATCTCCGGGCATGGCCCCCGGCCGGTTGATTTCTTTGAGCAATGCGCTGCCGGGCTGCAATTCGGGAAGGCCCGACTGGGATGAACGGATATGGTTGGCAATCGTTTCCTCGCCGAATGTTTCGGCCATCACGCGGCGCTGTCTTTGGCGCAACGCCAGTTCGAGACGGGCCACATCTTTCGCCGGGCGGGCTTGTAGGGTTGGCCAATGCCCTAGGAATTCGAGGAGTCCCCACAGCCAGGACTTGCGCGGGATCAGGTCGGGTACGTCGGCCAGGGGGGTGCCCAAGTTGGGCGTACCGATTTCCACGAGCCGGTTGACGCCGCCTCTGTAGACTGCGCCATGCCGGTCGGGTTTGCTCTTCGAGAGATAGTAGCGCGCGACAAGCCCCCCCATGCTGTGGGCAATGATCGTAACCTCGCCGGTTCCCCCACGCGATTTTCCCTTTTTGCTCAACGATTCCACCATACCATTGCCGTCTACATTGCCGAGCCGGCTGGCAATCTCCCGAATGTCGCCGCGATTGTTGTAGACGTCCGAACCCTTCGCTGTAACGAATCCGTAGTGAAAAAGCTCGATGAGATCCGGGTCGAGGCCCACTTTTTCCACGAGGTAATCCACGAACCCGCTGGAGGTCCAGTCGGCGGGTGTACCGTTGTAGCCGTGGATTAGGAGAAGGGGAATCGTCATGGGAGCGTAAGCCGGTTCGCTATGTGTCGGAGGCAGATAGGAATGCCCGAACGTGAGCGGCAGTTGCTTCTAACTGCTGGAGGGAAGTTGGGAACTTGCCATGGGGAGCACTGAGGCCATCACCGTACCACCGGGGAATCAGGTGGACGTGAAAATGGAAGACCGACTGGTTGGCCGCTCGTCCGGTAGACTGCCACAGGTTCAGGCCGTCCGGTTTCAACGACTCGCGTATGGCGTTGGCGACCATAACCGCGGTGTGCATGGTTTGTGCGCACTGTTCGGGAGAAATATCGAATAATCCGGCAACGTGTGTCTTGGGTACAACAAGGATGTGTCCTCTGGCCACCGGATAAATATCCATAAAAGCGATTGTGTTGTCATTCTGGTACACAATTGCGGCCGGAGACTGACCGGCAATAATCTTACAAAACACACAGTCCATATTCATTGACTCCTTATGGTTGTTGGACTGACTCGCATTGGCTACGGGGTCGCGAGAAATCCCGTCCGTGCATCCGAAAACAGATTTTCCTTTTTTTCGAAAACGTTTATAATGAATGTAGCAGAAAACAAAGTCCACTTTTCGCACACATTACAGTGGACGGGTTCACAAATCGCACAGCTTGCGCGTGGGAAGGATAAAGATGGCTCTCTTGATAGACGGGCACAATCTGATTGCCAAGATGCCTGGCATATCTTTGGCCGATCCGGAAGATGAGCAACAATTGATACAAGTTCTCCGTCGTTATGCATGGCGCAAGCGCAAGAAGATCAGCGTCGTGTTTGATCCGGGGCTTTTGCCCGGTCTTTCCGCTCCGGCGACAAGAGGGGGAAACATCCACGTGATCTATGCTCCACCAAATCACACAGCCGATTCTGTCATTATTCAACAAGTCAAGCAGCACAGAAATCCGCGTGAAATAACCGTAGTCACTTCAGATCGCGAGATCATCCGAACCGTCCAGAAATATGGTGCAAGGACAATTTCGTCGCGTGCCTTTGCCTCGGAACTGTGCGCCGCAACCCAACCCGCGCCGGCTGACAGTGAGAAACCGCTGGCCGAAACCGGCACTGTATCCCCGGACGAAGTCGCGTACTGGCTGCACATTTTTCAAGATGAAAAATAGGGCGGGTGGGATTCGAACCCACACAGGTCGCCCCAGCGGATTTTAAGTCCGCCGCGTCTGCCGTTCCGCCACCGCCCCACTAGACCTCATCTTCCCATTATACGCTGGCTGTTGCAATCTGTCAAACATCGTCGGGTGTGCGTCATTTTTTTGCGTTTTGGGCTGCCTACCTTACTTTTTTCTTCCTGGAGGTATTATACTCGCTGGACAACAACTTTTACAGGGCCCTGCCTCCTACCTAAATCTATCTTGACAGAAACTCTGTTTCCTTGTATAGTATGGCCCGGTAACGCACATCCTGATCGCATTGTACAGACACCCGTGAATTCGGAAGAAGCCCTGGAACTGTGTAGCGCGTCTGGGCCACACCCCGCCAACCTTATAAAAGGAGAAACCATGCAGCCCGCAACACGTCTGAACGATATGCGCGAATCGACCATCCGAGAGATGACCCGTCTGGCTATTGCACACGAAGCCATCAACCTTTCCCAAGGATTTCCGGACTTCCCGGCCCATCCCGCCCTGAAAGAGGCCGCCATCGAGGCCATCCGCGCCGACCAGAATCAATATGCCATCACCTGGGGCATACCCGCTCTGCGCCAGGCCATCGCCGCCAAGATGGAGCAGCGCTACAATCTGCAATCTGACCCCGACCGGCACATTACCGTGACCTGCGGCGTGACCGAAGGCATCGTCTCCTCACTCATGGCCATCACGAACCCCGGTGACGAGGTAATCATCATCGAGCCTTTCCACGAGAACTTCCTGCCGGCAGTCCTCTTTGCCGGCGGCACACCCGTATTCTTTGACCTGGAGCCTCCCGCCTACAAACTCGATGCGGAGCGCCTGCGCCAGGCTTTCACTTCTCGCACCCGGGCCATCATTATCAACACGCCCCACAACCCCACCGGACGGGTGTTCTCACGGGAAGAGCTGCAAGGCGTGGCCGACCTATGCCACGAATTCGACGCCCTGGCCATCACCGACGAAATCTATGAACACATCATCTACGATAACGGCGAGCATATTCCACTGGCCACCCTGCCCGGCATGGCCGAACGGACCATCACCATCGGTGGGATGTCCAAAACGTTCGCCATCACCGGCTGGCGACTGGGCTACGTTTTCGCACGGGAACCGTGGAGCACAGCGTTGCGCACCGTCCACGATTTCACGACCATCTGCGCCCCCACGCCGTTGCAACACGCCGCGGTCATGGCCATGGGCTTCGGCGAGAACTATTACCGCCAAATGAAAGAAGACTATACGGCTCGCCGCAAGGTCATGCTGGACACGTTGCAGGAAGTCGGATTCCTGGCACGACCGCCGCAGGGAGCCTACTACGTCATGGCTGACTTTGCGCCCTTCCAGTTCGACGGTGACGACCATGCCTTTGCCCGCTGGCTGACAACCGAGGTTGGCGTCGCTGTTGTGCCCGGCAGCAGTTTTTACCATACGCCCGGCTTGGGACGCCATTCCGTGCGCTTCGCCTTCCCCAAACAGTTGCCAACGCTGGAAGAAGCGGGCCGCCGGCTGCGCAAATATTTGCCCAAGGCTGGCCGGTAGCGGCTGGCAGGCTGCCGGTTACTGCGTACTTGCCGCCCGCGTTCTCTGGAAGGCGAGCAGAAAATTCACGTGATGGCGAACGGGCAAACCCATGCCGAGTACCGCATCGCTGATTCCGTCCACCTCCACCCGATAAGAACCCATCTTTGCATACAT
>CAZFFM010000013.1:0-24269 GCA_964517425.1 uncultured Ardenticatenales bacterium | reverse complement strand
GCAATTCGTGGCAAAAAAGAGCTTGAAGCAGGTGTTTCCAGGGTAGTCCCTGAACCCTTGCTGAAAATGTTCAAGCCACTGCGGATCAGTTGTTCGAAATCGGGTATCCGATCTCTTCCATCAAGCCGCTGATTTTTGCCAGGTCGGCCGGCGGCTCAAAGGCGACGGTCACCTTTTTGGTGTCTTCATCCGCGTTCACAGATTGTATTCCTTCCAGCTCGCCTAGCTCTCGCTGAATGGTCATCACACAGTGATGGCAAGAAATATCCGGAGCAACAAACGTTTTTGTCGTCATGTAAATTATTCCTTTCCTACAGTTTTCTTGAAGTTTCAAAAATCCCTAGCAGTTCGCCAATCACCCGTTGGCGGTCGTTTGGGTCGTCCCCGCGAATCGCTGTCGTCACGCACGTGTTCAGGTGGTTGTCCAAAATCAGTGAGTTGACCTTGTCGAGCGCGCGTTGGACGGCCATGACCTGTTTGATCACATCAATGCAATAGGCGTCTTCGTCCATCATTCGTTGGACTCCGCGGACATGCCCTTCGACACTCTTTAGGCGCGTAATCATTTCTTTCTTTTGATTGGCATCCATGCGATTTCCTCAACATTTTTCTCATCTACCCCCGCCCCCTGGGGGAGGGGGAGATATAGTATACCACAAGATGAAGGGCCGGTCAAATCAAGCGACTATGATTTCCTTATGAGTGGTGACAGCATCGAGCAGGTCCTGGCGTACCGTGACCCCTAAGCCGGGGCTGGTGGGCACGGTTACGGTTCCATCATCGTTGAGCGTAAAGGCCGGGGTGATCAGGTCCTCGTGGTAGTAGCGGTTGCTTGCCGAAAGATCGCCGGGAAGCGTGAAGTTGGGCAGGGAGGCGACGGCCACGTTGGCGGCTCGACCAATGCCGGTTTCCAGCATGCCACCACACCACACCGGTATGCCGGCAGTCTGGCACAAATCGTGAATCTGGCGCGTGGCCCGCAGCCCGCCTACCCGTCCGGGTTTGATGTTAATCACCCGGCAGCTTTCCAGCGCGAGAGCGGCTCGTGCATCGGCCAGACCGGCAATCGTCTCGTCCAGGCAGATGGGCGTTTGCACGTGCCGTTGCAATTCGGCATGGTCCACAAAGTCGTCGAACGCCAACGGTTGCTCAATCAGCAAGAGGTCAAAGGAGTCGAGTGCCTGGAAAATGGCGATGTCATCCAGCGAGTACGCCGAGTTGGCGTCCACTTGCAGCCGGATGTCGGGGAAGTGGGCCCGAACGGTGCGTACCACATCCACGTCCCACCCTGGCTTGATTTTGATCTTGATGCGCCGGTAGCCCTCTTCGAGGAACATATTGATCCGGAGCAAAAGATCGTCCACCGAAGCCTGGATGCCAATGCTTACGCCAACGTCAATGCGCTCGCGAACGCCACCCAGCATATCGGCAAGCGAGCGGCCGGCGGCCTGGGCCCACACATCCCACAAAGCGGCTTCTAGCCCGGCCTTGGCCATCGGGTGGCCGCGCACAAAATCGGTATGACGGGCCAGGCTCCCGGCATCGGGGATGCGCTGCCCGACGATGGCCGGGGCCAGGAAATCGTGGAGGACATGCCGGCAGGTTTCCACAGTTTCGTACGAGAAGAGGGGCGCGGCCATAGCGGCCGTTTCGCCATGGCCGGTCAGCCCTTCGGCGAATACAGTCACAATCATGGCCTCACGGTCGACCTCGCGAGCGAAACTTGTCTCAAAGGGATGAACAAGGTCCATGCGGATTTTGCGTAATTCAACGCGATCAATTTTCATTATCTTTGTTCTCCTGCCAGTTTGGTTGGCTTGCCCCGGAGGGCAGCGTCGGTATTTTTCAAGCTGATTCGCTTATCAGCGCACGGGCATTCTACTTTGCAATGGCAAAGTTGTCAAGGGGGCAACTGGCGCGGGTGTGCGTCATATTTTTGCACGGCAATTCTCTCAAATGAACCACGAAGGCACAAAATAACACAGCATTTTCAGCCACAGATTGCACGGATTTCCACAGATTTCCCATTTGACCTTTCTGATTTTTCCGTGAAAATCCGTGTAATCCGTGGCAAAAGTAAAAAACGTAGCGTCCAGGTTGGAACATTGGATAGGCTCGACGAGCAGGCTTTCTCACTTGCCTCACCTTGTATGCTGCGTGTCTTGGTGGTACGGACACAGGGCATGAATGATCGCAAATGCAAAACTTTGACGGACACTCAACTTGCGCGCCGCTCATGCACCGCGCATCACATCTTCGAGGGCCGGCGTGAGATGGCTCCACGCATAGCGCGCCTCGACGAGGTCGCGGGCCTGCTGCCCCAACAAACGCGCGCGGACGGGGTCGTTGAGCAGCGCAATGATCTGGTCGGCGAAATCGGTCGGCGTCTCGGCGAGCAGTACGTGCTTCCCGGGGGTTACCTCCAGTCCTTCGCAGCCCAGCGGCGTACTCACAATGGCTTTGCCCATGGCCATCGCTTCCAGCACCTTCAGGCGCGTGCCACCCCCCATGCGCAGCGGCACAACAAAGATCGCGGCTGCCGCAATGTAGGGTCGCACATCGGGCACGTAACCGGTGATGGCCAGGCGGGGGTCATCCGCAAGGTGCCGGAGCTGCTTGTGCGGAGACTGCCCCACGATATTCAAGCGTGCCTCTGGAACAAGGCGCAGAACGCGTGGCAGAATCTGGTTCGTAAACCAGAGCATGGCATCCACGTTCGGGCGAAAATCCATCTTGCCGGTAAAGACCAGCAACGGTTCGGGGTGCTCCGGCAAAGGAGACGGACAAAAGGCCCCGGTATCCACCCCGTTGGGCAGCACTATGACCGGAAGCGCTGGCCGGAGCGTCCGCAGGGCCGTTGCGTCCGTATCAGAAACGGCTACGGTTCGGTCGAACGTCTGGCAGCAATGGGCTTCGTACCGTTGCAGCTTCTTCCATTGTACCCAGGAGTATGCTGCCCCCACCCAGCGTCGCGGCTTGCGGCGGTCCGTCTGGTAGGCTGTGCGCTGTAGCACATATTCTGCGTTGTGATCGTCAAAGACCAAGAGGGGCCGGCGAGTTGACCTCTGCCGGGCCACGTCCAGGCCGAAAGGGGCCATTTCAATTCCCTCGATCTGCACAACATCGAAGTCCCCGGCACGGACGAGGTGATCTACTTGCTTGTGCATGATGGCCGACTCCAGCCGCAGCGCCATATCGGGCAAAGGGGAGGAAAGTGTCGCCAGTGCACGGTGGGTCAAGGAGCGGGGGCGTGGGTGTGGCAAGCAAGAGATGTCGCTGCAAAGATCGGGCAAGGGATCATCAGCGGTCTGAGGCTGGCCGGTCAAAGGGGAAGCAAAAGTCAACAGGTGTACGTCGTGATGCGCGGTCAGGTAGCGGAGGAGGTGAAGGTTGCGAATGGTCGTGCCCTGGTGTGGAGGAAAGGGGTACTGCGGTGCGAGAAAAAGTACTTTCACTGGGTGTTTTTTGCGTTGCGGCTTAGGCGACCGTACAGTTCCAGGTGATATTGTGCGGCCTTTTGCCATGAGAATAACGTGGCACGCTTCAACCCCTTGGTGCGCAGTTCGCTGCGAAAATCTGGGCGCGAGATAACTTTCCACATGGCCATCACCCACCCATCCACGTCTGTCGGGTCAACGATAAGGCCGGCATCTCCTACAACCTCTGGCAGCGAGGATACATTGGATACGATAGTCGGCGTGCCGCAAGCCATAGCTTCCAAGGGCGTCAGGCCAAAGCCTTCGTAGAAGGAAGGGTGTACGTGTACAACAGCCCCATTGTAAAGGTAGGGCAAATCATGCAAAGGCACACGCCCCAAGAAGTGGACATTGTTTTGCAGGCCGAGATCGTCTATCACCCGGAAGGTATCCTCGAACAGCCACCCCTTGGCTCCGACCACCACCAACACCAGGTTGTCATTCGCATATTCATCTATTAACTGTCGAAAGGCGTGCAAAAGGGTGGAAAGGTTCTTCCGAGGTTCAATCGTACTGACGAACAGGACATAGTTTTCGGGCAACTCATATTTCTTGCGTATGGGGACCAGCGCTTGTGGGTCTTTGATCGGCCTGTAAATCGGATGTGCCGCTTCGTAGATCACGGTGATCTTGCCGGCCGGCACGCCCAGCAGTTCCACGATGTCTTTCTTGGTGCTTTCGGAGACGGCTACGATGTGGTCGGCGTAGGCCACTGCGTCATCGATCTGGCCGTAGTAGCGAGCGCTATCCTCCGTAAGAAATCGGGGAAAGCGAATGAAGGCCAGGTCGTGTACCGTGATCAACTTTGGAACAGGGCTGCGCATGGGGGGGATGAAATCGGGTGAATGCAGCACGTCAAGACGCAGCGGCCAAACCTCAAGGGGGAGAGACCGCTGTTCAAAGCGGTGGTGGCTGGGTGTCCATAAGGAACGCCGAACAAAGTTGGGTTGGTCAGTGATGTTTAGGCGATCTTTGCGACTTTGCAGGAGGACAAATTCATCTTGACGATTGATTTGAGCCAGGGCTTCAATGAGATGGACCACGTAATTCGCGATCCCTGCTTGACGATAGAAGACAATCCTGGCATCAATGCCTATTCGCATTCGCTGTGTTAACTCTCCTGACAAGATACGAGAACGATTGTTGCTATTATAACCGGTTGCTCGAAATTTGTCCAACAGGACATTCTGGCAAAAAATAGGGTATTGCAAAAGTTTGAAGTTTGTGGTATAATAGTTAATTGAAAACGGTTTTTTCTGTCGTTGTTGCTCCTTTGATGAAGGGGTGGTCATGAAAACATCAAAAAAGCGATATACCGAAACCGCTACAACAATTCAACGAGAAAAAGGTCTATTCGTGGCCATAGAAGGAATCCATGGCGCGGGGAAATCTACGCAGGCAAAAACTGTTGCGTGCTGGTTGAAGGAGCATGGGTATGATGTGACGGTCACTCGCGAAGTTGGAGGCACGGCTCTGGCAGAGCGCATTCGGGGGCTCAT
The DNA here is from genome assembly GCA_964517425.1 of uncultured Ardenticatenales bacterium. Lineage (GTDB taxonomy): Bacteria > Chloroflexota > Anaerolineae > Ardenticatenales > JAADHH01 > JAADHH01. The sequence goes on along the minus strand of CAZFFM010000013.1, from coordinate 19,294 downwards.
CCAGATGCAGGGCGAAGCCACAAAAATGGTCAATCGCAAGGCAATGCTTTTTCTGGTCATGGCAGCCCGCGCATCGCACATGACTCAGGTGATTCGCCCAAGCCTGAATGCCGGAAAGATTGTAATCACCGACCGATTTGAGGCTTCTACCTATGTGTACCAGCACTCGTGTGATCATCTGGGCGAAAAACTCATTAGCAAGGTCAACGACTACGTTACGGGGGGTATCTCTCCAGATTTAACGATACTCCTTGATCTACCGGTGGAGGAAGCGTTGGGGCGAAAGGTGAACTCCTGGTTTGGTCAGGCCCCGCGCGAAATATTCCAGCATCGCCTCTTCGATTATCATCAGCGGGCACGCCAGGCATATCTGGAACTTGCTTCGACGAAATCGTCTCCCAAACACCACTGGGCCGTTATTGATTGTGAAGGCAAGGGGTTGGACGACGTGACCGAGGAGATACTGTCGTTCGTACGTCCTCAGTTGAGCCAGCGCAATTTGAAAAACACGCAAGGCTTGTATCAACTACAGTTGGCTTTTAACGAAGCCTGACAAGGAGATCGTCATGGCAGCACCCAGACTGAACGGGGGAATAGAACTCATTTGTGGGAGCATGTTTAGCGGGAAAACCGAAGAGGTGATTCGTCAGGCGCAACGCGGTTATTGGTCAGGTCATAACGTGCAGGTATTTCGGGCCACTACTGTTCCACTTATTATGCCGCAAAGCAATACGCTCCTTTCGCATGATGGCAGCGAGATTCAAGCCATGTATATCAGCCGGTCTGATCAGATTCTGCCGATGTTGTCATCTACGACAGACATTGTGGCCATTGATGAAGTGCAATTTCTGGATTGGGGCGTTGTGGATGTTTGTCAACACCTTGCGGACCATGGCGTGCGGGTCATTGCCTCCGGGCTGGACATGAGCTTTCGCGGTGAGCCCTTTGGCCCGGTCCCGCTGCTCATGAGCATTGCCGACCGAATACAAAAACTGCGGGCGATTTGCACGGTGTGCGGCAATCCGGCCGGCCGTAGCCAGCGTTTGCTGCATGGACGACTGGCTCCGTACGACGATCCGATTATCTTGCCCGGCGCGCATCTATACCAGCCGCGTTGTCGCTATTGCCACCGCGTACCCGGACGCGATTGAGATAAACGGCAGTAACCGTTCAGCACCCCCTGAATCTGCCACGAATTTACACGAAAAAAGCAAAAAAATTAGTGAAAATTCGTGGTATTCGTGGCAAAAAAGAGCTTGAAGCCGGTGTTTCCAGGATAGCCTCTGAACGCTTATGAACGGTACACGACTCTGTTCTTGCTAACATATTTGGAAAGCATTATGAAGGCACACTACGGGGAGGAAAGATTATGATTCTGTTAGATTCGCGAAAAGCGGCGAGGAGTGGCCGGCTCTTGGAGTATCGAAACAAGAGCAGTATTCCCTGCGACCTGTTGGCTGCCGATCATTTGTGGCCCCACGGCAGACAACACCTCACCCCATTTGATAGCCCGGCCCCCGGCCCGGAACATTGGGCCAAACGGCCACGAGATCGTGCGGCACTGCGCAAGCAGTCACCCGCTCACCGGTGAGACCGGTAATAGTCGCATAGCCCTGCTAACGTACACTGCGCACACCGAGGGTTGCGTGCCAGGCAGATTTGTCTGCCGTGGGCAAGCAAGTTGAGATGTAGCGTGTAGTACAGGTCCGCGGGCACGATCTCTTCAAGGAGAACGTGTGCTTTCTCGCGTGAAACTTTGGGGCCGATCAGCCCCAGGCGTTTGCTGATTCGATGGACGTGGGTATCCACAGGAAACGCCGGCCGGCCAAAGGCAAACAGCAGTACAATCGCAGCCGTCTTTGGGCCGACCCCTTTCAGTTGCATCAGCCACTTGCGGGCATCCTCAAGCGGCATCCCCTCCAGAAAGTCGAGACTGATCTCGCCGTGCTCTTCCGTAATTCTCCGCAAGGCTCGCTGAATCGCCGGCGCTTTCTGTCGCCCCAACCCCGCCGGCCGGATTGCCGCTTCGATCTCCTCCACAGGCGCGTCTCGCACCTCTTCCCAGCTAGGAAAGCGATCTCGAAGCCGGTCAAAGGCGACATCCCGGTTGACATCGTTTGTATTCTGGCTTAAGATGGTACAGACCAGTTCGGCTACGGGCTTCAGTCGGGGGTGATCTGGCTGTTCCCCATAGGAATCAACCAGCAGACGGTGGACTTCCAGCACCTTTGGACGTAGGTTCGACACCATTGTTCTACGCGTTCCTTATTCCTCAACAACGCTGAGGGCCAGCCGGGTCGTCCACCAGCGAATGCTGCTCAAGATTACCGCGTAGTATCCAACGTAGGCTATAACTTCCAGGAGCGAGGGGTTTCCATTGTACCCAAACAGCGACTTCAGCATCAAACCTGCAAAAGAATTCTCGTCCAGGATGGCATTCATGTCCCAGACGTGTGCCACGAGGGTCGGGAACAGTGCCGCATCCTGGAATTCATGGATTCCGTGGGCGACCAGTCCGGCAGCAAAGAGTAGAAGGAGAACGCTCGTTACGTCGAAAAATTTCCCCAAATCCAGCCGGGCCGTCGCGTGGTAAAATCCCCAACCCACGCCGGCCGCCAGGATCAATCCCAGCACAGACCCTTCCAGCAGGCCGGAACCTGTGTTGGAAAAGGCAGCTGCCGAGAGGAAAAGCGCCGTCTCCACCCCTTCGCGGAACACTGCCAGAAAAGTCAGCCCTAGAATGCCCCAGCCGGCATTGGAAGCTATGGCTTGGCGCAACCCTTGCTCCAGGCCCTCACGCATATTATGCGCCTGGTGGCGCATCCAGAATATCATCCAGGTGAGGATCAGAGCGGCCAAGAGCATGGTGGTGCCTTCGAAGATTTGCTCCAGTCGGCCTTGCAGGCCTGTACCGATGGTCTGCAATAGCGCGGCCAGCGCGATACTGCCCGCCGCAGCCAGGACTACTCCCAGCCAGGCCAAGCGGCGCGACCTTGCGTTTCCGGCCTTTGCCAAGTAGCTCAATACGATACCCACTATCAGAGCGGCTTCTAACCCCTCCCTGAAAGTGATGATTCCTGCAGCGATCATAACCGGTATCCCCCTTCGTTGTGCATCCCGCCACAAGCCAAGGGCGTAATACTACCACATAAGGAAGAAACTGTCAATCATTCCTGAGGGAGCCCGTCATTTTTTTGCGCGGCAATTCTCTCAAATGAACCACGAAGACACGAAGACACAAAGGCTCGAAGAAAAGAACTTCTTTCGTTACTACTCAGGCCGGCTTCGGCAAGCAATGAATTGCCCGCCTATAATTGCGAAACCTGTTGAAACAGGTTGCTGTCGTGCTGGAATAGTGCGTTTTAACGCACTTCGCAGTCTCAGGCGGCGAATTCATTCGTCGCTTGGTGGCTTTGTGTCTCGGAGTCTTTGTGGTGAGATGTCCAGTGCAGTTGTTTGCACGAGTTATACCCATACACTGCAAAGATAGTGACTCCGAGTGACTCCGTTGTAAGGGCGCTAAAGTTTCCCAAAATGCTGCCGATAATGAAGTGTCACGGATAGTTGAAGACTCGTGATAGACAAGAGGAATGGTTTGTTCCGGAAAGGAGGCCGTCGCCTAAAGAGAAGAACAAACGAAGCAACCCAATCAGGAGTTACTTCTCGAAAGAGGAGCAGGGGGACGTAACGCGGATTGTATCCGCAACAGAAGGTAATACTTTTTGGTAAAGCGGAAGATTTCCGCGAAGACAAATGGAAATAGGGGTAAGGAAACCCCTTCCAATTCAATAGATCGCATGGAGGTGATCAAAATGGCAGGTGCAGACTTTACAAGAATAGCAACAAACATTGGGGCATTGCAAGCCCTAAACTCATTACGAATGATCAACGCGAAACTGGCGACATCCCAACTGCGGCTGGCCACCGGTAGGCGCATCAACAGCGCGGCCGACGACGCGGCCGGTTTGGGCAACGCCACCAAGTTGGACTTTAAGTCCCGTGGGCTGGGTCAAGTCCTCTCCAACATCGAAGACTCCAAGAACCTCGTCTCCGTCGGTGAAGGTCACTTAAACAACATCAAAGACATCCTGGCGGTGATGAAGACCAAAGCGGAACAGGCCGCGAACGACACGCTGGGTACTGACGAGCGCACTTCCATCCTCACAGAGTTGACGACTTTGAACACGCAGATCAACGCTGAGGCCTCGCAGGCCAAGTGGTCCGGAGTCCAGATCTTTGGCACGGGAGGGGCTGGCGGGCAAACCTTCAACTTCCAGATTGGTGTAGGTACAGGAAGCAGTGACGGGCTGGCCTTCAACGTGAACAAAGCCGTGTGGAGTAGCGGTACAACGACTACATTCAACTCGGCCGGCCTGGGTGTCTCGGCTGGCTCCGCTTCGGCTGCAGTCTCAAAAACCGATCTATCCACCGACTACAGCACGAGTACCATGGCAGCGACGAGTACGACGAATGCCACAGCCGGTGGACAAATGGCCGGTGGGCACTACACCGTCGAGGTGTCTACGCAGGGGTATGGCAATGGGACGACGACGTCGGTGACGATCACCATGCGGGATACCAACGGCAACGTTGTCAACTTGGATGCGGATGGCGCAACCGGCGGTGGGTCTGCTACTTCACTGACCACTAACGTTACTGCGGGCACCACGGGATCGGGTACAATTAATCTGGGACGCGGTATCACGCTTACGCTTGCTGGCATCGCTACGGCGGCCGGAGCGGGCGGCTCCGAGAGCGCGCTCTACAGTGTGGATTATACGGCGAGCGGCAATTCGGTCAGCAGCCAAGCCAACGCGCAGTCCTTCATGGATGCCATCGACGCGGCCAATACCAACGTGGCGACAGCCCTGGCTTACATTGGTGCGACCATGAACCGGCTGGACTATCAGGCGGCCAGCCTGAGCGTGGACAAGGTGAACGTTGATTCATCTTTCAACCGCATCATGAATGCGGACATGGCTTACGAGCAGGTGCAGGCAACGAAGTTCTCGATCCTGCAGCAAACTTCGGTGGCCATGCTGGGTCAGGCGAACGTAGCCCCCCAGACTATTCTGAGCCTTTTTCGGTAGTCTCATAGGAGCCGTGTTGATTTTCTAGTCTCGCGGTTGGCAGCTACCAGTCTCCGGCGATAAGCCCGGGGCTGGTAGCTGCTCCCCCTAGCAGTTTGTCGGAGAAAGAATAAATGGGACACAGATTTGCAGGATAAACACAGATTTTCCGATGATTTGGCCTGAAAATCTGTGTCTCTCTGTGAAAATCTGTGTTCTAAAAAGAAAAAACTGCCCTCTCCGACAGCCTGCTAGGGGGGCGAAACTCGGACGACTGACAGATCGCTGGAAGCGAACGTGATGAATGGAGGAAAGATGGCAAACCGTAACACAGCCTTGGAAACGTACCGGAATAATCGAGTAGTGGGCGCGAATCCTTTAGAAAGGGTCGTGATAGTGTATGACATTGCGATTCAGAGCAGCAACCAGCACGATCTGGAGCGCACAACCCGCGCGATAGGCACGTTGCGCGATGCGTTGAATTATGACCAGCCAGAATTTGCTAACCGTATGATGGCAATTTACGTGTGGTGTGCGGAATTGGCACGCAAGGGGAAATGGGGCGAAGTCGCCGACACGCTGCAGGAGCTGCGCGACGCATGGGAAGAGGCCAACCGACAACTGGCGGCCCAAATGGCCAAGGCCGAATCTCAACTGCAAACAGCGCCGGTTGCTGTGCCGGGAAGTAGTGTGAGTTACGTGAGCGCTGCCGTGTAGAGCGTGAAGCGAACGCAACATGCATAACGGAGAGTGACGATGTCCATTCCAGGAATACCCAGCAACACAAGCGCATATTTCACGAGCCTGATCAATGCGATGATGGCCCAAGAGAGCAGGCCATTGACGCGGGTAACACATCAGAAGACGACTCTGATCACGCAGAAGGGGTTGTACAGCAATGTGGGGACGAAGTTCGATGCGTTGAAAACGTCGTTGGAGAGCCTGGACGAATCGGCTAGCGCCACAGCCAACAGTTCGATTTTTGGCGCGAAGACGACGGCGGTGACCAATCCCAGCATTACTACCGCCGACGTTCTCTCTGCCACAGCTTTGACCAGCGCAGCGGTCGCCAATTATGACATTAGCATCACTACGTTGGCCCAGTCCCACCTGGTGAAATCGAGTCAGCAGTCATACAGTGACCAGGCGCTGGGCCTTTCCGGCACAATCTCCATGGGAGGGGCCGCCAGCCGGGCCACATCGAATGCCTCGACGGTAGCCAATACGATCACCGGATTTGGCACTGCTGCGCCCTTCACAGGACAGACAGAACTGGGCGCCGATACCTACTATATGGAAGTGCGCCAGAATCCTTCGGACAGTACGGGCTGGGAATTCCGGATGGTGGATAGCCAGGCAAACGCCGTTAGCATAGACGACATCTATGACAGCGGTACGGCCATGAGCAGTGACTGGCAAGATATGGTGGACGCCGGCAAGACGGTGGACACTGGCCGGGGCCTGACCTTTACCATTGCAGCATCCGGCAGCTACACCGCCGGCACCAAGGGGAGCGGCGCGGCCAGTGTGGATTTCATGCCGCAGGGCGACAGCATCGCCGTCACCAGCACGCAAAGCCTGCAAGACATTGCCGATGCGATCAACCAAGGTACCTATGCAAGTGGAAACGGCGTGGCAGCTTCGGTCATAGACCGCTATCTGGTATTGGAAGCGAGCAGTACCGGCACCCTGCACCAAATCCGCTTTGAAGATACGGGCGGTATTTTGAATAGTCTGGGCTTCGATGCGACCGACACGACGACGCGGGTTTTACATGCCAACGGCGGTTCCGGAAACGACCAGGCCGCCGTCAATGCCAGCTTCACGGCGAACAATGTGTCGGTGACCCGCCAGTCCAACACCGGGCTGACCGATGTCGCTTCGGGCGTTACGCTGAATCTTCTGAAGCAGGGGGAAAGCGCCACCGTGGAAGTCAAAGCCGATAACAACGCCGTGAAGAACAAGATCAATGATTTTATCTCCAAATTCAATGCAATGACCAGTTTCCTGAAAGACAAAACAGGTACTACTCTCTCCGGTACCACATATACACGCGGTGGGTTGGCGGGAGATACCGGGCTGAGCAGCATGCGCTTCAACTTGTACGGCATATTTCAGGAAGCGGTCAGCGGCCTGCCAGCGACATCGGCCAGTAGATTGCAAGATATCGGCATCACCCTGGACAGCAACCTGCAGGCGACTGTGTCGGACAGTACGGCGCTTGATACGGCGCTGACCAACGACTTTCAGAACGTGTCGGGGTTATTCGATCAGATTACTTCGGACATGATTACGAGGATCACGCCCTACACGCAGACGGGCGGCATCATTGACACGACTGAAACGAACATACAGAGTCGAATAGATGCTACCGCCGATCGAATCAAGAGCATGAATGCCACTTTGGCTCGACGCAGGAGCCTATTGAGCAAGCAATATGGCGCACTGCAGGTGCAGATGGCCCAACTGATGTACGAAGGTCAAAAGACGATGAGTGGCATGTCCGGGATCATGAACATTTTCGGTTGATGGCGGGAGGGGGATGACGGAAATGGCGGGATGCAATGGTCAATGATCAACGGTCAATTTTCAATGGGCGAGCGGCACGCAACACGATGAAAATCGCGTGGAGCGGCGGACGTCGGAAGCCCCCCCCAACCCCCCAATTCTGGGGGGAGTCGGATGGTTCCCCCCAGGATTGGGGGGGTAGGGGGGCCAGAAAGCCGTCTATTTTCAAAGCAAGCTAACTGGTAAAGAACATTGGAGGCACGAAGGTGGTAGACAAGGTAGATAAGATACAAGGGGCTGCTCAACCGGAGCGCACACAAGCTATGGTAGCCATGGATGCGGCACGGCGTTTTTCGGAAGCACAGGCGCAACGTGTGGAGCCGAAACCTACCTACAAAGTACCGGGGGATGAGGGTAAAGATACAACCTCGAGTCCCCGGAAAACTGGCAGGTCGGTGGCTGTTTCTCACACATACGCACAATTCGAGGTGGATAGCGATTCTCACAAGATCTCCGTGCGCATCATAGATGCGCAATCGGGCAAAATCATACGCTCAATTCCTCCTGATGAATTGTCACGCCTGATCTCCGATCAAAACCTGTATCGTGGCCTTTTGCTTGAGTGGAAGATGTAGAGGAAAGGGTAGATTCTACATGAATTACAGAGGCTCATTGCCTCTGCCGTGCTGGTTACTCCAACCGGTTCGGTGGTTTTTTGCTGTTTCAGACTCATGGCTTGCTGAAATGCGAGGAATTGTTTATGCCCGCAATCATCATTTTGGATGACGAGCCTGAAGTACTCTCCGTGATGGGCCGCCTGTTGAACCAACAGGGCTGGGATATGTTTCCTGTGGCAAACCCCGATGATGCCCTGGCCATGGTGCAGCAACGTGCTCCGGACGTTGTAATTACCGATATCCGCATGCCCGGGATGAGCGGAATCGATGTATTACACAAGGTAAAGTTGGTTGACCCCTTTATTGAAGTAATCCTCATTACCGGCCACGCTTCCATAGAATCTGCAATCGAAGGATTGAACGAAGGGGCTTTTGCTTATTTGCGCAAACCTTTCGAATCTTTGTCCCTGGTTGTCTCAACGGTCGCTCGCGCCCTTGACAAGCGCCGTGCCGAGGTGCGAAATCGAGAACTGCTCAGGAGCCTGGAACAGGCTATGGCAGAGATTGAGACGACAAATCGGGAGCTGCTAAGCGCGCACATGGAATTTTTGACCCTGGCGAAACTGGTTGACGTTGGGCGCCAGTTGATCACCCTTCCCGACCCTGCTTCTATGCTCCGCTTTACGGCAAATCGGGCACGGGAAATCATGAATGCCGAGGCCTGTGTAATCTGGTTGCGGAAAGAAGACGACCACACGTTATCTGTGCAGGCCACCGCCGGGATTCCTGAAACTGTTGCCGGTGCGGCTAACTTCCTTGATAATGCTCCGGTCGCCATGCGTGCCACCGAACAGGGGTTACCATTTTGCATAGACGACCTGCGTACCAAGGATGCGTTGGACTTGCCGGCGGAGTGGCAATCGCTCGGCTTCCGTTCCCTGTTGGCCGCTCCCCTGTTGCTGCACAAAGAGCCGCAAGGTGCGCTGGTGGTCTATGCCGCAGAGGCTGCGGCGTATGGTGAACGGGACGCCCAAGTCTTTACGCTCCTCACCAGTCAAATCTCAGCAGCACTGGAGAGCACTGCACTTTACCAGAATCTGGAACAGCAATACCTGGGAACTGTGTCGGCATTGGCTTCCGCCGTGGAGGCAAGAGACCCCTATACTTCCGGGCACTCCCGCCGGGTTGCTCGATATTCCGTAGCCATTGCGAAGCATCTGGGGCTGAGCGAAAGTGAATTGGCGCTGCTACACAAAGGGGGCCTGCTCCACGACATCGGCAAGATTGGTATCCCAGACCAGATTTTGCTAAAACCTGGTCCCCTGACGAATGAGGAGTGGGTCACGATGCGACAACACCCGGTCATTGGTACTGAGATATTGCACAACGTGCCGAGGTCGGACAAGATCAGGACCATGGTTCTCCACCACCATGAGCGTATGGATGGTACGGGCTATCCCGACGGGTTGCAAGGAGACGAAATTCCCTTCTTTGTACGGATTCTAGCCGTTGCCGATGGCTTCGAGGCCATGACCGCGAAGCGGGCCTATCGGGAGGCAATGTCCATTGGCAAGGCCCTGACCACGCTCCGCGAAGGCGCAGGAAGTCAGTGGGACCGCGAAGTTGTGAAAGCCCTGCACAGTTACTTGCGTTGGAGGGAACGAGACCAGGCGCGCCAACTTGATCGATTAAGCATAGGGATTTCCCAAAATGACTTTGTTTCCCAGGCTCAAATGCAGGTTTATGCGCCAACGCTGGTCTAGTTTGTTCGGTTTGGCGAAGCCTAGCCGGCGGATCGTGTCCATTGCCATTCTGGCCGTGAGCGTTCTGGCGACCGGTTGCCAGGTTGTTGTCAGCCGAACGCAGCCGGTCGGCCGCGCCGGGACGCAGAAGCGCATCGCCAGAACAAGTGCGGCAGCGAACGCCGGCACGCAGAATCCGCGAGCGGCGGAAGCGTTGCCAAGCCCGACGGCAACACCGATCCCTACACCCCGGCCCACACCGACAACGGCACCGCCACTCGTGGCCCAGTCACCCCCGTCGCGGATCACTGCGCCCTCCATTGGTCTGGATGCCCCGGTGACGCCCATTGGCTGGCATGAGGAGCAGCAAAATGGCCAGACGGTGAGCGTGTGGGACGTGGCCGACCACGCCGCCGGCTGGCACAAGAATAGTATTTACCCCGGACAGCGAGGGAACGTGGTGCTCTCCGGACACCACAATATCGCCGGGGAGGTTTTTCGCTACGTGGTAGACCTCAAGCCGGGGGATCGCATCACCTTGTATGCCGATGGTGTCCCGTACGTGTATGTTGTTTCCCTGCGCCTCATCGTGCCAGAGAAAGGAGTGTCGCCGGCACAACGAGCGCAAAATGTACGTTGGATCGGGCCCACGAATGATGCGCGCCTCACGTTGGTGACCTGCTGGCCCTACACAAACAACACCCACCGAGTCATTGTGGTGGCCAAACTCCTGGACCGCGGAAAACTGGCGGCAAACAAGTAGCAGCCCGCATGGGCATGATCGGGCTGCCGGACACGGGGCTCGGAGTAATTCCCCAAAGTTCCTCGATAACATTGCGTTGCCTCTTTGCAATACTCCCTGCCCTGCGGAACCTGCAACAAACATGTATTTGCTCAGGATAGTCAGTTGCGATATAATACGGCGAGTCTTAGTCAAATACCTGATGAAGGGCAGGGGTCTTGAGTATAGCCATTCGATTTGATGGTGTCTCCAAAAAATTCATACTACACCATGATCGCCCACGTGCTTTCCAGGAGACCGTAATCAATTTTTTTCGACGGGAGAACGGCAGCCGTGAAGAGTTTTGGGCCGTGCGCAACGTCAGCTTCCAGGTGGAGCAAGGGGAATCGGTGGGTATTATCGGCCCGAATGGAGCAGGCAAGAGTACGTTGCTCAAGCTTGCCACGCGCATCCTGGAACCGACGATGGGCCACGTGGAAGTGCGCGGGCGCTTGTCGGCTCTGCTCGAACTGGGCGCCGGATTTCACTCCGACTTGACCGGCCGCGAGAACATCTACCTCAATGCCTCGGTGCTAGGCGTCCCGCGCCCGGAAATCCGCCGGCGATTTGACGACATCGTAGATTTTGCGGACTTGGGGCATTTTATAGACATGCCCGTGAAGCACTACTCGTCGGGAATGCAGGTACGACTGGGCTTTGCGATTGCCACGACCATAGATCCGGAGATCCTGATCGTAGATGAAGTGCTGGCTGTGGGAGATTCAGCATTTCAGCGGAGATGTTTTGATCGCATCGACCAGTTGCGCGACCAGGGAGTCACGATACTTTTCGTCTCTCACAGTGCCGAAATGGTGCACTCGGTCTGCTCACGTGCCTTCTGGTTGGAAAATGGGGAGTTGCTTGCAGACGGAACGTCCACATCGGTCGTCGCTCGCTATCTCAATCGCACATGGCAGAGCGAAGAGGGAACGCTGACGCCGAGCGATGACAGTGAACAGCGGCGTTGGGGCAGTGGTGATGCCCAAATCGCAAAAGTGCGCCTCTTGGATAAAAAGGGTCACGAAAAGCAACTGTTCTGTATCGGAGAACCTCTGACCGTCGAGATTCATTTCCAAACCGAACACAAAATTGAGCGACCTGTCTTTGGATTGGCCATCCACCGGGCGGATGGAACACACATTACCGGCCCCAACACACAAATTGCCGGCCACAAGATACCATGGATAGAAGGGCGGGGCACAGTGCGCTACACTGTGCCCGAGATTCCGTTGTTAGAAGGGACATATTATGTGACGGTGGCCATCCATAATTGGGAAGATACAAAAATGTATGACTACCATGACCGGCTCTATCCTTTCCGTGTGCTTCCGGCAACTGTAGGCGAACAATACGGGCTGGTTACCTTGAAAGGAAACTGGAGTTGGGGCGGCCAAAGGGATAACGACACATCTTGATCATCAGTTTGGTATGGTAGGGACAAGGCGGCGGCCCACACTTTTGCGTTACTCCCCCCATCGCTGGGGCACTTGATGCGGCGGAACCAGCGCTTCCAGGTTCCGGGGCCGCCCGGGGTGACGGTCTCCCAGGAATGGTCGTATCCCCATCCACCCTTTCAAACGGCCAATCAATGGATGCAGGTCTTTTTTCGCCAGTGTGTATAGGACGGCAGCCATGTCGAAAAAAAGGATGAGTGGAAAATCCTTGGCGGGGGCGTTCTTTACGACCATCCAAACCTTGTTGCGGGCCTTCAATTGCTTCTTCAAAGGAGCATTTTCCCCCAAGCTGGCACTTGTAAGGTGGCGCACCAAAGCGTCAGGCACATATTGGCAACGCCATCCGGCACTCTGGGCCCGCCAAGCCAGGTCCACGTCCTCCAGATAGGCGAAGAATCGCTCATCAAAAAGGCCGATTTGCTCCAGCATGGAACGGCGATACAGGGCAGCGCCGGCAGACGCTCCAAAGACTTCGCAGGCTTCTTGGGCATCGGTCACCGGCTGGCACCGCAGCCGGTCCCACGCAATGGCTGCACGGTCCATCGCAATTCCCGCACTCTGGACCCTGTTTGGCTGATGGGCAAACACCATCAGGCTGGCACAAGCGCCGATCTGGACATCGCTTTCTATGGCTTGCACCAAAGCCTCCAGCCAAGTGGTCTCTGGAAAGGCATCGTCGTTCAAGACGGCCACATAGTCTTCGCGAGACGTCCGAATCCCCTGGTTGACAGCCGCCGCAAATCCCACATTTTTGCGGTTGACGATCATCTGCAATCGGGGATGTTCTGAAAGGGCTTCTACGGTGCCGTCTCGGCTGCCATTCACAACGATAACAGTCGCGAAGTCCTTGTACGTTTGCTGCGATAGAGCTTCCAGACATTGCAGGAGGTGCTCTTTCCCGTTCCAGGTTGGAATGACGAGACGCACAGCAGGTACTTTCATCGCACAACCAACGGTAGAAAGATAGCGCCTTTAGCGGGAGAGGCCGTACCCTGGCTGGAGGTCGCGATCAACGTATCCGAAAGGTCATAGGCTTTGACCTCGACCGTATAGGGCTTGGTATTCGTCAAGCCGGTCAGCGTAAACGTGTTCAGTGCGTCTGCTCCTATCGGTTGTCCACAATTGCCCTGGTCCGGCGGGTTGGCGCCTGTTTCGCAGGTGACGAGTACTTCGTAATGAGCTACCCCACCTGCGAGCATACCTATTCCCGTGTCCCAGGATAGGTATAAAGTGCCGGAACTGGGAACGAGTGTGAGGGGGAAGGGGTGGTACTCATCTGCGCCGAGATCGGATTGCAGGTCATACGGGCGGCTCTGCCCATCGACATCATCGGGCATCGTGCTCCCCGTTGCCCGGTCCTTGGCACTCGAATCCAGCCGCAGATGGTAGTTGTAATCCGGCCAGTTCGGCGCGATGAAGCCGGCAGACGGGGCGGAGAACATGGTCCAGAGGCCCTGAACCGTGCCGGCAGACACGGGGGAGTTGTCCACATTCGTATCTTTGAGATTGCCGGAGAACATCCCCTGGTTGAAGGTCAGCGTGCTCCCTCGTTGAACCACAATGGCTGCGGCAAGCCCTCCACCTTCGACGTGGTTGGCGATTACACTGTAGCCGAGATTCACCGTAGCCGGCAACGAAGGGTCTAGCGGCGATGGCCAGGGTTGCACCAACAATCCCTGCCCTAAGATCAGGTTTGAGCCGAGGCGGTTTTGAGCGATGGTCGTATGGGTGATATTTGCATTCATCCCGTGAATCACCAGGCCGCCACCACCGCCATTGCCCAGAGAGGTGACGCCACTCCCCTGGGCCGCGAAATTTTCGGCTACGATCACGTTCTCGATATTTGCGTAGAAAGATCCCGGTCGATCGGCGAAGATATACAAGCCGCCTCCAGCTCCGGGGCCTGCATTTCCGGTGACCGAATTTCCGCCGATGGCCCTGTTCGAGATAACGCTCGTCCGTTCAATCGTCACATCGCTATCCGCCGAATCGATTCCTCCGCCTGCTGCATTTCCTCCCTGTGCAGCGTCGCCGGCTATGGCAGTGTTATCGGCCACGTAAGAATCACTGAGCGTAACCGCGGTTGCATTCTCGACAAAATCCTCGATGAAGATGCCGCCGCCGTAACCACCACCTCCGTATGTGCTGGCATTCCCTCCCTTCGCCTGATTTCCGGTCACAGTAATCCGTCGGAGGGCGATGACGCCCTGCTCGATGCCGATACCCCCACCCAGGGCATTGGCCCGTAGATACCCGCTGACCCCGCTCCCCGTAGAATTGCCCCCTTGGGCAAGGTTGTTTGTGAAAACGGAATCCTCGACAGTCACCGTCGTTTTGTATATGAACAGCGCGCCGAAGGCTGTCCCCCCACGCTCGGGGCCGGTCCCACCATACGATTGGTTACCATCGAAAACGATACGCTGGAGCAGGGAAGTGGTTCCCGTGGGGGCCTCCTCGATCCTGAGCGCCGCTCCGTCTGCCTGGCCGCCATAGCCGGAGCTTGTATTCTGACCAATGGCCCGGTTGCTTTGGAACACCATGTCCCGAAGGGTCACCGCAGCATGTTGCACCAACATCCCGCCACCGACTCCACTCGGATCGTAAGGGGTGAGGTAGGTGGGGCCTTGGGCCAACCCGTTCTGTATGGTAAAACCTTCCATGTCCAAATGGGCTGTCTTGGTGTTGTATCCGATGGCCGCGACCCCCCGGTAGACGTTTTGCCCATCGATGATCGTCAGCTTGCCGGCAGGGTTCGCCTCCGACCAATTGCTTGTCGTGTAACCTCCCAAAATCGTCAAGCGCTTATCGACAAAGCAGACCACGGCCCGGGTCAGAAGGAACGAACAGGAATCGACAGCAGCCTTGTACGTGTATGTGCCCTGTGCCACCAAAATCTTATCTCCCGAGGAAGATTGATTCACGGCGTACTGAATCGTCCGGCAGGGAGAAGCGGAGGTACAATCGCCCGTATCACTGCCTGCGGTGGCGACATAGCGGGTGGTCGCCGTATTCGCACGTGCAGAGAATGTGGGCATTGCGGCAAGGGCAATGGCGACCATCAAAGTGGCGAAAAGAATAAACTGCCGTCTCATCGGGGATCGGAAAAGATAGCTCAGCCGGAATTCGGGAAACATCATGCCCCCCCACACCTCTCTCAGGAAACCAGGTCTCGTCCGCAGTAATAGTCGTCTAATATAATCTGCGACAAAAGTTCCTCTTCACTTGAGGACCTCTGCGTCAGAAAGGCCTCCACAAGCATCTGAGCCGTCCAACGGGAGGGTTGGAAATCGGGGAGCATCTCCTCACGGGTCCGGCGGGCATCCTTGGCGTAGTCTGTGGCTCCTTTGCGTATCTCTTTCCGTATGTCGGCAGGTTCCATCTCCGCCGGAGACAGGTCACGACAGTGCGCTTCGACGTTACCCCCGGCATCTATTTCGTAATATTCCACCTGCGGTTCGGTTGTACTGAGGAGTTTCTCCAACTCGAAGCTATACCTGTACATGGCAGGGGCGTTGGGCGACTGCGTGACGTTTTCGCAGAAACAGCCCCGAAGAATCACGTCGTAAGTCTCTGCGATTCTTGGAGAGCGGTCGTCCGTCATCAGGTAGTACCCGTGTACCTTTCGGGAAAGCAACTTGCTCAAGTAGCCTTGGATGGACCCCCCAAATCCGATGTCCACGACTGCCTGAAGGCTATCGCGATCACGCATCAGCCCCTTCTCCCTCAAATAAGCAAGAAGGGCTTGCCGCTCCCTCTGCGCCTGGGCGACGATCTCCCTCTCCAGGGACCGGAGCAGCAGAACCAAGTGCTCTACTTTGCGATTCTCCACCTTTACCCCGGTGTCACGGGCCCAGCCGGTGGTTTCCGAAAGCTCTTTCCAGCGTTCGTCGTTCAGGGTAAGACCGTAGCGCGTGTAGAGGAAGCTCTCTATCGTATTGGAGAAGTAGATCATCCTGGAAATCTCAAGAATGTCCTCGAATGTGAGAATCGCGGCCACCCCCGCCGCCCGCCGGGAAATGATCAAGTAGTCAGACTGTGGTGCGTCCGTCACGCCTTGGCTCCAACAGTTGTACACCTCTTCCATCAACCGCCCTTCGCGCGCGAGGAAATAGAGTTGTTCGATTTCCTCTTCGCGGGCCTTCTGTAAAAGCCACTGGGAAAAGCTGGTCAGCAAAGGGCCGACCAGGCTGTATCCCAGGTTGTAGGGTGTGGCCTGCACCAACGAAGCGGGGTCGAAGGAGGGGTACAAAATGGGCGCGAAGTTCTTGCGTACCACCAGCCCGAGCGTAATCTCGGCATCTACATCGTCACCTCGCTCGTGGCTGGCAATGAGTGCCGAGAACCTGGGCAGCCCTCTCGCCAGCTCGACCGGTCGAAGTAGCGGCAAGAATGAAGCCCCCATATCGCAAGGAATCTGGACATCCGAACGTTCGTTATCACCGATCACTAACATCTGGGAGGGTTCGAGGGCATATTGGGCCAGGACTTTCTCGTATAGTCTGCCATCGTCCTTACGCAAACCGACCTCATTCGATACGAACAAGCCGTCCCACCCCTCAATCTCATATTTACGCAGGAATTTCTCAATCTGTTCACGGGGCAGAAACATGTCCGTGAGCAGCACGACAGGTTTTCCTGTGGCGAGGGCGTCTTGGTACAGGCGCAACACTTCCCAACGAGGTTGCAGGCTGGCCTCTTCCACTTCTTCCTCGGCACGACGCAGTTCGGCAAGGTGGGCCTTGGGCAGCCCGGTGAGCTTGCCCAAATGAGCGTATATCTCGTCCATCCCCACGTCCTGGCCCTGGCCCTGGGCCTGCCGTGCGTGTGGTTCGGCGGCGGCTCGATAGCGTTTGTACAGGAGCCCTGCATCTCCCCCAACGCGCCGGGCTACGATCTCTTTGATCGTCTCAGGGTCCAACAGCGGACGGCAAAGCAATGTATCGAAGATATCGAAAACGATCAGCTTGACCTGCGGGGCGTTCAACATCCCAAGCATTGCCCTGTACGACCTGTTTGTATACTGGTCGAAGCGCCACGCCGACCAGCTTGAAAATTCCTCGTCCCGGATGATGCCGGGACGCATTCCTTGTTTCAAGGAGCAAAGTACGAAAAGTCGCTCCAATGTATGGGCAAGGGTGCCATCGGTCTGACCGGATTCCGCAGGAAAATCTTTGAGCGTAATGCCGGCCTTGAACAAGGGGGCCAGCGCATCACCGCGTGCCCAGAACATCGAGCTGGCCGGATAATCAAAGTATCCACGGGGGACATCCCCAATCCCCAACCGCGCGCACCATATCCTGCCCAATTCCCCGTTACCCAGCCAGGTGTTCGCCCAGTACGGCAGGAGAACGTAGTTTTGGGGGTACACAATCCCATGGGGCGACGCTCCTTGCATGAGGGTGAAAATCTGTCGGATGCGTTCCCCGCTGCCCAGCAGGTTGTGGTACAAGTATTCTCGCCAGCCCCCGGTAGCGCCCCGATTGTACAACGATTTCTTCGTGTGCAGATGAGCGATATAATCGTAGTGAGATAACTCCTCTCCAAAAGCACAGAACAAGGGGGCGATGTTCCTGCCACGATTGGCAACGCGTCTAATTTCCACCTTGTGACAGCGCGGTAAATCGACGAATGTACGCTGGCATATTTCCAACGCCTTGTCATTGACCACGGAGACGTACAGGTCGTAGGGAAACGGCATATTTTTTAGACCCTCGACGAGTTCCTCGATCAAGTCTGGGTAGAAGACGTGCAAATGGACGGCAATCTTCCCCCCAGGCCCCCGAGCAGGCTCCACCGATTTCATGTCTACAAGGGGGTTGCTTTTATAATAGCCGATGTCCTGCACGCACTTGCGGCTGACGAGCCATCCTTCATAATCGGGCATTCCGCTGAAGATGAAGCCGAAATGGGTATATGCCCACTGCAGGACGAGCTGACGGTACTTACTGGGAATGGCCCAGTAAATCTTTACCCCCGTGGTGTACACAATGTTTTGCAACCCATTCCCCCATCCGCTTGCGTGTACCGTTCGATGTGTGAAGGTGGCCCTCTCTTGGGGTGGTTTGGGGGCACGCCCCTCCCACCGGCCATACCTGATGTAGTGGACAAGAGGGTTGACGAGAGCCTGCTTGACATCCGGGTTCGTCTTCAAATAGTATTCTGTGTCAAAATCCGCCGATGGATTCCTACCTTCTTTCCACCCATACCGGACGAAGTGCCACAAAGGGTCCATATCTGCGAGTCGACAATCCGGATACTTTAGAAGATAATAGCCGGGATCGAAATACTCACTTCTCTTGACAATGAGATAATCAATGAGTTCCCTTCGCATTGACTCCCCTCGACGCCTTCAATTTTTTGCCAACCATCCTTAGGGGACGTGTCATCTGCCAACTCCGGCTCAAAACATAGCTCAGAATCTCTTCCTCCAGCTCCAGCTTTTTTGCCTCGATCTGTTGAATTGTTTGACGCTGTTCCTCCACCTGTGCAGCAAGCTCCTGGATTTTCTGGTTCTGCTCGGCCACGTGTGTTGTAGAGGCCTGGAATGCTTCGAACTGTTGGATGTTGAGCGATCGGAGCATGCTCAATACAAGATCGTTTCCCCTCGTCTTCCTTTTAGTTTCCAGCGCGTTGTGGAACGTCTCCAACCAATGAGGAGCATTCCGGGATAGGAGCCACCCTTCTGCCACCGTCGTCTGTGCCTGCTGGGCCAGGCGAAGCCTTCGTTCGTCGTCTTCGATGAGCAGATTCAGACATTCCTCCCATTCATCCAACGTAGAGGCAAGCAATCCGTTACGCCCATGCTCTACAACGTTCTCGTATGGGTCAAGTTGGCTATACACCCCTGTCGCGCCTAATGCGCTATATTCGAAGAACTTGAGGGGGCTCTTGCACCGGTTGAAAAGATTGTCTACCAGGGGGGCGATGAAAATGTCGGCTGACTGGGTCTGAAAATATGCGGAAAACTCTTCGTACGAATGGGAGAAGAAGGGAGACCATTCTATCTGGGGAAGGGCACTCAACTCTGCCGGCGGCTGCGGACCCCAGAAATGAAAGCGCACTTTCTGTGGATATCGCTCGGCCAGGCGTAACAAAACGGGGGCGACATATTCCAAATCCGGCT
>CAZFFM010000012.1:0-24396 GCA_964517425.1 uncultured Ardenticatenales bacterium | reverse complement strand
CTCCCCCAGAATTGGGGGCCGGGGGGCGTTCCCCAGGTTATTGAGAAGATACCTCTTGACGCCGTCATGCGACCCGGTTGAAATCCAAGGAAGATGGAATGCTGGTTGGTTCCCGGCCGCAACTACGCACCAAACATGACGACAGAAGCATTGGCGATGTCGATGAATGGCTGCGGGTAGAGGCCAATGACCAGCACAATGACCAGCGAAGTGACCAGCGCAACGACCAGAGAGCCGGGCACGCGTATTTCCTGGTCATCTTTGGGCTTGACAAAGAACATCCACCGCACAATGTTGATGTAATAATAAGTGGCGACTACTGCGTTGGCCACGGCGATGAGAGCCAGCGCATAAAATTGCCCCTTGATTGCTGCGCCAAAGACCAGCAGCTTGCCGATGAAGCCGGCTGTGCCCGGTATGCCGGCCAGAGAAAGCAAGAACATCACGATCAGGCCGGCGATAGCCGGCGCTCTTTTGGCCAGTCCCGCGTAGTCCTCCAGGTTGACGGAGCCGGTAGCCTCTTCGTAGACGATCACAGCAGCGAAGATTCCGATGTTGGTGAACACATATCCGAGGATGTAGACCATCAAACCACCCAGGGCCAGGTCTACGCCCGACTGAATGGCTACGAGGCCAATCAGCATATAGCCGGCATGAGCAATGCTCGAGTAGGCTAGCAGGCGCTTCATGTTCTTCTGCATCAGGGCCGTCAAGTTTCCAAGAGTCATCGTCAAGATCGAGAGACCGGCCAGCATGGGCACCCAGTTGATTTGGTAGGCCGGCAAGGCGGTCAGCAATACACGAGCCAGGATAGCCAGCCCCACAGCTTTCGGGCCAACGGAGAGGAAGGCAGTTACCGGGGTCGGTGCGCCTTCGTACGCATCGGGTGACCATTGGTGGAAGGGGACGAGGGCGATTTTGAACCCAAATCCAACGGTGACGAGGGCCAGCGCCGGCAGAGCCAGCGCTCCGATGCTGCCCAGGACGATGTCACTCTTTCCCAGTACGGCGGCGATTTCCGTCAGATTGGTACTGCCGGTAGCGCCGTAGAAGAGGGACATACCAAAGAGCATTACAGCCGAGGCAACGGCCCCGTACAGGAAATATTTGATGGAGGCTTCGTTGGAGAGGGGGTCTCCACGCATCCAGCCGACGAGGATGTATGATGTGAT
Organism: uncultured Ardenticatenales bacterium; assembly: GCA_964517425.1. Classification (GTDB taxonomy): domain Bacteria; phylum Chloroflexota; class Anaerolineae; order Ardenticatenales; family JAADHH01; genus JAADHH01. The sequence goes on along the minus strand of CAZFFM010000012.1, from coordinate 23,224 downwards.
GCTCAAGAACTCGAACGAGAGATAGAGCAGAATCAAGTCGGTCGAGCTGACCACAAGCATCATGGCCAGGGTAACAAAGATAAGCAGGCTGTAGAATTCTCCCACATAGCGGGCGCGCCCCTCCAGGTAGGAGATGGTGAGCATAGTTACCAGGATGCCGACGAGCAGGGAAATCACCTTGAAGAAGCTGGCCATTGGGTCAACCACGTACATCGTACCGAGTACGGTACGCGAATCGCCAAAGGTAACAGCCACGGCGGCCAAGGCGACCCCCATGCCAATCAGAGTCAGAATCGGCACGACCTTGCGTTTGGCCTCGTCACCCAGCAGGTCAAGAGCCAGGACGAGCAGGCCGGCAACGGTTAAGATCAGTTCGGGTGCAAAAGCAGCCAGGTCCCATGCAGAAAATGGCACAACAACCTCCTTAGATTTTGGATTGGCGATTTACGATTTTGGATTAAAGGCCGTCTCCCTAACCCAACCCAAATTGAAGCATGAAACGTAATGCATAATGCGTGTCACGTTTTACGTCTTCACGTTTCACGCCATTCATCATTCTGCGTTCATCATTCCGGAGTTGCTCCACGCTCTCCGCTCCATTCCCGTCAGCCCATGAGCCGCAGAACGGCGACAACGCCGCTGTTGATCAAGTCTAGAATGGGAGCCGGGTACACACCGATGGCCAACGTAATGACCATGAGCGGGGCCAGGCTGATCAGTTCATAGCGATACAGGTCGGGCATGTCCCGCCAGCGTTCGTTGAGCGGCCCCAGGAAAATCATCTGGATGACCTTCCACAGGAAGAAGGCAGCCGTAACCACAATGCCGATGACGCCTAGCGCGGCGATGTAGGGTATGATGGCAAATGCCCCCCGGAAGACCAGGAATTCGGCAACGAACCCGGCCAGGCCCGGCAAGCCCAGCGAGGCCATAGACATGAAGGCAACCACGCCGTAGTAGGCCGGCAAGACGGCTCCCAGGCCGCCAAACGCGCTCAGGTCATAGGTGTGGGAGCGATGATAGAGCATACCGGCCAGGAAGAAGAGGGCACCGGTGATGATGCCGTGGTTAAACATTTGCAGAACCGCGCCGTTCAAGGCCGTGGCCCGGTCTACGAGGACCGGCCCGCTCGTGCCGGTCGCGTAGGCTGCGGCGGCGACGCCCAACATGACGTAGCCCATGTGATTGACCGAAGAGTAGGCGATCAGCCGTTTCAGGTTCGATTGCGCCAGAGAGACCAGCGCGCCATAAATAATGCTGATGATGGCCAGGATGGCAATCGGTATGGCGTAGTAATGGAATACTTTCGGAAAGATAGGCAACAAGATGCGTATGAGACCGAAGGTTCCCAATTTCAGCAAGACGCCGGCCAGCATGACGCTACCGGCCGTCGGCGCTTCTACATGTGCGTCGGGCAGCCAGGTGTGGAAGGGCCACGACGGAACTTTGATGGCCAGGGCAATGAATATCCCCCAGAAGGCGAGTGACTGCAAGGCGAAATTGCCGCCAAACAACTCTTTGCCGGGTAAAGCGACCAGGCTGAAGGTGCCAGTTGTGAAGTAGATGCCTAACATGGCCAGCAACATCAAGACGGAGCCGGCCAGCGTGTAGATGAAGAACTTGATCGCTGCGTATTCTCTTCGTTCATGGCCCCAGACACCGATGATGAAGTACATCGGAACCAATTCGATCTCCCAGAAAACGTAGAAGAGGAAGAAGTCGAGCGAGACGAACACACCCATCAACCCCGTCTCCAGCAACAGGAAGAAGAGGAAGTACTCTTTTACGCGCTCCTTGATAACGTGGGAGGAGTAGTAGATAGAGAGCGTGCTGAGGAGTGTGGTCAGGAAGATCAGCGGCAGGTTCAGCCCGTCCACGCCAAGTCGGTAGAAGACGTCGAGCCCGGGAATCCAGAGGTGCTCCTCAGTGACGACCAACCCCGCGGCCGGGTTGTATGTGGCCCAGAGGTAGATGCTCAAAGCGAGCGGAATCAGACTGACAATGATTGCCCAGCGTTTGATCAAAGTTTCGTCCTCTTTGTTCATAAAGAGGATGGGAATCCCACCGGCAATGAGTGGGAAGAACGTGATGAGCGACAAGATGTACGGTATGTTCACGTTTTGATGGCCTCCTTTGTTGGTCCTAGCGCATCAGGAATACGCCAAACAGGGCCAGGGCACTGGCCATGGCCACGACCAGATAGTTTTGAACCCGACCTGTTTGAATGCGCCGTGTAATATCGCCCCATCGGCGGGTAAAGATACCAATAAAATTCACTATGCCATCTACGACATAGGTGTCGAACAGCCGGTTGCCCGTAGCAAAGATCGCTGTGCCTTTGCCTGCCCAGTCTACGATGGGGTCAATCACCCAACTATCGTCAAACTTGTAGCAGAGCGACGCAAAGGCGATTGTGCCACGCACCACGGTGGCGCTGTAGAATTCGTCCACGTAGTATTTGTTGCGCAACACTGTCCAGATGGGCCCCAGCGGGCGGGCCAGCGGGTCTGGCGCACCGGCGGGATGGTCTTTATAGAGTGCCCAGCCGGCACCCAAGCCGAGCAACGCTAAGATAGTGGACAACCCCCCGACCAAGAAGTTGAAGGGCACGGCTTCGAACTCCAAGTGAGCGGCGGCGAATACCTCGCCGATGAAGTGGTGCAGCCAGCCATTCCCGATGAGCGGGAAGTTCTCCGGCACGTTCATGAAGCCAAGCACCAGGGTGAACGCGGCCAAAGCGATCAGTGGCGCGGTCATGCTGGTGGGGGATTCGTGGGTGTGCTCGGCTGCGGCGGTGCGTGGCTTGCCCCAGAAGACCAGCCCGATCTGCCGGCCCATGTAGAAGGCGGTGAGCACGGCCCCCAGCGTGCCCATCAGCCAGACGAAGAAGGGGAGCGAGGCGACGCCCTTGTGCATGAACTGGCCAAACGCCTCGGCCAGGATTTCGTCCTTGCTCCAGAAACCGGAAAGGGGCGCGACGCCGGCCAGAGCCAGCGTGCCGACGATGTAGGTCCAGAAGGTGGCCGGCATTTTTGTGCGCAGACCGCCCATGTTCATCATGTCATTGGCGTCGAAGTGTTCCTCGTGCTCGTCATGTTCGTCGCCATTCGCTTCCGCAGCCGCGTGATGTCCGTGTTCGACGCTGTGGATGACCGAGCCGGACCCCAGGAAGAGCAGCGCTTTGAAGAAAGCGTGGGTGATCAAGTGGAAGACGCCGGCGACGAACCCGCCGATGCCCAGGGCCATCATCATATAGCCGAGCTGGCTGATGGTGGAATAGGCCAGCACGCGCTTGATGTCGTCTTGGGCGATGGCGATGGTGGCGGCTGCGAAGGCGGTGAATGCGCCGATGAAGCCGACGGCAACGAGAGCGCTCGAACCCTGCACGGCGGCGAAGATGGGCAGCGTGCGGGCCACGACATAGACGCCGGCAGCGACCATTGTGGCCGCATGGATGAGCGCCGATACGGGGGTCGGGCCTTCCATGGCATCGGGCAGCCAGACGTGCAGCGGGAACTGCGCACTCTTGCCGACCGCACCACCAAAGATCAGCAGGGCGATGACGACGGCCACCGGATGCGTCCCCAGCGGGCCGAGAGAGATGGTGCTCTGGGCCAATTTTTCCATCACCTCTGGCCGGAAGATGTCCTTGAAGCTAAGCGTACCGGTCTCACCGTACAGGTAGGCCATGCCCAGGAAAAGGAGCACGTCACCGATGCGGGTTGTCATGAAGGCTTTCTTGGCCGCGTTCATTGCCGAGGGCTTTTGGAACCAGAAGCCGATCAGCAGATAGGAACAGAGCCCCATGACCTCCCAGGAAATGAAAGCCAGCAGCAAGTTATCGGCGACGACCAGTCCCAACATGCCCGCCGCAAACAGGGAGACGTAGGCGAAGAAGCGGGAGTAGCGCGGGTCCCCGTGCATGTACCCTTGCGAGTAGACAAAGATCATCGTACAGACAAAGGGGACCATGAAGAGCATGATTGCCGTGAAGGGGTCCACCATCACGCCGAGGTTCAGGATGCGGTCTCCGGTGGGCATCCAGGCCAGCGGCAGGTCTACCAATTCGAAGTGTGGCGTGGTGACGACCTGAAAGACGATGGCCCAACTGATCAGCCAGGAGAGTCCGATTGCGCCGATTGCGATGTTGGCGCTGAGCCTTTTGTTCGGATTGGCAAACAGGACAATCGCAAAGAATGATAGCAATGGCAACGCTGGAATGAGCCATAATAGTTGAAACATAGATGACCTCGTTCTTACGTGAGTCTTTGGACTTCAGCCAGACGTGACACGTCCGGCAAGTTTCTGGTGTGAGGCTGCAGGTTCCGGGTGTTACTCCGTGCTGCTTTCTCCTCCAACCTCACCACTTCATCAAGTGTACGTCTTCTACGTTCACCGTATCGCGGCTGCGAAAGATGGCCAGGATCAGGGCCAGGCCGACTGCCGCTTCGGCCGCGGCCACGGTGATGGAAACGATGGCAAACACCTGCCCGGTCAAGGCTTGCGGCGTGACGTACCGCCAGAAAGCAACCAGGTTGATATTCACGGCATTGAGCATCACCTCAATGCCCATGAGAATGCCGATTGCATTGCGCCGCGACAGGGCGCCGAACAGGCCGATACAAAATAGCGCGCTGGCGACGATCAGATACCAGGACAACGGAATGTCAGGCATGTCTTTACTCTCCTCACGAACGTGATGCGCATTTCGCACGGCGCATTCGTAGCAGGTACTTGGCCGTGGCAGTCCTTACGCAGCACACGTCAATCCCGCGCAATGACGATGGCGCCCACCAGGGTAACAAGCAGCAGGACTGATGTCACTTCGAAGGGCAACAGGTATTGAGTCATAAACCCGCGACCGAGCAGGAAGATGTTGTCTCCTGCCAGCTGCTGCAAATTCACGGGCCAATCTGTGCGTATGGCCAAGGCCCATAGGCCTGCGAAGAGGAAGGCGGAAACAGCGGCTACAAACATCCACTGATCGTTAAAGCGGGAGAGACCTTCCATCGGTTGCATCACCCGTGGCGTGAGCATAATGGCAAAAAGAATGAGGACGGCGATTCCTCCGGCGTAGACCAACAGTTGGATGGCGGCCAAGAAGCCGGCCTCTAATAGGACATAGAGAGCGGCTACGCCCACGAATGCAGCGACCATCCACAGTGCAGCCACAAAGACCGTGCGCGACGTCACCATCGCCAAGGCCGACCCCAACGTTATCGCACTGATCAGGATAAAAGCAACTTGCGTGATACTCATGATTGCCTCTTTTGGATGCTAATTTTCAGTAGCCAGTAGCCGGTAGGGAGTAGGGCAGTAGGGAGCACGCTCCACGCCCCACGCTCTACGCTCCACACCCCACGCTCTACGCTCCACTGACCGCCGCGGCTGCGCGCGCGGTTGGTCGCCGGTAGAGCAGGAGCACAGCAGCCACCAGAATGATGTTCCCTACAGCATAGGCCGCCACTTGTACCAACGGATGCGTGGTGTTGGGCGGGGCCAAGAATACCACAATGCCCGACATCAAGATGTTTAACAATGCCACCGGCACACAGAACTTCCAGGCAAAGCCTTGCAATTGGTCAACCCGCAAGCGCGGCAATGTGCCCCGAAACCACATCAGAACAAAGATGATCACATAAATCTTGAGCAGGAACCAGATGTAGGATGGCAAGATCGGCCCCTTCCATCCGCCAAGGAAGACCGTTGTACCCACCGCCGCCATGACGATGACACTTACATACTCGGACATCATGAACATGGCGAATTTCATGCCGCTGTATTCGGTGTGATAGCCGGCGACAATCTCTGATTCTGCTTCGGGAATGTCAAAGGGGGTTCGGTTTAGTTCGGCTATTGAGCTGATAAAGTAGATGATGAAAGCTACCGGTTGCAGGATGATGAAGGGCACGGTTTGCTTGCTGACGATTTGGCCCATGGCCAGCGAGCCGGTGATCATCAGCACGCCCATCAGGGATAGGACCATCGGCACTTCGTAACTGACCATTTGGGCTACGGCGCGCATGGCCCCGATGAGCGAGAACTTATTGCGCGAGGACCAGCCGGCCATCAGCAGGCCCAGCGTGCCCAACGATGAGATCGCCACGGCATACAAGATACCGATGTTCAGGTCGGCAGCGATCATGCCCTTGCCAAAGGGTATCACAGCAAAGACCATGAGTGGGGCGACAACGACCAGGATCGGAGCGATGTTGTATGTGGCGCGATGCGCCACCGTGGGGGTGATGTCCTCTTTGGTCATCATCTTGACCGCGTCCGCGACCGGTTGCAACAATCCCAGGGGACCTACACGGTTCGGGCCAATGCGGTCCTGCATCCGGGCGATAATCTTGCGCTCCAGGTAGGTCAAGAACATGAAGGTGACCAAGACAAAGACCGCAATCGTAGCCACAGACAAAATCATCAGGATCAGTTGTACGGCCCAGGCAGGAAAGTGTTGGCCCAGGAATTGTGCGGTGATCGCCACGATGCGTGGGCCAATATCATAGATGAATTGCATAGCCACTTACTCCCTTACACCCACTCCAAAGCGCCTTTTCGCCAGGCGTATAAGAGCCCGGCCAATAGGATGCCAATAAAGACCAACATTTCGAACAGGGCAAATAACCCCAACCGGTTATAGGCCACTGCCCAGGGATAGAGGAAAGCGGTCTCTACGTCAAAAATAACAAAGACGAGCGCATAGATGTAATATTGAACCTTGAATTGCACCCATGCCTCGCCTACAGTTTCAATGCCACATTCGTAGATTTCTGATTTTACGGGATTGGGCTTGTGGGGTCTGATAACCCAAGCTGTGGCCAGGGCGCCGATGGGAACGAGTCCAGCCACAACCATGAAAACGGCCAAGATAGCATAATTTGCGAGCAAGCTGCTTCCCTCCTTACGTTGAACATGGCTGCTGCCCAATCTGGCAATCGAAATCGCGACAACGCTCACACACTGGACCTTTGCAGGCTGAAAACCAGTCGTCAAAGGGCGATTTCGCAAACGCCGGTGCGGTTCCGCCTATCGAGCCGGTGAGCCGGGTAACTACCGTTTGCGCTTTTCTGCTGGGGGCCAACGCCGCCTTGCACTTTTACTCACAACTGGCTGGTATTCTATCACAAGTGGCACAGAAATGCAAACTCATTTCTTGCCCAGGGTATGGCGCTAAACTGTGGGGAGGTACGCGCCGGAATGGGGATTCCGGCGCTACCCGACGCAGGCGTTACCTCTGGCCGTAGCCCTGGACTTCCCATTCCAGGACGAGTGCGCCATTTTTTGCGTGGACGATACGTTTCTCGCCGTGTCATTTCGAACGCAGAGAGAAATCTTGCCTGTGGGGTGAAGGTCTCTTCCGGCGGGTAAAAGATTTCTCCCGTTGGTCGAAATGACAAAACGTGTCCTTCGCCCTCTACACTTTTGCGTTACACCCTCTTGTCCCGGAGGGAGGGCCGTTATTTCATGACGAGCGGCAGAAATAGCTGGCTGACTGGCGTCGCCGTGGGCGGAGGAATGGTCCCGACTACACTTGGGGTGGGCGTGGGCGTGTGTGTTACAGCACCGATGACGGTCACCGAACCATCTTCGTGGGTCACCGGTTGGGGCGTGGCCTGGGTATCGGTCAATTTGACATCGGAAAGCTGGAGGGCCGTCGAACCGGGCGCGTTGGCCGTGAGGGTCAACACGGAAAGGGAGCCGGTCCCGTTGGGTCCGCCAAAGCCATCTGGGCTGAAGCTGATTCCACCAAAGATCAGGGCACTGGTAATCGGGCTGGTGTCGGTGTAAAGGGGCCCGAGCGAAATCGTCTGCCGTCCGGTCGAGCCGAGGAAGGAATCCAACGTCGCGCCGGTTACGGTCAGCACGTTTCGATTGTACGACAGGGTGAATTCAAACCCGCCCAGGTCGCTGCTATTCTGGATGGCGACCGTGGTTGTAAACGTGTCGCCGGCACCCACTGTGCGGGAGGCAGGCTGGATTTGCACGATGGGGTCTTGCGTTGCACTATGGGAAGCGGCGATGGCCTGCCCAAAAGCGTTCTCGACCGGCATAGCTGCTACGACCACCCGCAGGAGGAGAACGGTAACGGCAAACCCGGCCAACAGAGCGATTGCCAGAGACTGATAGCGGCGAAACATGAGCAAACTCCTCACAGGAAAAGAAAAATGTGCCATACGCTTCAAACCATTTCTCATTTGTTGCTACTCAGGTAGGGCCGGTGCCAGATTAAAATCGGCACTGGGTTGCCCCGCCAAGCCGCTAAAAGCGGCTGAATTCCCACCGGGCAGTCGCTTCAGCGACTTTCTCTCACAGCCAGTGACGGCTTTAGCCCGTCACGGCAAGGCAGCCTGAGTTGTAACTCTCATTTTAACACATAATGTCCTAACGCACAATTGTCCCTCTCAAACTCTAATACCCAGCACCTTCACCAACTCGCGTAGAAAGAGCTCGGCATCCGTGACCAGCCCCACAGCCTGAAACGTGCCCCGGTCGGCGAGCTTAGTAACGACGGCCGGATTGATGTCCACAATGACCGTCTTCACTTCCGCCGGCAGCAAATTGCCCGTGGCAATCGAATGGAGCATGGTCGAAATCATGATGGCCAGCCCGACGCCTTGCACGCCTTCTCGCATACGTTGTTGCGCCACGGCTGTATCGGTTAGCACCTCCGGCAGGGGGCCATCGTCACGAATGGAGCCGGCGAGGACAACCTCGATGCCGGCGCGGAGGGCCTCGTACATAATTCCGCTGCGCAGTTCGCCCGTTTCCACCAACGCGCGAATGGAGCCGGCGCGACGCACGGCGTTGATCGCCTGCATGTGATTTCTGTGGCCGCCCTCAACCGGCATCCCGCTGGCCAAATTGATACCCAGCGATGTGCCAAACAGGGCCGCTTCGATGTCGTGGACGGCGATGGCATTCCCTCCAAAGAGGACGTGCAGGAACCCCTCACGGATCAGGGCGGCCAAATGGGGGGCAGCGCCACTGTGTACGATGGCCGGACCGGCAACGAAGAGAATCTTCCCACCCTGGTCACGCACCGCTTGCATCTCGCGCGCAATGTCGGCGATGGCCAGCTTCTTCGGTTTCTCCGAGGAAACTGCACTCATCATGAAACTGAAGGCATCGCTCGTACGCGCCCGCGCCAGCGGGATGACCCGGATGCCGGCACGCCCCACGGCAATCGCATCGCCCGCGTGCACCTGGGCCATTGGCCGGAGACTGGCCCTGCCGGCTTCCCGCTCGACGACGATGACCAGGTCCATTTCCGTACCCTCCACGTCCGTCCAGCGGCCGTTCAAACGCACTTGTGTGGGCAAGTTTGTGCTCGAATAAAAATCGTCGGGCAGCGCACCGTCGCGGGGAGCCGGACGTGTTTGCACATCCCCTTCCGAAACCAACTCGGCTCCGTATTTTTGCAGGGCGGCGATGATATTCTGCAACTGGTTTTCTTGCACGGCAAAGACGTGCATACGGGCAAAGCTCGTTTCATCTTTGTGGCGGCCAACCTGTATTTCGCTGACTTCAAACTCCCCGCCCAAATCCATGATCGTATCGAATACACGCGGCAACACCCACGAGTCGATGATGTGGCCGCGCAGGGTGATTTCCTCCCCGTAAGGGTGACTCTTCATTTTCAGCTCCTAACCTGGCTGAGCCAGAACCAAAAAGGATTCCCGCCACGAATTGCACGAATTAACACGAAAAAAGAAAAAGAGAAAAATTCGTGGCAGAGATTTTCCTGCCCAGAAAAAGCGCCTACGCATTGTCCGAGACTTCGCTCAGACGATGTGGCCCCCGACGGGGCAGTTGACAAAAGGACAGGGGACACAGATTTACACAGGCTTCGCACACAGATTTTTCTAAAAGTTTTATCTGTGTTTTTCTGTGAGAATCTGTGTCCTACAGAAACAGCGACAACTTTTTGTTGATGTTCGCGCCCTAAGCGCCTATTCTTCTTCCCCGGACCCGGTGAGCAACGCCAAACGCAGCCTTTCACTGGCCAGCAGTGCCGGTCCCGGGCCTTCCATCGTGGCCTGTCCGGCCTCCAGCAAATATGCGCGGCGGGCCAAATTCAGCAAGCGGCGGACGTGTTGGCCGGTGACCAGGATGGTCAGCCCCCCGTCATTGATTCCCTGCATTGCCTCGCAAAAGCGGGTCATCACGCGCCGTTCCAGTCCGCGCAGCGGATCGTCCAGCAGGAGAACGTGGGGGCGGGCCATCAGTCCCCGGGCAATGGCCAACGTTTGTTGCTGGCCTCCGCTCAGGTTGCCGGCGAGCTCCCCGGCCCGTTCTTCGAGAACCGGAAAAACGGCGTGTACCATCTCTAAGCTTTCCGCAAAGGTCTCCCGAGCCCGGTGGGTATAGGCCCCCAGTTCCAAGTTCTCGCGGACAGTCATTTGTGGAAACAGCCGCCGCCCTTCTGGGATAGAAATCAGGCCGCGCGACACGCGTTCGTGCGGGGGCAAGTCGTCTATGCGCTCTCCCCGCAACCAGACTTCCCCCCGAGCCGGACGAATCAGGCCCTGAATCGTGCGCAAGGTTGTGGTCTTTCCCGCGCCGTTCGGCCCCACCAGCGCCACGAATTCTCCTTCGTGGACATGCAAAGACAGGTCGCGCACCACCACTACATCCCCGTAGGCGATCATCAAGTGTCGCACTTCCAGGATGTGTGGCCGATCCGTACGATGTCCGAGCGCAGAATATCCGGGAGGGCAAACCAGATCGTTTGAGACTGGAGATGGCTCCAACGTTATACACGCCTTTCCAATAGAACAAATGCGCTTCCCCCCACCAGCACCGGCCCGTAGGCGACCACGTACAACACCAGGGCCACGCTCAAGGCCACCGGTTTGGCCACGGCAAATGGGGCCAGAGCCAGGACGGTGAGATAATGAAACACACCAATCTTCCCGGGCGACGTGGGGATAGCCGTTCCTAACATCAGGATCAACAGCAGAAAAAGGGCTGCTTTCCAGGAAAGTTCCAGGCCAAGGCTCTGGAACACAAGATAATTGGTCCAAACGGATGTGGTCCACACCACTATGGACCAGAAGCATACCTCGACCAGGACCTTCCCTTGCCGGAGGGCGAGGAGGCCGGCCAGCGCAAGTGCCAGTTGGCGTCTGGCCGGCTCCTGAAACCGTGCGGGGAAAAACCGGATGGGCCACGCCAGCCAACGCCCGGCATAATGCTCTTGCCAGGTCAGCACAAACAAAATGAGCAACAAGGCCAACACGGCAAAGGACAACGTCTTCACACTCCCGTGCAGCCATTCTGGAACCGGCATCACTGACAAAAGCGCGGCGAGCAGCGCCAGAGTCATGACCAGGTCCACCGTCTTTTCCACGGCGATACTGGTCAGAACGTGCGCGCTTTGTACCTGTCCGCTTCGTCCCACGTAATAGACTCGTGTCACTTCGCCCAGGCGACTCGGAAAAGCAAAGTTGATCATCTGGCCGGCCAGCAGTACGCCGTAAAGCCAAACCCGTCCAACGCCCTTCTGGTGCGGCCAAAAAAGCCACCGCCATCGCTCCGCCTTCGCGATTCCTGTGACCAACACGATCAGCACGGCCAGCAAGGCGGGCAGCACCTTCAGATGCCCCAGAGTCGAGAGAACTTCTCCCCAACTGACTCCGCGTGACAGCAGATAGATGCTTCCGGCGCTGACCGCCACCCCAAACCAGAGCCGCACATCCCGCAAAGAGCCGGCGGAAAGCATGCCCGATGATTTTGGCGGAGCAGACAGGCCCTCGGGGACGTCCGGGGCGACGTTATCCGTCACGTTCACGTGGAAGGCCGCAGCTCCTGGATGTTGAGCTGCAATTTAGTTTTGTTGTTCCAATGGTTCATCTCCAGGTAATAGGCCAAATCCACACGATCGGGCAAGTGTCCATACCAGTTCCCCTGCCTGAAAGCAATGCCGTCGCGGTCCACCGAGCTGCCCGGCACCCGCACCGAAATCTTCAAATGGTTACCGTCTGGTCCCACGGCCCTGGGGGATCTCACCTCAACGTTCAAGCTCGCCAAGAGAGGGGTCTGGTTTCCATATCCAAAGGGGGCCAGCTTTTGTAGATGATCATAGAGAGCGCCGGTTGTCTTCTCGATGGGTACGACAGCATCAATGACCAGAGTCGGCAGCAGCGTTTGACCGGCCAGCGCGCTTTTGGCCAATGCTTCCAGTTGCGCTCGGAAGGCGGGCAGTTCTCGATTGGCAATGGTGAAGCCTGCCGCCATGGCATGACCTCCGTGCCGGATTAGCCGGTCTTGGCACGCATCCAGGGCGCGCGTGATGTGGAATTCAGGAATGCTGCGCACGGACGCCCGGCTCATTTCGTCGCCAATGGCGATCACGACGGCCGGGCGGTAGAATGTTTCGGCGATTTTGCTGGCGACCAGTCCCATCAAGCCTTCCGTAAACTGCTCGTCGGCGACAATCAAGATGTCGCCCGGCGGCTCTTGCACGAGCGAAAGGGCGTGTTCGACCATTTCGCGAGTCAGCTTCTGACGTTGGCGATTGAGGCTGCTAACGGAGGAAGCGAGCCGTTCGGCCTCCTCGCGATCTGGTGTCACCAGCAAACGATAGCCGTCAAACGGGCTGGCGATACGTCCCGTGGCGTTGATTTGTGGCGCAATGCGAAAGCCTATGTCCTCCGCACTCAGCAGTTCCAGGTTCAGCCGGGCCAGTTGGGCAAGTTGGCGCAGCCCGGGCCGGCGCGTTTTGCGCAACTGCGCTAGGCCCCGCGAAACGAGTGCGCGATTCTCGCCCACCAGAGGAACCAGGTCGGCAACGGTGCCCAGGGCCACCAAGTCCAGCAAGTCATCCTCGCTCAGATCTCGTGTTTTGCGGTTCAGGGGAATTTGCCGCTCTACGCGGAGCATTCCCTCCGCCAGCTTAAAGGCCAGGCCCACGCCGCACAAGTCCTCAAATGGATACCCGCATCCTGCTTGTTTCGGATTGATCACGGCGATGGCCGGTGGCAGCGTCTCGGCCACGGTGTGGTGATCGGTGACGATAACATCCAGTCCCAGGTCCTTGGCGTAGCGCAGGGCCTGGATGTCGCGAATGCCGCAGTCAACCGTGATCATCAGCGTTGCCCCTTCGCCGGCAATGCGGTCCAGCGCTTTGCGCCGGACGCCGTATCCGTCGTCGCTGCGCGAAGGAATGAAGGGCTTAACCTGTCCCCCGAGCGCCGAAAGGGTCTCCACCATCAACGCTGTGGCGGTGATTCCGTCTGCGTCATAATCGCCATAGATGACAATCTTCTCGCCTTTACGGATGGCCTGGCGGATTCGGGTCACCGCCTCCGACATACCGCGCAACCGAAAGGGAGAGCATGATTCGTCGCGGGCAAAGAATTGATTTGCCGCTTGCCGGTCCGTTATACCTCGGTTATACAGGATTTGCACCAGCGTAGGGTCCAGGTCTGCAAAGCTTTCCAGTGCCGAAGGCGGCGCCGGAGCAGCAAACTGCCAAGCTCGCTGATTCTGTGATTCCAATAGAGCCCTCCAATTCACCGTCGCGGATATCGCTCGTCAGATGTCAGGCGGCCACTGGTTGTGCGTGTCGCGTATTGCGTCGCGCTCCGCTCCACGCAATTTTCATCCTTGGTGGCGCGCGCGCCGCTCATGGTGACTGTTATGAAAGTAGACGACGTGTTGCGTGTTGCGACGCTCTCCGCTCCACGCTCCCCGCTCCCCGCTGGGCGGGGGAACGCAGTTATTATAGCGGGGATAGGGGGAAATGGCAATTGCCATTTCTCTGTTTGCATTGTTAAGTAAGGCGTGGTATACTACAAAGCGACGAGCGGTTGCCGGACGATCACCCCCCAGATTTAAGGTTAGATTTTTACTGGAAAGAAATATAACACCAAAAAAAGACAAAATAGTACCTTTCGCTACTAGAAAATTCGCGCGTTTTATGGTATAATAGTTGAAATATTGGTTGGCGAGAAAAGGCTATCGAACATACGCGAAGCTATTAGCGAGGCATAACACACCGATGTCAATTTCATCAAAACAACGAGAAAAACTTTTGCGACAGGCCGTCGGTTTGATTCGTTTCCATTCCATGGATGTCCCCAGCATGATTATGTTGGGAACCGTGGGGCCTTTGGCATTCTTTCTGTCACAAGTGCTGCTTCTGGTGCAGCCGCTATTCGGCTGGGACGGGTCCGGCTGGCTAAGCGGCGGCGGCGCTGCCCTGTTCGAAGAACCGGCCAACGTGGACCGTTTGCTCACGCAATTGGAACGAGCGAATAGCAAGCAATGAATTGCCCGCCTGTTATCGCGAAACCCGTTGAAACGGGTTGCTGTCGTCCTAAGTCCTAAGATAGTGTGTTTCAACGCACTTCGCAGTATCAGGCGGCGAATTCATTCGTCGACTGTAGGGAGAAAGTAAACCGCCATGATCGGTGATATTCCCATAGACCAAGCCGTAGTTCTGGTGGGATTTCTGCTTGCCCTTCCTATCTTTGCCTTCATCAACTTGGGGTTGCGCAAAGGGCAAGAAATCTCTCTGCGCAAAATACCCGGCATGGAAAACCTGTCACACGCCATTGCTCGTGCCCTGGAAGAAGGACAAAAGGTGCATGTTTCCGTAGGAACCGGAAAACTCGGCGAAAATACGACCGTTGAAACCATGGCCGGCTTAACCAGTCTGGACATTGTATCGGCAATATCTTCGGAATCGGGCGTTGAGACAATGGTCACAGTGTCCGACCCCACCCTCTTGCCTCTGGCCCAAGACATCATACGGAAACCGCGCACCACGCCCGGCCGTGCAAATCCGAACTGGCCCACCATGCGAAACGCCCGGTTCATGGGTCCCGATGCCATCACCTACGCGGCCGGCACCATGGACGTTCTGGAACATGAGCCACTCACAGGCAACATAATGATCGGTGCGTTCGGCCCCGAATTCTTGCTGATGGGAGAATCAAGCGCCAAAGAAGATCTGATCCAGGTTGTCGGCACCACAAATCCCCAGGGTCTGCCTTATATGCAACTGGCTTCTGAACATACATTGGTTGGTGAAGAGATATTTGCCACGGGGGCCTATATCTCGCGTTGGTCTACCCACCTGGCCAGCCTCGTATTGCAGGACACCGGGCGACTGGTGATTGTGGGCATAATCTTTGTAGGCGTGGTGCTGCGCACCATTTTGGGATGAAGGACTAATCGCAAGACAAGATGAGACAAAGACTTCCCGCGGCAGTCGCTACAGCTGTAGGCATAATTGTAATGCTCAGTTTTTTTACGAGCGCACCAACCATCCAAGGCTTGACAACCTTGTTCATCCATACCGCGATGATCATTGCTGCTTTTGCCTTCTTGCTGGGCGTCCTGAACATCTTGCTCGTCCACCTGGGGAAGATATCCCGCAGGGAAGGGGGATGGGGGTACAGCCTGGCTCTCGTACTGGTTATGCTGGCCGTACTCGTCTTGGGTCGCCCCGGCACCCGAGGGCCTACGGAAGGATCCGTGGCTTGGGTCCTGCAAAACATCCAGATTCCATTGGAAGCCGCCTTCCTTTCCCTGCTGATCTTTTTCATCATCACTGCTTCCCAGCGCGCCCTTCGATCCCGCCCCAAAGAGGCGGGCTTCATGCTGTTCGTTGCGGCCATCGTATTGCTGGGCCAGCTTCCGGTGGGAGAAAAGATACTACCCCAGTGGCCAGCGTTCAAGGATTGGCTGCTGGCCGTACCCACCATGGCCGGCATCAGAGGATTGCTCCTGGGAGCGGCACTGGGCACCATAGCGACGGGGCTGCGATTGCTAGCGCTCACCGACAGAGAACGATACTTCAAATAGCGGTGAATACAAGTTTATGATATACTGTCCAAGTTGTGGAGTGGCTAATCGAGACGGTAGCAAGTTCTGTAACGACTGTGGCCAAGACCTTAGTGCGGCGACAAGGCGTACTTGCCCCATGTGCGGCGCACCAAATGCCGCAGACAATACCGTCTGCGACCGCTGTGAGGCTGCACTGACGCCCATCAGGGGAGAAGACGACGCCACACTCAGTGAACCAGACCTGGGCCGCCCGCCAACAACCGTAGAAAGGACCGCGCCCGCCGCACCGGAAGAAACAGTTGAACCTAGCTCCTCGCTTTCCCTGCTCTTCCCCAGCACAAAACCAGATCGGGGAATGCCCGCGCGGCCAGACGTGACGCGCGAACAAAGTCAAACCGCGCCCGGTGAAACAGACCAACCCACGGAAGGAAGCGCCGAATCGAGTGCCCCAGATGATTTCGCGCCCGACTGGCTTCAAGAAGCCATGGGGAAAGCCGATTTCTCCGACTCTGCTGAAGCCTCTGCAGAACTGCCCGACTGGTTGCAGGAGACAAGTGCCCCAACAAGCGACGACTCGCCTCCCGAACCCCACACACCTTTCGAAGGAGACACCCCCCCGGAACTCCCCTCCTGGTTGCGTGGTGGCGAGGTGGGTGGGGCAGAATCGCCCCAGCCTCCTGATCAAGAGCAAGAGGAAATCACCCTTGAGCCGGCGGCCCTGCCCAGTTGGCTCAAAAGCCTGCAACCCGAAGTGGTTGCCTTCTCAGACGAGATTGATCTGGCCAGAAAAGAAGCAGAAGCGTCCTCTGGACTGCTTGCCGGAATTCCAGGACCTTTGCCCGTAGAGCCAATTATTGCCATGCCGCACATCGTCGCTCCGATCAAGCCGGCGGAAATCTCCGAGGATATTCGGGCCGGACAGCTCCTGCGCAAGTTGCAAAGCCGCCGGGCCGCGTCGGAACCTGAAATCAAACAAGGGGCTTTCAAGTTCCCCTGGCAGGTCATCGGCTACCTGGTTTTGCTGATCGCTCTCCTGGTTCCCCTGCTTTTGAACACCAAACTGTTTAATGTCGAGCGGAGCCCTGAGCCGTCGAGAGCGTTTTTCCAGACCGTCGAAGCGATGCCCAAAGGGACTGCTGTCCTCGTGGCCTTTGACTACGAAGCCGACTTGATGGGCGAAATGGAACCGGAAGCCGAAGCCATTCTACGCCACCTCTCGGCACGAAACGTGCGCGTTGTCTCGATCAGCACCGTGCCACAAGGCCCCTATCTGGCCCAGCAAGCGTGGAAACATGTTGCCAAAGACGAAGCGGCAACCCAGTACGGACAGCAATTCATCAACCTCGGTTTCCTTGTTGGCCGGGAGATCGGGCTGCGCAGTTTGGTACAGGGCGAACAAAGCCTGGACCGGCCCGATTTCACCAACGGGCAGTTGCTGCACACCTATGCCGCGATGAGCGACCTGCACAGCCTGCGCGATGTGCGAGCGATCATCGTCGTTGGCTCTACACCGGAGACGATCCGCCTGTGGCTGGAACAAGTCGGCACCAAAAGTCAGCAGACCCCCATTTTGGTGGCCGTGCCTGCTGCCGTGGAACCGGCCGTCCTGCCCTACTACCACTCGAAACAAATCAAAGGCATGGTGGTCGGATTGGTGGGAGCAACCGATTACGATTTGCAGACCGGACATGCCCCAAGCAGCGGAGCAGCAATTGACTCCCTTTCCGTGGGTGCTTTGGCCGTCCTTCTTCTGGTGGCAGTCGGTGCGTTGGCCGCCATCGGAAGCAACCGCAGGAAGCGCAAATAAACGATGGAAGCAATCACGACAACACTTGGCGATGTCCTGCAAGCCGAAGGATTCAGCGTCTGGATCGGCGCAATCCTGACGCTGATGGTCTACAGCTACCTGCTGGGAGACAATCCCCTCTCTCGTCTGGCAAAACACCTCCTGGTCGGCACCGCTGTGGCCTATGGCGCGATTATCGCCTACCATCAGGTGCTGCGCCCCAGTTTGTTTGAGCCGTTGCAGAAAGATCCCTCTGCAAATTGGTATCTGGTCATCGCTCTCGTCCTGGGCTTGCTGCTCTTGACCAAATCCACGCCCTCCTTTTCCTTCCTGGGCAACGTCAGCATCGGCTTCATGCTGGGGGTGGGAGCAGGTCTGGCGATGGGAGGGGCCATGGTTGGGACGTTGCTGCCCCAAGTGCAAGCCACGACCCTATCGCTCCTTCCGACAGATTATGGCCAAGGGCTAACAGGCACAGTGGGCGCCTTTTCCGCGCTCGTGATTGTGGTGGGCACGGTGGCCACCCTGCTCTCCTTCCAATTCACGCGACGGCACGAAACGGCAGCAGCGGCCAGAACCGTGAATCGCTTTTTCGATGGCGCAAGAAAACTGGGACGGTTCTTTCTCCTCCTGGCCTTTGGCGCCCTCTTGGGAAATGGCATCCTCACGGCCTTGACCTTGTTGATCGGACGGTTACAATTCTTGTTTGGTACCTGGCTCTCAATTACCGGTGGAAGATAGCGACCAGGAGCAACCAGTGGACAGCGTTACGACGAAAGAAATTGAATCCGCGATCATAGCAGACGTAGGTAGTGTCTCCACCACCGTGGGGCTTGTCGACGTTGTGAACGGACGTCACCGGCTGCTGGCGCGGGGCTGTTCGCCGACCACAATCGCGCCGCCCTACGCCGACGTGGCCATCGGGATACTCGAAGCGCTTGGCCAGATTGAACACCTGACCGGGCGAAAATTGCTCAGTGCCACCCACCAGCTCATATCACCGGAACAATCGGATGGCCAGGGCGTGGACACAGCCGCTTCCACCAGCAGCGCAGGCCTCCCCTTGCGTCTGGCCATCACCGGTTTCGCTTCCGATTTCAGTTTGGCCAGCGCCCGGAACGTTGCGGCAACAATCTATACCGACGTTGTAGCTACGTTACCCGTGGAACAAGAATCCGCAAACCGGTCCCCCAACGGCCTCATCGAAGCATGGGTAGACCAACTGAGCCGCGTACGCCCCGAGGTGATTCTGATGACCGGTGGAATAAACGGCGGGCCGGTGGAACCACTCATAGAGATGGCCGAAGTCATTGCTCTATCGTCCAGTGCCCTGCCGGAACCGGCTCGCCCCAACGTGATCTTTGCCGGCAACGAAACAGCGCGGCAGGCCGTTGCCGATATTCTCTCCAGCGAACTCACCTTCCAAGTCGTGGACAATGTGCGTCCAACATGGGATAGCGAACAACTGAACCAAGCCACAGAAGCGTTGGCCCAAATCTACCGCCTGCGGCGCATCGCGCGCCTGCCAGGCATGGGCACTGTCCGCTCTTGGACCACCGCACAACCCCTCTCCACGGCAGAGGCTTTTTCCTGGGCCATAAACTTTCTCTCCAGGCAGGAGAATACGTCCGTGCTCGGACTGGACCTCGGATCAAAATCGCTCTGCATTGCGGGGAACGTGGCCGGTGCCGAGCTGCGCTATGTGGACATGCACAACGGCCTGCGCTACAGCCTGAACAACGTCGTTGAACGGGTCGGGCTGCAGCAGGTTGTCCGATGGTTGCCCATGGCCATACCAGAAAACGAACTGGCCAACCAGCTCGCCAATATAGCCCTGCATCCGCTGGCCCAACCGCAAACCATGGAGCAATTCTGGATTGAGCAGGCCGCAATTCGAGAGGCTTTGCACCTGGCAGTTACAGAGGCTGCGCGCCTTGTCAAACCCCAGGAGGGTCGGCACCCGGGAATCATGGTGGACTACCTGTTGATCAGCGGCAACCGCCTGACGAACATGCCCAAACCAGCCCATCTGGCCTTGGCGGTTTTGGACGGCATGCAACCCATCGGGATTACCCACCTGCTGACCGACCGGTTCAAACTTGTTGGCCCCGTGACCTCTCTCTCCCAGGTGGCCCCCGTCGCTGCGGCGCACCTTCTGATCAACGATGTTCTGGCCAGCGTGGGCACGATGGTCGCTCCTGCCGGCCGCATACGCGCGGGCAAAACGGCCTTGCGCTGCGACCTGTCTTATGCCGACGGAAGCACGTTCCGCCTGGATGTCCCGTCCGGGGCCATGGAAATCGTTCCGCTTTCGAGAGACCAGGAAGTCTTGCTTGATCTCAGGCCGTCCAGGGGCTTGGATCTGGGACCTGGCCCGGGCAAACGGGTCAAGACGAAGGTAAAAGGGGGCAGCCTTGGCATCATCATAGATGCCCGCGGACGCCCGTTGATGCTGCCCGAAGACGACGAAACCCGCCGAACCAGATTGAAGGAGTGGCAACAAAATGTGGGTGCCTGAAATTTCGAACCCTCAAGAGGTACACATCACCCCCTCGATGAACATCCGGCGGGAGCGTGTGCTATCTCAGCCAGGCGAAGTGCTGGTGGACATCGGCGCTATCGTCGAACCGGAAACCGTCGTAGCCCGCTCGCGCACCCCTGGCGCATTGCGCGTCCTCAACCTGGCCTACGCCTTGGGTGTGGCCCCCGAACAGGTCAAATCTATGCTCGATAAACCGGTTGGAGAATCTTTCGAAGCAGGTCAGCCGGTGGCAAGCCAGCGGAAAATGCTTGGATTGAGCCGGCATCGTATCGGTTCGCCGATATCTGGTGTTCTCGTAGAAGTGGACAAAAACGGCTACGCCTTGTTGCGCGGACACCCCGAACCCTTGGAACTCAAGGCCTCGCTGCGTGGCCATGTTGCCAACGTAATGCCCCGTTTTGGCGTGGTAATCGAGCTAACCGGTGCGTTGATCCAGGGCATCTGGTGTACAGACGGCGAAGCCTCTGGCGTGCTAAAGCTCATGACAGACGACCCGGCCTACATCATGGAAGCAGAAGCCCTCGACGTGAGTTGCCGGGGTACCATCCTTGCTGCTGGCACAGCGACCAAAGCAGCCCTCTTTGCCGCGGTCGAACACAAAGTGCGTGGTATGATTCTGGGCAGCCTGGATGTAGCCTTGCGGGACACAGCCAAAACTTTGCCCTTCCCCATTATCTTGCTGGAGGGATTCGGGAGCATTCCCATCTGCCCCCCCGCATTCGACTTGCTCGGTGAAATGAATGGATACGACACTTTTATGAGTGGACAGACCGGTCAATATGGAAGCCAAACACGGCCCGAGGTTATTATTTCGGGCCACAAAAACGACAACTTCCGAGAGTTTCCCGTCGGCCCATGGCAACCGGGGGATAGGGTACACTTGATCGCGCCACCCTACACCGGTCAGACCGGCACAATCGAGTCTCTCATTCCCCTCGGACAGATCATTCCGACTGGTGAACGCATACCAGGTTCGCAGGTACAACTAGATTCGGGGGAAACAGTGTTTATCCCCTGGACAAATCTGGAGCGCATCCGATGAAGGCAACGTGTGCGTAGACGTCCGTACCACCTAGCAGCTTGTCGGAGAAAGAATAATGGGACACAGATTTTCCGATGAGTTGGCCTAAGAATCTGTGTTCTAAAAAGAAAAAATGGGGCTCTCCGACAGCCTACTAGGGCCTTATGCTAGTTTCACCACAAGGGGCCCGTGCCGGATTGGAAATCGGCACTGGTGGCGAGGCCAAGCCGCTGGAAGCGGCTGCACTCCCGCCGGGCAGTCGCTTCAGCGACTTTCTCACGCATCCAGTGACGGCTTCAGCCCGTCACGGCAGGACATTCGAGCATTCACGTCTAAACTAGCATAAGACCATACTAGCATCCGACAACTAACGACTGCCTACTGACGACTGATAACTGACAGCTATTTTCATAACAACAGCATTCAGGAATTCTTGAAAGAGGAGGAAGAAGATGAGCACGATGACCCCGTTAAACGGCAACGGAAACAATCGTAACATGCCCTTCATCATTGGCGCGATTGGCCTGGCCGCCCTCTTGGTAGTGGGGGTGATTGCCTTGCTGGGATATATGTTCTTTTTCCAAGGAGGTAAAACGGCCAAGAATCAGGTTGCTCAGTTGTCACCGACGGCGCTGCCAACATCCACAGCACACCCCGTGGCGACAGCAACGGCCAAAGCGGTAAAGACGGCCACCGTGCCGGCCTCCAATGCCGCCGGTGCAGCCGCGGCTCCCACACAGCCGCCAACGAACACGCCGGCTCCTACGGACACGCCCGCCGTGCTGCCCGCGACGGCCACATCCGCCCCGCCGCCGGCCAGTGCGAGCGGTAGCACGGCAGCAGGCCCCACGGCAACCGCGCCGCCCCCGCAGCCCACCGCAACGACGGCCGTGGCCCAGGGGCAGGCAACTGAAATACCCCCCACAGGATTGGGTGGGATGGAAGCCATCGCTCTGGGGCTAGGACTTGGCCTGATTCTGATCGTCACGCGGCGTCTGCGCACGGCTTGATTTATAATACATTGCCTACGACCGACACGTTGCTCCAATTTGCAATCGAGACGGCGCACCAGGCCGGCGCAATCTTGCGCAAGCATTACAACACCGGCCTCGCCGCCATGCACAAAGGCGAGGTTGACCTGGTCACCCAGGCCGACCTCGAATCGGAGTCCCTGATTGTGGCTGCAATCCAGCGGACCTTTCCCGAACACGCGGTGCTGGCTGAAGAGAGCGGCGCACACGGCAAGGACGACGCGCCGCTTTGGATTGTTGACCCCTTGGACGGCACTACCAACTTTGCGCATGGCCATCCCCACTTCTGCGTCTCCATTGGGCTGCGCCGGCAGGGCAAGTTGGCAGTTGGCGTAATCTACGATCCGCTGCGGGAGGAAACTTTCTGGGCCCAAGCCGGCAAAGGCGCTTTCCTCAACGGAAACCCTCTGCAGGTAACCTCTGTCTCACGCCTGGTGGACGCCCTTGTCGCCACAGGGTTCTACTACCAGCGCGCCACCGCTACCGACAACAACATCGCCGAATTCACGCGAGTCATCCGCCGCATACAGGGCATTCGGCGGGCCGGTGCAGCCGCGCTCGACATCGCCTACGTGGCTTGCGGCCGGCTGGACGGGTATTGGGAATATTACATGCAGCCGTGGGACACCGCAGCCGGCGCGCTCATGGTGCTGGAAGCGGGCGGAACGATCACTCAGCTCGACGGCAGCCCCTGGACACCCTGGTCCCACTCGACCCTCGCCACCGGCCCCGCATTGCACCCCCTGCTTCAGCGAGCGCTCGCAGGACAATAATCCGCCGCCCGGGAACGCGGGCCGTCGTCTGCCCTGCGCAAGTAGGCCGCAGTCACCGGAACCGCTGCGCAAGCCCGTCACCCAAACCGATTTGCCCAAACGCACAGAGAATGTTATAATCTCTCTGATTATTTTGACCATGTCATATCAGGGAAGCGCGCCTTCGGGGAGGAGAGCCGTGCGCCCCCTTAGGGGTCCCGTGACATTGTCAAATTATTGTATCCGTTCAGCCCCCCTGGAATAGGACGCAGATGACGCAGGTACACGCAGATT